>CALEUX010000163.1 GCA_937920475.1 uncultured Marinilabiliaceae bacterium
TAAAAAAACTTATGAGACAGCCTCTTTTTTTGTGCTGTTATTTAGAGGTTTTCTTTAAGGCATATTTCAAAACAAAAAATCCGGCAAATCCAGAAAGGATTGAGCCAACAAAGATACCGACTTTGGCCTGGTCTTGTAATTCAGGTGATACAAAGGCGAGTCCAGCAATAAACAACGACATAGTAAAGCCAATTCCTCCCAGTAACCCTAGCCCGATAAATGCCAGCCAGGATACTTTTTTAGGTTTAACTGCCAGTCTAAATTTAACTGCCAACCACGAGAATAATGATATTCCTATCATTTTTCCAAAAATGAGGCTTATGGCAATAATGAGCGATAGGGTTGTGAAAACACTTGTTATAGAAGCCAGTGGTGAGCCAGGAGCCAAAATGGTAACACCTGCATTGGATAAAGCAAATAATGGCAAAATAATGTAATTTACCACACCACTTAAATGGTGTTCTATTCGCTGTAGTGGGCTTTGAACTTTTAGAACCAGTTCTTCGGCATGGTCGATAGCTGCCAGTTGCTCGTTACTTAAAACAAAATTCGTATCGTCCTTTGGCAGATTTGAGAAGTGCTCGAGTTTTCGTTTTATTTTAGGAATAAACTCGTTGATATGCACTTTTGGTCTGGCGGGAATGGAGAAAGCAATTAAAACGCCGGCTATGGTAGGATGAATCCCTGATTTCAGGAACAGGAACCAAATAACAAAGCCTATGCCTGTATATAGCGTGATGGCTTGAATATCAAAATAATTTGCCAGGAAAAGTATAATAAGCAAAGCGAATGCAATTGAAAGAAATATCCATTGGATTTCGTGACTGTAGAATATGGCAATTACCAGAATGGCACCCAGGTCGTCAACAATGGCTAAAGCCGTTAAAAACACCTTAAGACTTAAAGGCACCCGTGTACCCAGAATGCTTAAAATGGCCAGAGAGAAGGCTATGTCGGTAGCCATGGGAATTCCCCAGCCATGAGAGGCCTCACCTTGTAATCCAAACGATGCGAAAATAGCCATAGGTACAACCATTCCGCCAATGGCTGCAAAAATTGGAAAAACAGCCTGACGGAAAGTGCTTAATTCGCCGGCAATAATTTCACGCTTAATTTCGAGGCCCACTACAAAAAAGAAAATGACCATAAGGCCATCATTTATCCAATGCAGTAAAGATTTGTGGAGTTCGTTTGGACTAAAACCCAAAACAAAATCGTGGTGCCATACTTCATCATAATAATCTCTAAGGGGCGAGTTGGCCCATATAAGTGCCACCAGAGTTACAAACATAAGCAGGATACCTCCTCCTGTAATTCTTTTAAAGAATTTCTGGAATGGTTGCGCAATTGTTTTTTCTAAAACAATGCGTCTTTTTCTGAGACTCATTTTGGTAATTTTTAAAGAAAGGTTTGACGTTTTTCAGGAGTGCAATTTATAAAGAACTCTCTTACGTTATTCAATTTTTCGGGAGTTCCTGCATCAAACCAATCACTTTTATTATCGACCCATCCTGATATGCGATGTTTTTCAGCAAGTTGTAAATATACCGGAATAATAGGAAAAGCATTTTTTGCATCCATCAAATTGAGTAGTTCGTAGTTAATTACCTGCACGCCGTTAAAACCCATAGCTTTTGATGTAACTACATCAGAAACCCATTTTTCTTCGCCGGTTTTTGGGTTTTTCCAGCCACAAAGCAAGTTGTTATTGTCGAACATCAGGTAACGCGATGCTTTTCTTTCCTGTACAAACAATGTAGCCAAATTTTGGTGGGTATTGTGATATTGAATTAATGCCTCAATATTGGCATTGGTTACTACATCTACATTGTAAATTAATATCTGTGAACCATTATCGAATAGTGGCGCTGCATTTAAAAGACCGCCTCCTGTATCGAGCAATTGGTGGCGTTCGTCGGAAATGAGTATTTCTATGTTATCCGAACGGTAGTTTTCGATAAAATCAATAATTTGTTGGGCATGATGATGCACATTAACCACTACTTTTTTAATTTTTAGCCGCGACATTTTAAGCAGTGCAATTTCGAGCAAAGAGCGGTGGTCAATTTTTATCAGAGCCTTAGGGCAACTATCGGTTAAGGGACGGAGGCGGCTCCCCAAACCTGCAGCAAAAATCATCGCGTTCATCAGAGGTTGTCTTTACCTTGTTGGTTAGTTTCTGCATTATCATCGCTATTCTGGCTAAGCCAACGGGTAATTTTTGCAATTACATGCGCAGAAACCGGCGATAGAAATATAAGCACATGAAATACCAGGATAGATTCGATAAATACATTTACTTTTCTATAAAGCAGGTTTACCGCTATCAGCAAAAGTAATAATCCGAACGACGACACCTTGGTAACTACATGCATGCGTGCGTATAAATCCCTGAATCTGATGATTCCGATGGAAGCGATAAGAACAATTACAGCGCTTAAAATCACTAATATGCCTACAATTATTTCAATCATCCTGTGTGGTTTGTTTATAAAGATAGCGTGCAATAATCATTGAGCCGAAAGCCAGTAAAAAAGATACAATAAGTACTACATCCAGCAATACATCGTTTCTGGAGTAAATAACATCACAAATTATCATTGCTACAACAATAACGGCTATTTGGTCGAGCGCCACCACTCTGTCGGATAGGGAAGGCCCTCTGAACAATCGGTACATTGGAAAAAACAGACTGATTGTCATCAGCCATAAGGCGGTTACCGATGCGTATTCTAAGAAAACTGATGGTTCCATTGTAATTGTGTATTCTCAGGGTTATACAGTTTTTTATTGATTAGTGGCTGTTTGAAACTATATTTTAGATGTTTGGATTTAAGGTAGATAGAGAATATTTATAAGGCTTTAAAGATGTCTTATCATCTTACTATTCTTATCCCGATAAAACGGGGCATATCTATCAGTCTAATAATCTTAAATCTTATCATCTTATAAAAAAACAGTTTCTTCTTTGTTATAATGCTTTCATTAACAACGACTCAATCTTTTGGGTTACTCTGATAAATTGTTGTTCTTCGTTTAAATTAAGCAAATGAACATCAATGGTGGAGCCATTATCGGATAAATCGACCGACAAAGAACCCGGAGTCATACTCAGCATGTTAAACAGAATTACAAGATGCCACGATTTCTGCACCTTTGTTTGATATTCCACAATACCTCCGCTTTCGCCTCTCGACCCTTTAAGTATCATCCATCCAACAGCCCATCCTGATTCTATTATTTTGTAACAGAAATAAAGGAAAAGATATAACAGATAAAATAATTTTCTGATACTCTTAAAAGATATTAAAGACTTAATTGCTGCCAATAACATAATAGATATATTTTGACGGATTTAACAAATCTGTTGCAGCCAATTCACAAAACGCCACTATTGGTTTGGCCCATATTCCCATAACAATAATAGCAATTGTCATTATTAAAGTTGAAACAACCATCCACCTGTCGGAAAATGGTTTGTGCTCTATTTCAATCATTTTTTCTTCGGGTGGTTTTTTCCAGAATACTTCGAGCCATATTTTAACCATTGAAAATAAGGTTAAAAGCCCAACAAATAAAGCCACCATGGTAATTAAAACCTGATTGGCTTCAACACCAGCCTTAAGCACCAGATATTTGCCAATGAAACCACTAAAAGGGGGAAGCCCAGCCAAACTGAACGCTGAAACAAAAAACATTAATCCCCATAGTGTGTTTTCGCGAAAAACATTACCCAATACTTTTAGGTTGAGTGTTCCTTTTTTGTGATGAACCAATCCGGCAACCAAAAAGGCATTGGTTTTTGAAATCATGTTATGACCCAGAAAGAAGATGGCAGCTGCCAATCCTGCAATGGTATAAAATCCCAGTGCAATAATAACATATCCCACCTGGCTGATAATGTGAAACGATAAGATTTTTCGAAAATCGTATTGCGATGAAGCCGCAATAACCCCAATAACCATTGAAAGTCCGCCAATCCATAAAATAACCTGATTCCAGAAGGCATGGTCGTAATATAAAACCAAGGTGTAAAATCTGATGAGCGAATATATTCCCACTTTTGTGAGCAATCCGGCAAAAAGAGCTGTTACAGCCGGTGGTGGTGTGTGGTACGATGCCGGCAGCCAGAAGAAAAATGGGAAAAGAGCACCTTTGATGGAAAATCCTACAAATATCAATATTAAGGCAGGGTTCAAAAGGGCCAGATTATCAGAAGCCAGGGATATTTTTGCAGAAATATCGGCAAGATTAAGGGTTCCCAGTTTACCATACAATAAGCCAATGCCCGCAACAAAAAACAGCGACGATATAAGATTTAAAATTAAATATTTAATGGATCCCTCAAGCTGGGCTCTTTCACCTCCAAGACTTATTAGAATAAACGAGGACATGAGCATGACTTCGAACCAGACATAAAGGTTGAAGATATCGCCAGCTAAAAAACTGCCGTTAACCCCCATCAAAATACCAAAGGAAAAGAAGAAGTGACCATTTTTTCTCCGCTCCTTATCGATAGCCTGGGTTGAATAAATGGTGGTTAATAAAAATACAATGGCTGAAATAAGCACCATAAACACGCTAAAGCGGTCGGCTACCAGCGATATGCCATAAGGTGCGGCCCATGAGCCCATGTTAACAACAATAATTTCGCGAAGCTGAACCAACGGAATAAGAATGATGGCTGCAACCAGATTCAGAAAAGCAAACAGAACGGCCAGTCGCTTTTTGATTCCTGACTTCTTTATTAGGAACGACAGAAACAGAAATGTAAAAGGAATTAATATCAGAGCAAACAATATCATCGTTGGTCGGTGTTTTTTAGTTGGTCCAAATCGTGAG
>CALEUX010000164.1 GCA_937920475.1 uncultured Marinilabiliaceae bacterium
AACTCACCCCCGGCAATTGCTATGGCATTATTGGTGCCAATGGCGCAGGCAAATCCACATTTCTCCGCATGATTAGCGGCGACCAGGATTCAACCCGTGGAAGCATTGCATTGGGTCCTGGAGAACGACTATCTGTATTGCGTCAGGACCACTCGGCCTTCGATGATTTTAAGGTTATTGACACCGTACTGATGGGGCATGAAAAACTGTGGAATGTGAGTCGCGAAAAAGATGCCATTTATGCCAAAACCGATTTTTCGGAAGAAGATGGAATTCGTGCATCGGAGTTGGAAGAGCAGTTTGCCGAAATGGATGGCTGGAATGCCGAAAGCAACGCTGCCTCACTATTAAGTGGATTGGGCATTAAAGAAGAGCAGCATCAGAAATTTGTAAAAGAACTGAGCGGAAAAGAAAAAGTTAAAGTTCTGCTGGCACAGGCCTTGTTTGGCAAACCCGACAATCTTTTACTGGATGAGCCAACCAACGATTTGGATTTGGAAACCGTTCAATGGCTCGAAAACTATCTTGCCAATTTCGAAAATACATTATTGGTGGTTTCGCACGACCGCCACTTTCTCGATTCTATTTGTACTCACATTGTTGATATTGACTTCGGAAAAATTCAACTTTTTGCTGGTAATTACACTTTCTGGTATCAGAGTAGCCAGCTGGCATTAAGACAACAGCAAGCACAGAATAAAAAAGCCGAAGAAAAAAAGAAGGAATTGCTTGAGTTTATCCAGCGTTTTAGTGCCAACGTAGCCAAGTCGAAACAGGCTACCAGTCGGCGTAAGATGCTCGAAAAATTAAACGTTGAAGAAATTCAGCCGTCTACACGCCGGTATCCGGGCATTATTTTTACTCCCGAACGCGAAACCGGAAACAATAT
Organism: uncultured Marinilabiliaceae bacterium; assembly: GCA_937920475.1. GTDB lineage: Bacteria > Bacteroidota > Bacteroidia > Bacteroidales > Marinilabiliaceae > CALEUX01. Next base: position 890 of record CALEUX010000164.1, read on the forward strand.
TCTACATGTAAACGGTTTATCAAAAAAGACCGACGATGGCTCAGTTCTCCTCAACAATGTTAGTTTCAACATCGAAAAAGATGAAAAAGTCGCATTTTTGTCGCGCAATCCACTGGCTATTACTGCTTTGTTCGAAATACTGAACGACAGAATTAAAGCCGATGCTGGAAGTTTCAACTGGGGCGTTACCATAACAACCGCTTATTTGCCTCTCGAAAATTCCATGTTCTTCGAAAGCAATCAGACATTGGTTGAATGGCTTAGTCTCTACTCTTCAGATACCAGCGAATCGTTTTTAAGAGGATATTTGGGCAAAATGCTCTTTTCAGGAGAAGATATTTATAAAAAAGTGAAAGTTTTGTCGGGAGGTGAGAAAATGCGCTGCATGATTGCCCGCATGATGCTCCGCAATGCCAATGTTATGGTGCTCGACAACCCCACCAATCATCTCGATTTGGAATCGATACAGGCTTTTAACAACACCCTTACAACCTTTAAAGGCAATGTTCTGTTAGCCTCGCACGACCATGAGTTTATAAATACCGTATGTAACCGCATAATTGAAATTACCCCCAACGGTATTATTGATAAGCTCATGAGTTACGATGATTACATTTCAGATGAACAAATTCATGATTTACGCGAAAAAATGTACAAAGCTTAATTCTTCATATATAACAAGTAAAAAAGCTACATTGATTATTGTTAATCAAATATCACAGCCAATTTTAAAATATTTCAACCGAATTTTAAAAAGCAAAAACTTTTCAAAATTCGGTTGCTAAAAATTTTGGCAATCTCAAAAAACACCTTATCTCTTTAGAAAAACCAATAAAATTCTGCCAAATAGGAATTTATTCTTTGTATTGCCATACTTTAATGTTTAATCTGGTATTTATTCCACTAACGTGTATTTTTTTAATTTTCGGGTAACTGTATAGTATTCAAGTGGTCCATAAATTGAAATGTAATAGAATTTTTCAATTACTTGTATTATTCCAAACTTCGGAGATATCCAATAAGTTTTAAACAAATTTTGGTCTCCTGTATAATATTCATGTATTTTAATGCAGTCTGTAAAAGTACCAGCCGGAACGCTAATAGTTTCAGAAACGCTTTCCTTTTTCCGGTGAACCTGACCCAGGTAAGAGTCCGGATGGGTACAAAACCGCACAGTTCCGGGAAGGTCGCTTTTTACAATCAATGGCATAGAATATTGGTCATCTTCTGTGCCATATTCATCGGTAAAAAACTCTTCATCTCCATACCAGTAAAAATCCTTTGGATTAATGGCCATATAACGAACCTGAAAATATCCATTATCTTCATCTATTATCTTGTAGTTTACCTTTATGGTTAACGGAACATCATCAGGATATTCAATGGTCAAATCATAATCCCAGCTGTTGCCGATTTTTAAAAATTCACAAAACAAATTGGATGATTCGTCATTATCTTCTTTGTCGCAAGCCAAAAGAAACAGTAAAGTCAAACTTAAACCTAAAAATTTAATTTTTGTCCACATAGTTATAAGTTATCGTTTTAGATTAATAATAATTTAATTATTACATCTCGGTAAAAGTAATTCCCTGTGGTAATTCAAACCTGGAAGCATCAACGGCGCTTTCACTAATTTCCAGTGCCACCATTTTTACTTCAGAGCCACCAAATAATGTGACTGATTTTAGCGGTATGTTATTCCAAACCCATACGGTTGATTTAACCGGTTGTTTGATACTATATACTTTACAATCTTTTCCAACTACAACTTCGTTTTTAAGTATCTCAATGCCATACTGCTCAATTTCGCGTGCGGTTGGTTTGTCGTAATTGGCAGCTCTAACAGGAGCAAACTTAACTTTTGAGCCTGTTGTTTCATCAAACGAATAGGTATAACGATAACCATCCTTAACAATGGCACAGTTCCCATACTTTTCACCCATCATCATCATAGAAGTTTCTTCACGTTGAAGAGCACCGAAATCATCAAACCAAATTTCGTGTGTCATATCTTCGTTCATGGAGTATTTAATATACCCCGATTTAATGTCATAAACCTTAGATGATGCTCCGGTGGCAGGTGCATCATTTATGGCCTGCTCAACAGCATCGGTTATTTTTTCGGCAGGCGATTTTGAAGCATTGCCACAAGCATTGAATATAATCAGCCCCAATATGGCTAAATAAGAAAGTTGTTTCATCGGAATAAGATTTAATTTTTGAAAGTATGATTAAACTCACATGTTGGTTTTTTATTACTAATGTATTTGCATATTTTTAAACATGCTCGTTACATTATTTTATTTAAGCATTTGACTAATTGTGTTTAAGTTTATTAAAGACAGTTAACTTTAGACATGATTCGTTACCTTGTCGCAAAAATTGCAACAAAACAGATAGACCTACTTAGATTTATCCTAAATCTATGAATCTATGAATTTAACTGTCTATTGTATTAATACAGTCGCCCAATAAACAGTGGTGTTAAAATAAGAGACAAAACAAATCCGGCAGCAATCATAACCACCAAACTAACAACAAAATAGGTAGTATGCTTATCTTCTGTTGTTTCCATCATCAAAGGTAAACCAAGATACAGCAGGTAAAGACCATACAATCCGGCCAGCGAAGCCAAAATACCCAACGAAGGTATTATATAAAGCACACCGGCAACATAAAATGGCACGTATGAATATATTACCAGCGCAAAGGCTTTATTCCAATCCTGTCGGGAACTAAAAGAGGGTGCCAACATATTGATAACAAAAGCAGCCAGAAAAGCCCCGGCAACATTCGAAACAAACGATACCAGTGCATACCGCAATGCCCATGATACGGAGCCACCAACGTAACCCACAAATGGCACCCGGTAACCAAATAAGGCATAGCCTATAAAAGTAGCAACTGTAGGAATAAGCGCAAGTATTATCAAAAACTGAATCAACTTACCAGTTTCCAACGACTCCTGTGATATTTTTTCCCACTCCGATTTTGGTGAGATAATAAGTTTTTTTACTCTTTCAATAATTTCGTTCATAGTTTTGAATTTTAAGGATTACAATGGTTCTTTAATATCGCAAAATGCTTTCTATTATTATTAAAATAACAATCAGGTATTATAGATGTTTATCTAACTAATTACGTTGATTTAGGCACCACACAACAAAAACTTTTTGCTTCCAAGCAGTTATTTGATAGCCCTATTTCCGAAAATTACAACTTAATAAACTCTACCCTTCGGTTACGGGCTTTGCTTTCGGCCGTGTTATTGGGAGCCACTGGTTGGCCTTCGCCTTTACCATCGGTTTCAAGTCGCGCGGCATCAATGCCAAAATCTTTGGTAAGCGAAGCTTTTACCGACTCGGCTCGACGTTTCGATAAATCAAGATTTTTAGCATCGTCGCCATCGCTGTCGGTATGGCCCACAATGCAAACCCGCACGCCGGCATTCTCGTTTAAAACAGTGGCAATATCCTTTAATGCTCCGTACGATTCGGGCTTAACCTTATCGCTGTTTACATCGAATGTGATACCATAACTAATTAATTTACCTTCGGTAATAAGTTTACTGCGGGTATCGGGTGCTGCGGTAGTTATTTTTATATTGGAAATAAACGGGTAGGCGGCCCTGTCCCAGCCACTGAAGCGCAATTTATCAAATTTCGACCCTGTAAAAATTAAGGTAGGCAAATCAACCACTTTTCTGCCAAGATGGTATATCCTCAGGCGGCGGTTTTGAACCCATACAATTACATGATTGACTTTTTCAGAAATAACAGGATTAGCTTCAGACCTTCCCTTGGTATCAATTCCTTTTTCATTATCGTAACCACTTACATCCCAACTGGTAGAGGAAAAATTTATATGAATACCTCTGTTTCCCGGATATAAATCATCATTCATTTCTCTTTCTTCGGCATTATCTTCATATAAAGTAAGCAGATATCCACCATAAAAATCATCAACCGGTATAATATCAAACTCAACAATAAAATTAGACGGGAAATTAACCTTATTCAAATAACAATAAACAGCATCATCGCCATTCATATGCAGCCATTTACCCGATGCTATATTTACTGTTTTAACCTCGCCTGAACCGTTGGTTGTCCATAAAGCGGGAAAATCGCCTATGGCATCCTGCGAAAAATCTTCGTAAAACAGAACCTGGTCGCCCGCAACAAAATCGTATTGTGTAAACGACTCCAACTTTTGAGGTGCTGCTGTTTGATTTGCGGGTTTGGATGCCGCAGGTTGCCCTTCTGACTCGGAATCATCTTCATTTGTTTCATCGGATTGATTCTTCTTTGGAGTTGATTTCTTATCCTTTTTCTTAAAAATATCCTTTACGCCTTCCTCCATGGCATCAATGCCACGCTCAATGCCTTCGTCGGTTCTTTGGTCGGCCCGGTTATTTACCTTGTTCTTAACTTTGCTGTTCACATCAATCTGGGCACTTGCCAGCATTGTTACTGTTAGCATTAAAACAAAAAGCAGAATTAGTTTTTTCATTTTTTTGGGTTTTAGTTACTCTAAATATTTAATTATATATACCTTAACTCAATTGTATTACTTTTCACATTGTCACCAATTCCATTTTTATGTGCCGCAGGGTTCTCAATATCAATAGTGAAATTTAAAAACTGTTTTTATAAATGTCCAGTTAAAAAACCACATCGCCCAATTGCGTTTTTCCCGGCTTAATCAAAAGCAATTCTATAAAAAAGGTTGAACTTAAAATTGTAAAAAACGGCCATCAGCACAGGCATCAATTTATTCGCCTCAATGAATTAAAGGCATTAACGTTTTTACGATGTAAAGCTATGAACAGCAAATTATTCGATAATCCCCTTTTTCGTGGATTTTTTGGTAGTTCATTTTCTTTGCTTTAGATTGCATTTTAATTTTCCCCTTTTAAGGGGATATCCAAAAAAAGGAAGCAAATTAACTTAACCCATCAAATTATGTCAATATTAATGATGCTTAAAAGGCTGATAATTATATCACTTATTCTGGCTCCGGTTGTCTTACTGGCCAACCAGAATCTGAGCATTAGTCAGGCCACAGACTCATGCCTGAAATATATGTACAACGATACAACACAGGCCAACAGATACTTCGAATTGTTAATTGAATCCATCCCCGTCGAACCGGGTAAATGGAATAAAGCCAATGCCGCACGGGTAGTTGCCAATTACTACAACAAAAATCAGGATTATGTAAACGCGCTTAATTATTACGAGTTGGCTCTCAGCATCACAGCAAAATTGAAAGATTGTGAAATGCAACAATTAAGTGCTCAGATAATAACCAACTATGCTTTAATATATCACTCCAATGGCGACCTGACCAAAGCTATGGAAATGTATCTGGAGGCTGAGCGTCGTCTAATGCTTTGTCCCGAAAATCATCTTCTGCTTTCTCAACTTTACGCCAAAATGGGCGATATTTATCTTAAAACACTCGAATACGATAAAGCTGTTGATTATACACAAAGAAGTGTTGACCATGCCCGTTTCACCAACGATAAAAAACAACAGGCCAATGCCAATATGCACTATGGAAACATTTTAGTTTATCAGGATAAAACCATTGAAGCCGAACCCTACTTTGAAGCAGCTGAAAAACTGGCTCTGGAAGCCAATGCCTACGAACTGCTAACCAACATTCATTACAACATGGGTTTTAGAGCCAGCCAGGCCGATGAGTTTGAAAAAGCCCTGATGCATTACGAAAAATCGGCCGATTATGCCAAAAAAGCCGGACTAACATTCGACTATTACGACGCTCTTTATAAAATAGGGCTTATGTATCACTACCAGGGAAAGCATAATGTAGCTGCCGATAAATTAACCGCTCTTTTACCCATTGTGCAAAAGGCAGGCTTTAAATTGCTTGAGCGCAATATATATGATGCCTTAAGTTATGTTGAAAATGAAAGAGGCAACTTTAAAGCAGCTTACGATTACCTTGGTAAATACATTGATTTGGTGTATGAGCTGTACCCCGAGGAAAACCGCAAGCAAATTGAATTCTTAAAAGCCAGGTTTCAAGCCGAAAAACAAGAACAGGAAATTATTAAGCGTGACCTTGAAATAAAGCAAAAAACAACAGTTATCACCTTTGTTATAATAGCGCTGGCGTTATTACTAATTATCTCAGCGTTAATTTTTATATCGAACCATCGGAAAAAACAGGCTGCCATGATGCGCATTAAGGCTTTGGAAAACGAAAAACAACTGGTGGCAGCCACTTCGGCTTTGAAAGGAGAAGAAACCGAACGTACGCGCTTAGCCCGCGATTTGCACGACGGGCTTGGGGGATTATTAACCAGCATGAAACTATCATTAAGCACCATGGAAGAAAAAGTATTTTTAGATGACAATGGCCGAAAAATGTTCGCCAATGCATTGGATTTACTTGATATGAGCGTAAAAGAACTACATCAGGTAGCCAACAACATGATGCCCGAATCGTTATTGAACTATGGCTTAAAAACGGCAGTTGAAAATTTTGTTAATAACTTGAAATCAAAAGATAACTGCCATATTACATTCCGGTATTATGGTTTGGAAAACCGTTTCAGGCCCGATTTTGAGATGACTGTTTACCGTATGGTACAAGAACTCTACACAAACGCCTTAAAACATGCCGATGCCACAGAAATTTCGCTTCAGATGGTGGTTGACCAAAACCGTCTTAACCTGTCGTACGACGACAACGGCAAGGGCTTTAACACTCAAGCCATCGACCCCAAAAAAGGTTTGGGATTGGGGAACCTGATGGCCCGGGTTAAAGCGTTTGGTGGCGATATGGATATAACCTCGCACCCCGGTAAAGGCACCGAAGTAATTATTGAATTTAACAACACCGATAAATTTATTTCCCATGATTCCGGTTCTGATTGTTGAAGACCACCCTCTTGTAGCCGAGGGTTTAAAAAGCATTTTAAGCAATTCTGCCGAGTTTGCTATTCATGGCTTGGCCGTTAATGGCGCAGCATTTAAACAACAGTTTGAAACCTTTAAAACCGGAGTAATTTTAATGGATATACGTTTGCCCGATACCAGTGGGATTGAGCTGTGCAAACACGCTGTGGCATCGGGAAAACCTATTAAAGTAATTGCATTAACTACTTTTAATCAGCAATATTTAATTAAGGAGATGCTGGATGCCGGTGCCATTTCATACCTGTTAAAAAATGCCACCCCCGACGAAATTCGCGAAGCAATAAGATTGGCCGGGCAAAATCAGTCAATGTTCTCGAAGTTGGTTAAACAACAAATCAATCAACTGAGCGATAAAACCATTGTACTATCAAAACGCGAAATTGAGGTTTTATGCCTCATTGCCCAGGGATTAACCAATATCGAAATTGCCGACAAATTGTTTATAAGCCAGTTAACAGTTGACAGTCATCGCAAAAACCTATTGCTTAAAACCGGCTCGAAAAACAGTGCCGCCCTTATTAAATTTGCGGTTGATGAGGGATATGTGAAGAGCCGGAATGAGTAACGTGCTTGTGCGGTAAAACAGGTTTGGCACTAATAAACAAAACCTGTTCTAAATTACGTGAGAAAAATCGACGCGGTGTTTCACCAATAATTTTTTTAAAGTCGTTAATCAGGTGCGACTGGTCAAAAAAGCCACCATCCGAAACCAAATCCCAAAAATCAAGGGTACGACTTTTATCCACTTGCATCCATACATGGTTAAACCTTACAATTCGCGAAAGTGTTTTAGCATTTAATCCAACCCGTTGCTGAAAATGCCGCCTAAAAGATCTTGATTGCATATTAAAATCAGCCAAAATTTGCTTAACCGGCATTAATCCCCCATTCTGTAATATAAATTCATAGGTGGAATCAATTTTATCGGGCTTGTAATTTTTTAATCCGGGAATTAAAAGGAGTATTTCTTCAAGTTTTTCAAATCGCTTTTCTATTGAGCTCAACCCACCTAACTCTTTCAAATCGGGAAACCCAGTAAATATTTCCATTGTTTGCACCAGTTTGTCGCTAAGCTTCATAAAATTAATATCAAACAAGGCTGACAAAACCGATACTTTAACAAAAATAACAATGGTATCGAACGGAGCATTTACCTCAATAAGTTTTGATTTTGATACAACAGGAATAAAAAACACATCGGGCATTTGTTCGCGATGTTGCTCATCTGAGACAAAAACAGTGGATTTAAAATTAACCACAATGGCCCCATAACCATCGGGGATATATTTATCGGCATACGAATCCTCATCCGAAGAGGCATACATAAAAACAAATTCTTTAACAAGCGAAGCGCAATTGGCTGATGGCTTCCTGAATTCGGGAATAAACATTATTTTGGGTTAAGTATTTATCGGCTTTCAACAGCTATAAATATAATAAACAAAACAATGCCCGAAAAGCATTCAGTATTTTCTTACAGAACCGGCCTTTAAGCGAAAATTTCCATTATATGAAAGTGTGAATTGCCCGTTTTTCGATCCCCAGAAACCATCAAAATTAAACACCCCAATTCCTTTGGGGTTAATTAAAAATGATGCCAACTCATTAAAACTAATTGAAGGAAGATTTTTGAAATAATGTTTTGTAAAACTTTGCATTAGCTGGTCGCTATTGGTCATTTCAGTGGTAATATCATCGGGATAAATAGAAGGATAAGGAATATTAACATCCAGAAAAACGCCATCATTGATAACCAAATTGTTGATGCGTATTCTCCCTGTTACATTTTTTTGATGACCAATGGTTGATTCACACTTGATAAATAATTGAAATTTTAAGTTCTGTCCATTATGCTCCACCTGCTTTCTGAAATCGTTAATTATTAAATCAACTTCAATATTGTTGCTACAGAAGCCATTAACCTGCTTGTTTATAACAACATCTCCATCGCGATAAGCAGAAGTTTCAGAACCCTTCATTATTTTTTTATCGGATGAAGCTTCGTTTTTCCCGCGAATAATGAGCTTCATGGATGGCTCAGTCATTCTAAACAATGATATATACTCGTTTGGGCTATTGCTCAGAATTATTAAATCGTTGCGGTTAAACACCAACTCTATTGGAGCAACAATTTGGTATTCAGTATTTCCTTCGGCTGTTTTAATGCTTGTGTTCAGAAATAATTCTCCCTCTATCACCATTTCATACTCAGAAAGAGAAAGCGCTTTTTGGAAAACCTGCTGTCCCGAAACAGAAACTAAACAACAAGCAAATATTGTTAACGAAACAATTCTGAGGAGTGCCATATAATTAAACCATTTTATCAATTAAACACAGAGCCAATATTAACAAAAACCCAAAAAAGAAAATTGTAAAAAACGGCCATCCCGAAATCGAAATACGACATTCAGCAGGAAAGAGGATGACGTAACCGCGCGGATTTGAAACAAAGCGAATTACGGAGAACCGGTATTCGATTAAAAACAGAAGGTTTAGAGTTTTTGATTATTTCAAGCGAAGCATAGTCCCAAGAATCGGGATAAGTTCATATTTTATGGCTCATGGTTTAAACAAAAGGCTAACCACTAAAAGAAAGGTTTCAGGATATACGCTGAATAAATCGCAGATTCCCGCTGAACCGTCTGCGACTTCTGCGATTTATTCAGCGAGAATCTGCGAGAAACAGAACAATGTTTTAGTCTAACACATATCTGAAGTGTTCCATATAACACTCCGTTTACATTTCAGAAGACTCTATCTAAATCTGAAGAACTTACCATCCACTTTTTTAACGCCAGTATGAAGCTGGTAAAACATTATTTTATCATCACCACTACCGCCACTGTATTTTACTTTGTAAGTAACGCCAGGAATTATCCTGCCTTTAAACAGTTTGGCAACCGGAACCCCACTTCGGTTATAAAGAGTCAGTTCTCCTGATGTTTCAACCGAAGAATCAAATTCAAAATAGGTATCACCCGACGATGCATGGCTGTAGGCTCTGCAACTCACATGCTTATCTTTTGAGTATTTCGAAGGCTTTTCGTAACCCACATCCAGGCATTGGCCTGCTTTATATGCTATCAGAATGTTTGCCGGGTTAAAATTAATCACATTGCACAATTCAAACCGCACGGTAAACTTATCGCCACTTACCTTTCCATAACCACTAATGTTATCAATTTTAATGCCTGTTAATCCTGATTTTGGGTCGGTGGAATTGAGTTCCATTTTCCAGTTGCGGCTGTTGCTCACATTCATGGCATAGTTTCCGGCCAAATCAATAACCAGGTGCGACAATTCGAAACGGCAACTACCATCTGTGATAAAGGTTAATTCGTAGCGTACACATCCATTACCCAGATTGGTGATTTCATTCTTATACAATCTGATGCAATTATCAAGACATGAATCTGAACCATCGCCACCACCATCATTGCCATCGCCGGGCTCGTTGTTATCGCTGGTGGTGCACGATAAATCAATATAATCCAAATCTTCGCAACCATCGGCACTTTGAGCCACTAAAACAACAGTTGCATTGCCTGTACCTGCTTTATAAACCAGTTGGTTAATACTTTCTGAAGTAATTACCCAGTTCTGATTGCCCGAGTCAATAGTCCAATAGTACGAAACAGCATTGGTAACCTGAGCATTAATAATATTGTTAATACTACCGCACTCCGGCATTTTATCGGGTGCCATTATCTTAACCGATGGCACTGTTAACGCATTTACCGTGAATGTAACAAATGCTTCACAACCATTGGCATCAATAACTTTAATCTCATAATTTCCCGGTGCAAGGTTATCTTTGCTTTGACCTCCTTCTACCCCATTCCATAAAAATACAAAGGGGGCAGTACCATTTGAAACTGTAATTTGAGTGGAAGCCACATCCGGGTTATCACAATTGGGGCCACTCACTGTTGCTGTTGCTGAAAATGCTGCAATCTGACGGGTAACTTGTATAACTTTTGATGAGCTGCATCCTCTGGCATCTATCACTTCAACCGTATAGGCGCCCTCCTGTTGGGTTTCAAAAGCCGAATTGGTTAAAACCCCATTTACATAATAAGTGTAGGGTGCGGTGCCTCCTGATGCTGTTAATGTAACCTGCATGGTACCATCCTGAGTATAGCAACTGTTTGAAGTAACATTGGCACTTATAGAAACTGCGCCAGTATTGGTAACTGTAATCTGTTGGTTAATTTTACATCCCTTGGAGTCGGTTACCAATACCGTATATGAACCAGAACCCAAATTATTAAGCTCCATACCGGTTAATCCGTTGCTCCATTCAGCAATATAGGGGCCTGTACCGTTTTGAGGATTCAAGACAACGGTACCGCCTTCATTGCTGCAATCGGCCGGGGTAACTGCTGCCGAAACATAAAATATCTTCTGATTTACCGATACGGTACGTTCCAGTTTACAACCTTCTGCATCGGTAATGGTAACCTTGTACGAGCCAGCATTTAACCCTTCAAGGTTCTGGGTGGTGGCCCCATTTGACCACAAATAGGTATAAGGGCCGGTTCCTCCAAAAACATCCAGCGTAATAGTTCCAACGCCTTTTTCGTAACATTCGAGCGTATTCGATATGGCGTTAGCCTTAATGGGCGACTGACTGGTAATAAAAAATGGCATTTTGGCAACACATCCACGTTCATCGGTTACGGTTACCGAATAGCTCCCCGATGCCAAACCGACCACATCCTCAGTCTCGGGCCCATGAGCCCATATATACGTATAATTTCCCGAACCGCCTGTAACAGTAATATTAATAGCACCATTGCTTTGAGCGCAATAGGCAGGCGTTAATTGCCCCGATATTTTAATTTGCACAGGACTTTCGACCACAGCATTTAATTCAACTTCGTTTCCGGCCGAATCGTAAACTAAAACAGAATAGTTTCCGGCTGGCACTCCATCAATAAATGAAGTAGTGGCACCATTGTTCCACAAATATGAATAGGGTGGCGTTCCTCCACTTACAGTAGTAACCACCTTACCATCAGCCACGCCAAAACAGGAGACCGGAAAAGCCTCAATGCCAGCCGATAATGGCACCGGAACAGTTCCAGTGCCGGGTGTTACATACTCGTAAAACACGCAGGTTGCAGCTTTGTAGGCAACTTTAAACTTATTGTTGAGCAACGATGTTATACAGCTCTCATTATCGGCACAAACGGTATAGGTAACCGTGAAACTCTCCCTTTGACCCTTCTTCACAAACCTGCTGATTTCATCCACCTTTAAGCCTCTAACCTTTGTTTTTGGGTCGGTTACCATGTATTCCATTGGCCAGTTGCGACTGTTTGAAGCCTGCGTAACAGTACCACATGAAATGCCAACCATGTAGTGCGATAAATCATACTTACAGGTTCCATCGGCAGTAACCAGAAGCGTTATGGTTACGCAATTATCGTTTCGTTGTATTTCGACAACCTCAGTGTCAAAACAATTCTTACATAAACCCTGAGTGGTTTGTATGGTATCGCTTTCCTGAGCGAATGCAGAGAGAGAAAAAAGCCAGAAAAACAGCGATACAACAAAAATCCTATTCACTAACTGATTGCGTTTCATAGCCGGTAAGTTTAATTGGTACCCGGTTTACGAAGCAATCAAAGAAAATGTTTCGTTCGTCAAATATTTTAGTTGTTTGGTGTAATTTTTTATTGATTTTGTCAAGAATTTATAAAGAAGAAGGCAGGAGGCTGAGGGCAGAAGTTATAAGTTAATGGTTTTATAGTTCAAAGTTAATAGGTTTATAGTTCGTGGTTCGTTGGGTTTAAGTTTATAGAACCTAAAACCAAACAGGTATTGATACGTCAAAATTATTTAAGCGTAAGTGGTAAGCTGTTAAGAGTTAAGAGCTAAGAGTTAAGAGCTAAGAGCTAAGAACTAATATCTTTTAGCCAGCAACTTCTGCCTTCAGCCTTCTTAACTATTGTCTTGTCTTTACTTTAAATCATTAAAATAATCGGGACTGTTCTTCCCTGCTTTCAGTGTTGGGAGCAAATCTTCTTTTACCCATTTAAAATTGGGTGCTTCTTTTAATAATTGCAGATACATGTTTTCAGCTTTGGCTGTTTGCCCCTGCTTAGCGTACACTTGTCCCAGCCAGGCCCCCACATTATAATACATCCAATGGTTGCGGTTATTCTTTTTAAAGAACTCGAACGCTTTTTCGTAGTATTGTATGGCAAGTTCTTTATCTCCTCCAAAAAGTGAAGGTCTGAAATACAACGAATTGGCTTGCTCCACCAATGGCAGTCCTAAATCAGAGCCAAACTCCATGGCTTTTCGAAGATTTTCGGTATGACTACGACTGTAAAATGGAGCCTTCCATGGTTGAAGCCCAATTTTATACGCCACCAGTGCAGCCGAAAAAGCATGTAAAGCAGCATCGTTGGGCCGGCGCTTGAGGGCCTGCTCTATTCGCTTTTCAAACAGAGGAATTTCCACCTTGGCCAAATTCTGTTGCTTTGCCCCCAGATAATTGCCAATTAAACCATATTCGGCATACAGCAGCACCATCTCGGTTTGATTATCGGTTTTGGTTAGTCGCAGACTATCAACAGCCTGTTTCCACAATACCATATTGCCGGTTAAATAAAGCGACTTGAATTTGGCATCCAACCGCTCAACGTTATTGCCATTTACAATTGTTGAGAAGGTCAGCAGTGTTAATATTATTATGAGCTTCATATTTTTAAAAGTCTTTTGTCGAATAAAAAATCATCGTGTGTTATTAAACAGCGAATAAGTCGGTTTGTTGGCTGTAAGCGTAAAAATATCCAGACAATATCGGCAGTCATATTAACAAAGTGCTAAAATTTTGGCTCTGCCCTTTACCAGCAATTGATATTTTTCCTTCATCCCATCCGATAAAAAGCTAATGTCAATAAGGCTGAACCAGGATGGCAACGCATCGTTGATGGCATATAGTGTTTTAGTGATTATCTTTTCTGTTAATCCACAACGCTCCTTACCAAAATAATCAATTAACATGGCCCTGTTCAGGTTGCGTTTTTTGCCTTTCAACGATAAAGCTATCTCTTCAATATCTCCTTTTAGAACAATGGTTGAGTTGAGCAAATCATATGCCGGCGAGAGCTCTACTTTACCATGTTGAAATATTATGGAATAGTTTTTTAAGTGCATATCTTCATTTCCAACCAGAAAGTTAAACAACACCAGTTTAAACAGTCGGGCCTTTTCTATTGCAGGGAAGGTGCAATACTCATCAATAATCCGAACCAGCTTTTCCATGGTGTAGTTATATTTGGTATTGCGACTTAATCCTGCAAGTTGCGCGAAGTCCTCAGTATGAATCTTATCTTTTTGTCCTTTACGATCGAAGCGTTTAATAAAGTAAGTTAAGCTGTTATCCTTTGCATAAATCAGGCCGTGTAAAGGCACATCAATGCCAATAGTTGAGGCCAGTCGCATGGTGAGGTCTTCGTTTTGTGGCAGTTCGGGAAACAAGTGGTGAGGTGGTTTTAGTATAAAACGCCCTCCCATATCTACCATATCGAACCGATGCTCCTTGATGTTGAGCAGTGCACTTAACTTGGGTTGCACGCCTTGAATGGACATTTTAGAAGCACGAATCATGGCTTCGGAGCGCAATTCAGCAGCAGTATAATTCAACGGCAGCAGTTCATTGAGCGATGCAGAGAGCTTTTTCAACCCTTCGCGGCTGTATAAATCCTCTCCACATGGCTGATAAGTAATGGGGCAACGGTTCATTCCAACACCTCCTTCAGCGTTACGTTACCGACCAAATCAGTTCCAACGGCTATGAGTTGCGAAAACAAATCGTTACTATCAATCTTACCAATTCTCAGCAACCCTTCAAGTTGATAACCTTCGGGTAATAAACCATCGAAAAAAGGAGGAAAGGTGTTGTATTCATAACGCCTTTGCGCAACAGGCATGGTTAGAGAAACCGGTTCGCCAGAGTATCCGTCGAGGTATTGGAAACGATAGGACTTTCCAAATTCGATTTCGGTAAATATGCCTGCTTCAAGATTATTGATATAAACAATGGCTTTACGCATGATTCATTATTTGATTCATCATTGGACTCGTAAGATGTACTTTGATATTAAGTACATATAAAATTTTCCGCAGCGTATTCATCTGAATGGTTTCCTTACCTTTCTCAATATCGAAAACAACCGTCTTGCCCACACCGGCCATCTCGGCAAGTTGCTGTTGCGACAGGCCTGCCAGCTTACGATGCTTCCGAATAATTTTAGCCAACAATTCAGGTTCTACCATAATATTTTTGTTATAGCAGTAAAACTACACAAAAAGATAATAAGTTGCAAGTAATATTAAAATATTTACTGCTAAAGAGGCCTTTTTTGATTTACTACAAATAAGCCATACCACATAAACTGTTTATAATCAGAGCATAGTAAGTTGCAACATTTTTTCACAGCAGAGTCATTTACTGCCACAACGGTAATTGCGACTCTAAAGCTATAAACCATTTCCCGCTTCGCTGGACTCCACTTCGTTACGACTCACCTTGCTGCGACTATCAACAATCAGCCTTTAACAATCCTTACTTTTCAGGTTCACCACATAAGGCACATAAGAACACATAGGCTTTCTTTTTCTTTGCGTTTCTTGGCGTCTTGGCGCGACCTTTATTTCTCGCAAAGGACGCGGAGAACGCAAAGGGGGTTTATTTCTCGCAGATCTACGCTGATAAAACCGCGGATTTCGACCCGCCCAATTGTTAAATATTCTTAATTTTACACCTTCTCTTTTCTGCCATCTTTTTATACATTTTCTGTCTTTGAGCAAGTTGTTTCCCAATAAAATAAAGGGCTTTCGGTGTTAACTCAATTTATCTTATGATATATAACAGGGGGGGGTAAAAACCAGTATTTTGTTTTTTAGTTTTCAATTAATAATTTGCAATTACCTAAAACCCAAACACAATATTCTATGGTTCTAAACCAAAAAGTTGAACAACTAAAACGGTTAGACACTCTTATCCGTTTAAAAAACACCGGTAATCCCAAACAGCTCGCCCAAAAGCTTGGAATTTCCGAAAGCACCCTTTACGACCTTTTGCAACAAGCCAAAGAAATGGGTGCCGATATTTGTTACAACCCACACCGCAACACCTACGAGTACATTACCCCCATGCGGTTTGTCTTTGGCTTTTTTAAAGACCAGAAAACCGACCTGTGGAAATTTATGGGCGGAAGGGAATTAATAAAGCTTTTGAGTTAACAAAAAACAGATAAAGGTTTAACTACAATTATATTAAGATCGAAATATGGAGAAAAGACAACTTTTCCCCCCGGAAATAATTCAATTCACTTCTGAGAGTCATTTTGTCGAGCATAATAAACAATTCAGACTTATTTATATAGGTATTACAGTAGGATTTCTATTAGTCCTTACTTCTCTGCCTTTTATTAAAGTTACAATTAGCACTCAAAGCAGGGGGATAGTGCGTACTATTCATGAAAACATGGATTTACAACCCACCATTTATGGCCAAGTTGATTTCTCTCAGATTACAGAAGGGAATAGTGTGCAAAAAGGAGACACTCTTCTTACTTTAAGGACTGAAAGGATTGATGAACAAATTAAGCTTTATGAAAGACAGTTAAAGGATAATGTTGATTATATTGCTGATTTGGATGTATTGCTTTCAGGTAAATCTTTGCTTAAAACAACCAGGTTTCAACAAGAATCTAATCAGCATCAAGCTAAGTTGCGTGAAATGAACGTTTCATTCGAGCGCTTGAAGAAAGAATACGAAATTGCAGATTATCTTTTTAAAGAGAAGGTGGTAGCTGAGGTTGAGTATCTTCAAACAAAGAATTCTTTTGATTTAATACAGTCACAGATATCCTTTTATAAACAACAAATAAGCAATAATCTGGAAATTGAAAGAACGCGACTAATACAAGAAAAAGATCAAATTGAGACTTCGATAAAGCAATTAAAACAAGACAAAACTCAATACGTACTTACAGCACCAATAAGCGGGACATTGACAAATGTAGCTGGTATTCAATCTGGCAGCTTTCTTGGGCCAGGACAAATTATCGCCCGTATTTCACCGGATGATGCCCTCTTAGCTGAATGCTTTTTGTTGCCGAAAGATATTGGTTTTGTTTTTGATAACCAGCCTGTGAGATTTCAAATAGATGCCTTTAATTATAACCAGTGGGGACTTTTACTTGGGGAGGTAATAGACATTTCAAAGGATATTGTAATTATTGATAACAATCCAATGTTTCGGGTAAGATGTAAAATTTACCAAGACCACTTAGTTTTAAAAACAGGCCATATTGGATATTTAAAAAAAGGAATGACCTTAACCGGACAATTTGAACTTACCGAAAGAAGCCTGTTCCAGCTATTATTTGATAAAGTTGACAATTGGCTAAATCCTAAACTTAAAAACATCTAATTATGTCAACAAAAGTTAAACAAAGAGATATTACAGATTGTGGTGCAGCATGTTTAGCTTCTGTTGCGGCACATTATAAATTAAAACTGCCAATTGCACGAATCCGTCAAATGGCAGGAACCGATAAGAAAGGCACTAACCTTCTGGGTATGATTAAGGCTGCTGAAAAAATAGGTTTTTCGGCGAAAGGGGTAAAAGGAGGGGTTGAAGCATTATCAAAAATTCCTGTTCCTGCTATAGCTCACGTAGTTTTAAAGGAAATCCTTCATCATTATATAGTTATTTATAAAGTCTCAGATACAAATATTGAATTTATGGATCCTGCTGATGGGCAGTTCCATAAGTCCTCAATTGACGAGTTTGCCAAAATATGGACAGGGGTATTAATGCTTTTAGTCCCGGGAGAGAATTTCAAGGAAGGAAGCGAAAAGGTATCAAACATCAGCAGATTTCTCTTTTTACTAAAGCCACATAAAAGCATTCTAGCACAAGCTTTAATAGGTGCTATTGTTTACACCCTACTTGGACTCACTACTTCTATCTACATTCAAAAAATAACCGACTATGTTTTGGTGGGTGGAAATAAAAACTTACTAAACCTGCTAAGCGTTGCAATGATAGCTCTTTTGTTGTTCCAAATCTTTATTGGAGTCTCAAAAACCATTTTGATGCTTAGAACCGGTCAAAAAATAGATGCACAATTGATTCTTGGATACTACAAACACTTGCTAAAATTACCACAACGTTTTTTTGATACTATGCGGGTAGGTGAAATAATATCCAGAATAAACGATGCCGTTAAAATAAGAGTATTCATTAACGATACAGCTGTTTCTTTAGTGGTAAACGTTTTTATTGTCTCTTTTTCATTTGGTTTGATGTTTGTCTATAGCTGGAAGTTGGCACTAGAGGGTGTCTCAAAAGTCAGAGACACCCTCTTTTTATTCGTACTCCTACCCGAGTAGTTTTTCAAATACTCAATTTTCAGAGCCTTAAAAAAACTTATGAGACAGCCTCATGTTATTATCTATGCCATTACCAACAAACTCAATAAAAAAAGGGAGAGAAAATTGATGGAACAGGCGGCAGATCTGGAAAGTCAGTTAGTAGAATCTCTTAATTCGGTTAAAACCATTAAGCAATTTGGATTGGAGGAGTTTGCCAACTTAAAGACAGAGATTCGCTTTATTACACTGTTAAGAACTGTTTATCGTTCAGGAATAAATTCTGTATTTTCTTCCACTTCAACTGAATTCTTGAATCGCATATTCACCATCATTC
>CALEUX010000165.1 GCA_937920475.1 uncultured Marinilabiliaceae bacterium
TCAGCCCCCTTGATATGCTGATGTTTAATAATTTTCTGAAAAACCTTTACTTTGTATAAAAAAAGATGAATCCGATTTACACCGGACTGTTAATTGCCGGATATTTTTTATTGCTGTTAATTATTTCGGTTTTCACATCGCGCAAAGCCGATAATGCAGCGTTTTTTCTGGGAAACCGAAAATCGCCCTGGTATATTGTATCAATAGGGATGATTGGTTCTTCCTTGTCGGGCGTAACGTTTGTTTCCGTTCCGGGATGGGTTCAATCTCAGCAATTCACCTATCTGCAGATGGTATTGGGGTTCATTCTCGGCTACATAGTGGTAGCCAATGTTTTGCTGCCATTGTATTACAAACTGAATCTCACCTCCATTTACACCTACCTGAACCAGCGATTTGGCCCCGGTTCTTACAAATCGGGAGCTTTTTTATTTATCGTTTCACGTACCGTGGGTTCTGCAGCCCGAATGTACCTGATGGCCGGCGTGCTTCAATTAGCGGTTTTTGATGCGCTTAACATTCCATTTTACATCACCGTTATAATCACCATTGGCCTTATTTGGCTCTACACTTTCAGGGGCGGTATAAAAACCATTATTTGGACTGATACTTTGCAAACCATATTAATGATTGGCGCTGTTTTAACTACCATATTCTACATCAGTAAAGAAATGGCATTTACACCATTACAGTTAATATCTTCCATCAGCGAAAGCGACTACAGCAACATTTGGGTTTGGAGCGACTGGAAATCGTCGCAGCATTTTATTAAGCAGTTTTTATCGGGTGCTTTTATAACCATTGTAATGACAGGACTCGACCAGGATATGATGCAGAAAAATCTGTCGATAAGCGGCATTAAAAAAGCCAGGAAAAACATGTATTGGTATGGAAGTGCATTTTTACCAATAAATTTGTTATTCTTATCGCTGGGCGCTCTTATGTTTATGTATGTGCAACACCTTGGAATAGCCTTGCCGCAGAGGGCCGACGAC
Organism: uncultured Marinilabiliaceae bacterium; assembly: GCA_937920475.1. Taxonomy (GTDB): domain Bacteria; phylum Bacteroidota; class Bacteroidia; order Bacteroidales; family Marinilabiliaceae; genus CALEUX01. The sequence goes on from CALEUX010000165.1 coordinate 996, forward strand.
CTCTACCCTATGCTGGCGCTGGGTGGGCATCTTCCGGCGGCGGTGGGCGTCATTTTTATTCTTGGTTTGGTAGCCGCGGCATACTCCAGTGCCGATTCTACGTTAACAGCAGTAACCACCTCCTTTTCCATCGATATTCTAAATATTGATAAAATGGATGAAGTCAGAGCCAAAAAAACCAGAATTTTGGTACACATTGGCTTTACCATTATTACTGCATTGGTTATATTAATATTCAGAGCGTTACAACAAGATAGTATTATTAATACCATTTACACCCTGGCGGGTTATACCTATGGCCCTTTGTTAGGGTTATTTGCCTTCGGCCTTTTTACAAAAATGAATATTAACGATAAGTGGGTACCCCTGGTAGTATTAATTCCTCCAATTATTACAGGTGTTCTGGATTACAATGCACTCAACTGGTTTGGGTTTAAACTCGGTTATGAAAAACTGATGATTAATGGATTGATAACCTTTTTTATACTTTGGCTGATACGAAGAAATGAATAGTAGTATCAATGTTGACTAAACCTCTTTTGCAATTACTAATATTAAGTAGTTGCGTTGCTAAAAAAGAATTCTTGCAGGTGTTAGATAATTTATTTTAAACCATATAAGGCATATAAGTATCACAAAAAACTAAACGCATATTCCTTATAATCACCTCAAATGTTTTATCTGGTCAAAGGCTTTAGTGGTATCGTTTAATATTCATACACATTCAAAAAAATTCTCATCTTCCATGCCTGGATAGCAAGCCTTCTAAAATGACACTTTTTAAAATCGCAAACCAACAAAAACCATATTATAGTTGTTCTACTGTAAAATCAAATCTAATGAAAGAGCTATTAATTATAATCGCCCTCACCATCTTCTTTTTGGTATTTGCAGTGCTTGGGCTTGCTTTAAAATCGATGTTTAAAAAAAATGGTCAGCTAACCACCTGCAGCAGTTCAGGAACTGGCGGTGAGTGTGGTTGCATGACTCAACAAACGTGTAATACGTCAGTTAAATAATTAATTTGAGAAATCGAGAAACTGGCCAAAACCACTTGTGTAGGTAACATTCATGGCCGAATCGCCTTGATAAATAAAACATGCCTCTACGTTGGGAATATTCTCAATAAGTGCCATACTTTCATCAAGGCCTAAAACCATACATGCCGTGGCATAGGCATCGGCGGTCATGCAATCGCCCGCAACAATGGTCGCACTTAACAGCGAATGCTGCACAGGATATCCTGTTCGTGGGTCGATGGTATGAGCATATTTTTTGCCATCTTTTTCGTAGAAATTCCGGTAGTTTCCGCTTGTAGCCAAAGCTTTGCCTGACAGCTGAATAATCATCTGCAACTCCCTGTTTTGAACAGATGGGTCGTCGATGGGCTTATCAATACCTATGCGCCATAAATTCCCTTTGGGGTTAACTCCCGAGGTAACTATTTCTCCACCAATTTCAACCATAAAATTTTTAATACCCTGACTTTTTAAAAAGGCAGCCACCACATCAACTCCATACCCTTTGGCAATGGCGCTTGCATCCAGCATAATGCCGGGCTTTTTAGAAACCAAAACACCATTTTCGATGGATACAAATTGCATTCCCACAAACTGCTTAAGTGAGTCAATAAGTTGAGGCGTTACTGCATCCATTTTTTTAAACCCAAACCCCCAGGCATTAACAAGCGGAGCCACCGTCATATCAAAAGCACCATAAGTTTGTTCTGAAATAACAATGGCAGTATTAAACACCCTTGTAAAAAACGGGTCGGCTACAACATTCTGCTCTCCCTTATTAAACCTGCTTATGGTTGATGCCGTATCGTAAGTTGACAATGAACGGTTAAAAGACTCTAAAAGGGCTGTTATTTCATTGTGTTTATTGCCGACGGCATTATCATAGGTAAAGTGATAATATGTGCCGAAAACGCGCCCTTCGTTATAAATATATCCTGTTGGTTTTTGCTGGCAGCTGAGTGAAACCAGCAGGATGATAATAATGGTTAAAAAATAGTTTTTCTTCATAAAAACCAGTATAAAAAAAGCACAACGGTTAAAGCAAAAGTTACTTTAAGCTCCGTTGTGCCAATATTATTAACAGCAAACCGGGTTACGAACCGAAATCGTCGAATGCAATCATTTCATCGGGTACTCCTAAATCGTACAGCATTTTATTCACAGCCGAGTTCATCATTGGCGGCCCGCAAAGATAGTATTCAATATCTTCGGGTTCATCGTGCTTAATAAGGTATTGATTGTATATTACCTGGTGAATAAATCCAACAGGTCCATCCCAGTTATCATCGGGCTGAGGCTCTGACAAGGCAATCGTAAATTTGAAATTGGAAAATTCCTTTTCAATGGCTCTGAAGTGCTCTTCGTAAAATATTTCTTTCTTAGAGCGGGCTCCATACCAGAAGGTAACCTTTCTGCCCGTTTTAAGAGTGTGGAACAAATGAAAAATATGGGAACGCATGGGTGCCATACCTGCTCCACCACCAATAAACATCATTTCGCGCTCGGTTTCTTTTATAAAGAATTCGCCGTAAGGGCCTGAAATGGTAACCTTATCGCCGGGTTTACGCGAGAAAATAAACGATGAACAAATACCGGGATTAACCTTCATAAATCCACCATTAACACGGTCGAAAGGAGGTGTAGCAATACGGATATTCAACATCACAATATTTCCTTCGGCAGGATGGTTAGCCATTGAATAAGCGCGGAAAGTAGGCTCAGGGTTCACCATTTTAAGGTCGAACATTTTGTACTTTTCCCACTCATCGCGAAATTTATCCTCAACAATAATATCTTTAAAATCGACATCAATTTTGGGTACATCAATTTGAATATAACCACCCGATTTAAAATCAAGAGTTTCGCCTTCGGGCAGTTTAACCACAAATTCTTTAATATAAGTAGCCACATTGTGATTTGAAACCACCTCACATTCCCATTTCTTAATACCCAGAATTTCGTGAGGAATTTCCATTTGGATATCTTCCTTAACTTTTACCTGACAAGCCAGTCGCCAGCTGTTCATTTGCTCCTTACGGGTAAAATATCCGGTTTCGGTGGGTAAAATTGATCCGGCACCATCGGTAACCTGACAACGACACATGGCGCATGTACCACCTCCACCGCAGGCCGATGGCAGAAAAATCTTGCTGTTTCCAAGGGCTGATAAAAGGGTTTGTCCCGGTTCAACTACCAGTTCCTTCTCTCCATTATTGATGGCAATGGTGACAGTTCCCGATGGTGTTAGTTTCTTTTTTGCATAAAGCAGAACAGATACCAACAATAGAATAACCAGAAGGAAAATTACCACACTGGAAATAATCACCGAACTTTGTATAGCTAATAAAAGATTCATTGTAATTTGTTTTATTCTATAAATCTTACAGTTTAATTCCCATGAAGCTCATAAAGGCAATACCCATAAGCCCGGTAACAATAAATGTGATACCCAGTCCGCGTAACGGAGCAGGCACATTAGAATAGCGCAGTTTTTCGCGAATGGCAGCTATACCAACAATGGCAAGTAACCAACCTACACCTGAACCAAGTCCGAAAACAGTAGCTTCACCAATATTGGCATACGCACGCTCCTGCATAAAGAGTGAACCGCCCAAAATAGCGCAGTTTACAGCAATAAGCGGAAGGAAAATCCCAAGCGAAGTATATAAAGCAGGACTGAATTTTTCTACAATCATCTCAACCAATTGCACCATGGAAGCAATTACGGCTATAAACATGATGAAACTGAGAAAACTTAAGTCGATGGTTTCAAAGCCTTCACCAAGCCAGGCCAAAGCGCCTTCTTTAAGCACGTAGTTCTCGAGCAGGTAGTTGACCGGCACAGTAATGGCCAACACAAAAATGACTGCCACACCCAAACCGAACGACGTTTTAACTGTTTTTGAAACCGCCAGATAAGAACACATGCCTAAGAAATAGGCAAATACCATGTTCTCAATAAAAATTGATTTGACGAATATATTAACCAGATGTTCCATTTTCTAAACTTTTTTCAGTTAACAGTTAGTTCGATTCAACAAGTGCTTTATTACGTGAGCGCTGCACCCAGATAATGATACCAACCACAATAAGCGCCATGGGAGGTAAAATCATAAATCCATTATTCACATATCCCCATTGGTAAAAAATATCAGGAATTATTTGAACCGTTCCAATACCGGGAAAAGTAAGCGTTCCCGAACCCAGTAGTTCGCGAAAGAAGGCCACAATTATGAGAATAACACCATATCCGGCACCATTGCCAATACCATCAAGTACAGAAGGCCATGGACGGTTACCAAGCGCAAATGCTTCCAACCTACCCATTATGATACAGTTGGTAATAATTAAGCCCACAAAAACGGAAAGCTGACGGCTTACATCATAAGCAAAGGCTTTTAAAATCTGGTCAACCAAGATAACCAGTGCTGCCACAATAACCAACTGCACAATAATACGAATTCGTGATGGAATGGTATTACGTAGCAGTGATATTATCAGATTTGAAAAGAGCAGTACAAAAATTACCGAAATCGACATTACAATGGCCGGCTCCAGTTTTGCTGTTACTGCAAGGGCTGAACAAATACCGAGAACCTGAACCGTAATTGGGTTTTGAGCTCCCAGCGGTGCAGTAATCAGCTTCATATTTTTTGCAGAAAACAATGGTCCGTTATCGTTACTCATGGCTCTCGCTATTTAAATTTTTTAAAAAATTCTCATATCCCTGGAAGAAACTTTTTAGCATGGCTTCCAAACCTTTACTGGTAATGGTACCTCCCGATATGGCATCCACTTCGTGCAGCGCGCCCTGCGGTGCCTTACCTTTGTTAACCATTACCGATACAAGGTTCCCCGATGCATCGAAAATTTGTTTCCCCTTAAATTGGTCCTGAAACACAGGTTTGTCAATCTCAGCTCCTAAACCAGGAGTTTCAGCTTTATGACCAAATGTGGCACCATAAATGGTATTGCCATCATCATTAATTGACACATATCCCCAAATTGGACCCCACAACCCGGTACCCCGGAGTTGTATAATATATTTCTTTTCTCCGTTTTCAAGAGAAGCTTCATAAACGGGATAATGTCTTTCTTCAACACTTTTGCGAACTTCCTTGGCCATGTCTACACTTAATGCCTCAACTCCATCGACTTTTTCGCCCTTAAAATTTACCACATAGCTGGCTTTTATGGCATTTTTAAATTTATCTTCAGCATTGCGGGCATTACTCTCGATACTTACCGATTGTAAAATATCAGTCTTCTTTGCCACCAGTTCATTTCGTGCCTGACGTTCTTTTAGCAACTGCGAAACCATTGCAAGTAAAGTTGCAACAACAATTACCAAAACCGCAGCATACATGAACGTATATGTATTTCCTTGTTTATCCATGTTCGTCGTCTTTTAAAACTTAAGCTTTAACAATTGACCTTTTTAACCTGCGTTTGATATTGGCATTTACCACGAAATAATCAATAAGCGGTGCAAAGGTATTCATCAAAAGAATGGCAAGCATCATTCCTTCGGGATATGCCGGATTAAATACTCTAATAAGGATGGCAAAAACACCTATTAAAAAGCCATACAACCATTTGCCGGCTTCGGTGCGCGAACCGGAAACCGGGTCGGTAGCCATAAACACAGCGCCAAAGGCAAATCCACCTAAACAAAGATGATGTATAGCATCAACCTGCATAAGGGTGTTTACACCTATCAGGTTAAACAATAGTGCCATAAGGTAACCACCTGCAAAAACTGAAACCATAATTTTCCAACTGGCAATGCCTGTATAAATAAGAATGGCCGCACCAATAAGAATGGCTAATGTAGATGTTTCGCCAATAGACCCGGGAATGATTCCAATAAAGCTATCCCAAAGAGGAAATTTGGATGAGATGTCGCTTTCAACAGCAGCGCCCAAGGCTGTGGCACCCGAAAAACCATCGGCAATACCTTCTCCGGCAGTTAATCCTGATATCCAAACCTTATCGCCCGACATTTGTGCAGGATAGGCAAAGAAAAGGAAGGCACGAGCCAGTAAAGCCGGGTTCCAGATATTCATGCCAGTTCCGCCAAACACTTCCTTGCCAATAACAACGGCAAATGCGGTTGCAACAGCTACCATCCACAATGGGATATCAACAGGCAAAATAAGTGGAATCAGCATTCCTGATACCAAAAACCCTTCGTTAACCTCGTGACCACGCATTTGAGCAAAGGCAAACTCTATGGCCAAACCAGTACCATACGAAACAACAATAATTGGTAGTATTTTAAAAAGACCATGCAGCACCATATCCATAAATGGGGCTGATTGTCCCATTGCCATAAAATGCTGATAGCCTGTATTCCAAATTCCGAAGAGCAAGGCTGGCACCAAGGCCATCACCACAATAATCATGGTACGTTTCATGTCGATGACATCACGCACATGTACCCCGTTTTTATTGGTCTTATCGGGCACAAAAAACAGGGTTTCAAATGCATCAAACGTTGAATGAAACATTTCAAACCTGCCACCCTTTTCAACATGGGGCTTAATGTTATCAAATAGTTTTCTTAATACCTTCATAAGAAAGTGTTTTGTTTATTATTGAAATCCCGTTTGTTACGCCATAAGCGGTTACGGGGATTATTAACAAAAACGGGATTTACGCACCCAGTTCTTTTATCATTAATTCAATACCTGAACGCAATAAAGCCTGCAACTCCATTTTTGAGGTGCACACAAATTCACACAAGGCCACATCTTCTTCAACAACTTCGTATATACCAAGCTGTTCCATCTTGTCAATATCTTCCGTAATAATCGCTTTGAAAAGATGTTCAGGCAAAATGTCCATAGGAAGAACCTTATCGTATTGCCCCGAAACTACAATAGCTCTATGGCCGCCATGCATATTGGCATCCATTTTATACTCCTTATTGGAGCACAACCAGCTGAAATAAGACCGCGACATACTGAACTTTCCAAATCCGGGTAATGCCCAACCTAAAAATTCATGGTAATTACCTTCAGGAATTACCGTTACCTGAGCATGATAAAAACTAAGGTAACCATCAGGTTCGATTTGCTCGCCGGTTAAAACATTACCACTGATAATCCTCAAAGTTTCATCAGTTATATTGTTCCGAAGCAGTTCTGATACTGAAGCTCCAAGACGGTAACGAAAATAGGCCGGGCGTAAAACTTCCGAACCTGCTAAAACAATGCTTCGTGAAAAATCGTGTTTACCGTTAGTAAACAGTAATCCTATTGAAACTATCTCTTGTGGCTGAATAACCCAAACCTTTTCACCTTTATTAATAGGAGCAATCTGACTGATTTGCACACCAACATTTCCGGCAGGGTGAGGCCCTGAAAAACGGTGAATTTGAACGCCATTCAGATTTTGATAAACTTTTGAAGCCGATTCGCTGCTCAAACCGATATGAACATCGGAGCAAAGTTTTTTCAATACATCGATACCAGCTTTAAAAGCAGCTTCCTGTCCTGATAAAACGAAGTCCATATCTGCCGCCAGAGGAGCTGTGTCGAAACCTGAAATAAAAATGGAACGTGGTTTTTCGGCCGGATTGGCAATAACGTTATAGGGTCTTTGTCTGATATACGGCCAGGCCCCTGCTTCCAGTAGTTTTGCAATAACTGCTTCGGACGATAGGTTGCCAATATCGGCAGTTCCGAAATCTACAAACTCATCCTTCCCATCCGATTCTAAAATAACTTCAAGAATTCGGCGGCGTTCACCCCGGTTAACCGACTTAAGCGTACCGCTAACAGGCGAAACAAATTTAACTTCCGGATGATATTTGTCGAAAAATAAAACAGTACCTATCTTTACCGGGTCGCCTTCCTTAACCACCATTTTTGGCACAACACCATGAAAATCGGTAGGTTTAACAGCAAATAAACCGGGTAACTGGGTCTGTCCGAAAACCTTCTCGGCTTTTCCCGAAAGCGGGATATCAAGCCCTTTCTTGATTTTAATCACCTCAGACATACTTGAATCGTATTTTTTATTTGAGCGCAAAATTACATAAATTTATCAGTAATACATTAAAAACAACCTTTTGAAAAAACTTCGTTATGACTGCTATATTTCCTTCCAAACCAACAAAAGAACTTTGCAACCATTTAATTTATAAAGAGAAAGGTTTTACGCACTTTCCCTCAATAATAAAACGAGTATTTATTTTCACCTTTTTTAACATCATTTACATACCGTTTGTTCTATCTCAAACCTCATTTTCATCAGAATATATATCACCAAATTTAAAAAGTGTTCAATTTCACAGGCAAGGTTGGCCATTTTCCCACCCTATAATAAAACTAGGCAGCGACCAGACCCTGGCACTTACTTTTGATGAGCCGGGCAGTCAGGTTAAAAATTACTATTACACCATTGTTTTGTGCGATGCCAACTGGAACGAATCGGGCCTGATGGTAACCGACTATATGAGAGGCGTTCCTGTTAATCCTTTGCTGGATTATGTTTTTTCGTTTAACACCACTTTTGATTATTTACATTACCGCCTGACGATTCCCAATGCTCAAGTAAACCCAACCCGTTCGGGGAATTATGTTTTGAAGGTATTTGAAAACGGAGAACAGGACCATCCGGTACTTGTAAAGAAATTTATGGTGGTTGAGCCAAATGTTACCATTCGCAGTGCCATTCGCAAAACAGCCAGTTCGTCAATCAGGGCTACCCATCATGAAATTGATTTTGAAGTGCTGCATCCGGGCTTTATTATTCGCAACCCGGTTGATGAAATTTCGGTTACTGTTATTCAAAACGGACGAACCGATAATGTGATAACCGGTTTAAAACCCTTATTCTTTAGAGATGGTTTCATGGATTTTAATTACAACCGTGAAAATTTAATGGAGGGCGGCAATGAATTCAGGTATGTTGATATCAGAAGTACCAGGTTTTTATCAGACCGGGTTAAAGCAATTGATTTTATGGACCCCTTTTACCATGTTACAGCTGCAACCGATTATCCACGCGATAAAATATCGTACCAATACCGAAAAGACCTGAACGGACGTTACTATATTGAAGTACAGGAGCGCGACAATGCCGAACGTGAAGCCGATTATGTTTTTACGCATTTTTCGCTTGAACCTGATAATCCAAGCCCTTTCCAGAAAATTTACCTGAATGGAGCCCTTACCAACTGGCAAATCAATACCAGTTCCGAAATGGTTTACAACCAGGTTTCGAAGAGTTATGAGCTCACGTTATTGCTCAAGCAGGGTTATTATAATTACCAGTATTTGGTTTTGGAAAATGGAAATACCACACTGGCACCCATTGAAGGGAATTTTGAACAAACCGAAAACGATTATTTAATATTGGTTTATTACAAAGGCATTGACGACCGCAACCACCGGCTTATAGGAGCCGAAGTTATCAACTCAGTTTTAACCCAGCCATCATCGGGGTATTAAGTAGCTGTTTACAGTCAGATAAAAGATTATTAGATGTAAGATGGATAGATGGGATATGTAAGTTTTTGAAGATATCTAGTTCTCTTCTTCGGGTTATCAGCCTGTTGCCAAACACATCTATCAGCCTAATAATCTTGTCCCGATTTTCGGGACTACGCTATGCTTCGCATCTAATCATCTTAATATAATTTCAAAGTAAAATTTAAACGGCCTATTTACGTCAACAATGATATTTTTCATTCCTATTAGCAACTCATTCATGTAAATTTGTTTTGAAGGCCATCAGAATCTTTTTTAGGCAGGAAGCACAGTATAACCCTAAGGGTTAAAAACAGGCTTACCACATTGAATATGTGACTATTAATCATTTCCTGTTTAAACCACCACAGTCTGATGAAGTATAAACCATCAAAAACATAAAACCATGTCAAAAGGATTTTTTAACGTTCCCAAAGCTAAAAACGAACCGGTATTAAACTATTTACCAGGTTCAACCGAACGAATGGAACTGAAAAAACAGCTTGAAATATTTCGTTCCATGGAGATGGATATTCCAATGTTTATTGGTGGAGAGGAAGTACGAACCGGCAAAAAAGTAGCCATAGCACCTCCACACGACATAAAACACATTCTCGGATATTACCATCAGGGAGACGAAACGCATGTTTACCGGGCTATTGATGCCGCCTTAAATGCACAAAAAAAGTGGTCAGAAATGGCATGGGAACAGCGGGCTTCAATTTTTCTGAAGGCCGCCGATTTAATTGCAGGCCCTTACCGGCAAAAGCTAAACGCCGCTACCATGCTGGGACAATCGAAAAATCCTTTTCAGGCAGAAATAGATTCAGCCTGCGAAATGATTGATTTTTTGAGATTCAACGTTCAGTACATGACGCAGATTTATTCCGACCAGCCCGAGTCGTCGCCCGGGGTATGGAACCGCATGGAATACCGTCCGCTCGAAGGTTTTGTGTTTGCGCTAACGCCTTTTAATTTCACCTCCATAGCCGGTAATTTACCATCGGCACCAGCCATGCTGGGTAATGTAGTGGTATGGAAACCATCAAAAACAGCAGTTTATTCGGCTCACATACTGATGGAAGTTTTTAAGGAGGCCGGCGTTCCCGATGGCGTTATTAACCTTGTTTTTGCATCGGGGCCAGCTATGGCGCGCGTCGTTTTCGACCATCCCGATTTTGCAGGCTTTCACTTTACCGGTTCAACCGAAGTGTTCCAATCCATCTGGAAAGCCATTGGCGATAATATTCAAAAATACAAGTCGTACCCACGTGTGGTAGGAGAAACAGGCGGAAAAGATTTTATTTTTGCCCATAAAAGCTGCGACACCAAAGCTGTGGCTACAGCCCTGACTCGCGGCGCTTTTGAATATCAGGGGCAGAAATGTTCAGCCGTATCAAGAGCTTATCTTCCTGCCAGCAAATGGCCCGAAATTCGTCAATATCTGAAAGATGACCTGGACGATATGCGCATGGGTCCACCTGAAGACTTCAGAAATTTCTTTAACGCCGTTATCGACGAGGCTTCGTTCGACAAATTAGCCTCTGAGATTGATTTAGCACGTAAAAGCCCCGACGCCGAAGTGATTTTTGGCGGTGGTTGCGACAAATCGGTGGGCTACTTTATTGAACCAACGGTTATATTGGCTAAAGACCCCATGTACCGAACCATGCAGGAAGAATTGTTTGGGCCTGTGTTAACCCTTTTTATTTATGATGACCAAAAGCTGGACGAAACGCTTGACCTGCTCGACAAAACTTCTATTTATGCATTAACCGGTGCTGTGTTTGCCCAAGACCGTTATGCCATTGAAAAAATAACCAAACGGCTCGAAAATGCAGCAGGCAATTTTTACATCAACGATAAACCAACCGGCGCCGTAGTAGGACAACAACCATTTGGCGGCGCACGTGGCTCCGGCACCAACGATAAAGCCGGTTCGTTGCTGAACCTGATTCGCTGGGTGAACCCCAGAACCATAAAAGAGAACTTTGTTCCTCCGTACGATTATCGCTATCCGTTTATGAGCGAAGCATAAATTAACGGTTAACACTTTTTGCACAGTAATTCGTTAATAATTAATGCAAAACAGCATCCGGTAACGTAATTCATAAATTATTGTTATCGGATGTTTTTTTATATAGCCATTGAATTTTAGCCTGATGGCAGGAATAAGCAAAATTAAACTTAGACAAGCATTATTATTAAGACTCCTCTCCTATTCGCTAAAGCTGGACATAATACATTTCCGTTCGAGGCATTATCTGTTAATTATATCTGCTTTTCAGGAAATTAAAAATGGTTATATTTATAAATAGAATTTGACATACACATTTTAAAGTCAAAACAGAGTTTTTGATGAAGTTGGAGATTTATATTGTATTGTTCTGATTAAGAATAACCAACACTATTAATAACAAAAAAGTGATAAGTTTGTGTGGATATATGCAAGTTGCCGCCAAGTGTAGGAGAAAATAACCGATAACTTGTTAATAAAAGGACAGAAAAAAGAAATAATGGATAGCCAACGCGCAAAACAGCACATTTGCAAAACCCACAAGCCGAAACTCAACCTAATTTTGCAAAAGAGCTGTTTTTTTCCCTCGCACCCGTGCGAATTTATTACTTTTGGTGTTGATAAATCATTGACTAAGAATAAAAGATATCGGCTCAAATATGTCTGAAACCAATCGCATAGAATACAAACAGGAACTCAATAGTGATGTTGACATTGAAAAAGAGGTCATTGCCTTTCTTAATTATCATGAAGGTGGAATAATTTATTTCGGTATCGACAAACAAGGAAAAGTTGTGGGAGTCTCAGATATTGATAGCGATATGCTCAAAATAAAAGACCGTATAAAAAACAACATTTCACCTTCGGCAATGGGATTGTTTGATGTAGTTGCTGAGAATAAAGAAGGTAAAGAACTAATCAAGATTATTGTTGCAGGTGGTACAGAAAAACCCTATTTCAAAAAGAAATTTGGAATGACAGAAAAGGGTTGCTTTATACGTACAGGAACTGCAGCGGAGCCAATGCCTCAGGCAATGATAGACAAGTTGTTTGCATCACGCACCCGAAACTCTCTTGGTAAAATAAGGTCAAACCGTCAAGATTTAACTTTCGAACAACTTAAAATTTACTACGAAGAAAAAGGGTTAAACCTCACGAAGTATTTTAAACAGAATCTTGAACTTTTAACAGAAGAAAATAAACTGAATTACGTAGCATATCTGCTTGCAGATGAAAATGGGACATCTATAAAAGTTGCAAAATATTCTGGTACAGACAGGGTTGACTTAATTGAAAACAACGAGTATGGTTATTGTTCATTGATAAAAGCAACCAAAAGAGTAATTGATAAGCTGGAACTAGAAAACAAAACCATTTCAAAAATCACCTATAAAGAGCGAATAGACACAAGACTTTGGAATGCCGTTGCATTACGTGAAGCTATTATTAATGCCATCATCCACAATGATTACACCCGAGAAATTCCACCAAAATTTGAAATATTTTCCGACAGACTGGAAATTACCAGCTATGGTGGGTTATTCGAAGGAATGACTCAGGAAGATTTTTTCGATGGTTTATCCTTACCTCGTAATAAAGAACTTATGCGCGTTTATAAAGACTTGGGAATGGTTGAGCAATTAGGTTCCGGAGTGCCACGTATTTTACAAGCATATAACAAGGATTGTTTCAAGTTTTCAGAGAACTTTTTACGTATGACTTTTCCTGCATCAAAGAAACTTTCCATGCAAGTAAGCACGCAAGTAACCATGCAAGTATCCACGCAAGTATCCACGCAAGTTGAAGAATTGATAAAAGTATTTTCAGGAGAACATACACGACAAGACTTGCAAGACAAATTGAAATTAGCAAACAGAGAGAATTTTAGGAAAAATTACCTCCAATTAGCTTTAGATGAGGAATTAATAGAGTTGACTATCCCTGAAAAACCAAACAGTAGTAAACAAAAATACAGATTAACTGAAAAAGGAATCTTAATGAAAGAAAAACTGATATAAGCCACCGCTTTGTAGATAAGCACATTGGCTGGTCGCACAATGCCAACACACCTCCAAAACCAGCCAAAGAGCTTGCCTACTCAAACACACGAGAGACAGAAATTATAACAAGTTGAAAGAGGAATTACAAAAAACACCAGGCGGCAACATCATACATAAAACATTGGGGTTTAGGTGTTTATGCGAACATTTCTGCCCCGCATCAACTTCTGTAACGGCAGACAGTGATGTCTCCCGCAATCCCCAACGTATTCTAAGGATAAAGCAAATTTTTGAACAGATTTTTATGCTGCAAATTTGTATAAATCTACATACGGAGTTTGTCGGTTCACAACTGCAAATACCCGATAAACTAATTTGTTTCTGATAATATTTAAAGTGC
>CALEUX010000166.1 GCA_937920475.1 uncultured Marinilabiliaceae bacterium
ATCATTATAATCTCTTATGGTATCAAAGAACTATCGTTTCTCTGAGGCGGAAAGCTAGCCCAGGGAAAACAAAAACTATCTGTTTCCTTATGTATAAACACATTCAGGTAAATTCTAAAAATTAAACCGGACACTAATGAATTAATTTAAAATAACTCAATCTTTATTTGTGTCTTAATTGTCTATTCTATCTGTCTAAGATCTAAATTTCTACAAGTCTTTCTTGAAACAGTTTACAAATCCTATTTACTGCGATTAATTAAATCGTTTAAGCTAAATCCCAGTTTTAGGAGGTTTTGAGGCTGCATGAGTTGGTTCAGTTCTGTTGCATCCATAAGGTTTAATTGTTGGTTGGCCTCAAATACTGAGCATTTATTTAATTTCATTTCTTTAGCCAACAATCCGGCTTTATGATATCCAATATAAGGCGATAAAGCTGTTGTAACTGAAGCGCTGTAATAAACAGGTGACTGTTGATTTGTTGTTTCAGGGATAGTGAGTTCTGTAAAAAGGCCTTCAACCGAAGCCTTGTTAGCATTTATCAAAAGCTTTAAACTTTCAATAAAAGCGTGGCCAATTACCGGCAAATAAGCATTTAAATCCAGACATCCCTGTCCGCATAAATTGCTAATCAATAAATCGTTAGCGTAAACCCGATGCACCGAGCCGATGATGTATTCGGGAATTACCGGATTTACTTTTCCGGGCATTATGGAACTGCCTACCTGTTTCTGAGGTAAAAACACCTGTCGGTTGTGAAACAAATCGGCGCTCATTAATCTCAGGTCGTTGGCCATTTTTTCAAGATTTACGGCATGTGCTTTTAAAATGGCGTGCACCTCAACATAGCTGTCGAGATTGGCCGTGGCATCTGAAAGGTTTTCGGCACGGGTTACCGGTAAATTGGTCAGTTTTTGTAATTCGCCCACCACATTCATTAAAAAATAACGGGGAATTGAAAGTCCTGTGCCAATGGCGCCTCCACCAAGATTAAGTTCTTTTATTCTTTCCAGGCATTTCGAAACGCGCCACCAATCGCGCGATAGAGCATTGTTGTAAGTGCTGAAAAGTTTGTCGTACGATGAGGGCACCGCTTCCTGCATTTGAGTGTATGCCTGGCGCAAAACATTTCGATAACGACTTTCGGTTTTTTCAATTAACAGGCGGTGGTTATTGATGCACTCTTCAAGTTCGAGCAGCAAGCGCATAATCGCAATTTTTAATGCCGAAGGAACCACATCATTGGTCGATTGAAAAATGTTGGCATGTTCAATGGGGTCAACAATATGGTATTGACCGGGGTTTTTATCCATATCAACCAGGGCTGCATTAGCCATAATTTCATTAACATTCATATTTATGCTGGTACCCGCACCACCCTGCATGGCCGGAACAATAAACTGGTTGAACCATTTTCCTTCAGATAGTTTGCCTGCCACTGATATTAAACTTATTATTACGCTGTCATCCATAAATGGAATAGGTAATTCCTGATTGGAAAAACTACTATGGGCTTCTTTTTTAAACTTTTGGTAGGTAAGGTAGCAGGCTAATTTAACCATCCCCATGGCCTTGTACCACTCAATTTGAAAGGGGGTTCGGTCGGGGAAATTATCAACAGCCCGCGCCGAGTGAATACCATACAATGCCACGGCAGGGATGGTTTT
Source organism: uncultured Marinilabiliaceae bacterium (assembly GCA_937920475.1). GTDB lineage: Bacteria > Bacteroidota > Bacteroidia > Bacteroidales > Marinilabiliaceae > CALEUX01. The sequence continues at coordinate 1,668 of CALEUX010000166.1, forward strand.
TTCTCCCAAAAAATCAACTTCAATTCTTTTATCCGACTCCATTCGTTATTTTTACTATCTCAAACGGTTTTAACCAACAATTAAAAATAAAGCAATTAAAGCATTATAAAAACGATTCTTTTATTTTTATTGTTTGGTATGCTGCAAAAGAACTATATTTAAAAGCTATTTAATTATTTACTATCAACATTTTTATAAAGATATTCAGATGTTACCGCCAAGTGTAAGACAAGATCGTACTTCGGTTGACGAATAGTACCTGAATCTTTTAAAAAGATATAATTAATCCCTGATATTCAGCCAAAAATGATAAATTTAGAGTTTAAATTAATGCTAAATGAAGTCAGACGAAATTAAGAATTTGTTTTTCCAATTTGAAGCTGCAGCCTCAGAATTAGAAGGTGTTGAATGTTGGAGTGCAAGAGAATTACAAGGATTATTAGGATATAGTAAATGGGAGAATTTTGAAAAGGTAATTAGAAAAGCTAAAGACGCATGTAGCAATGCAGGAGAATTAATAGAAAACCATTTTCCCGACATCAGGAAAATGGTTGAAATTGGTTCAAATACCGAAAGAGCCATAGATGACATTGCATTAACTCGTTACGCTTGTTATTTAATTGCTCAAAATGGCGACAGCAAAAAAGAAGAAATTGCGTTTGCTCAAAACTATTTTGCGGTACAAACTCGTAGAGCAGAATTAGTTGAACAACGGATTCTGGAATATGAAAGAGTAAAAGCTCGTGAAAAATTAAGCCAAACTGAAAAACAACTATCCGGTATACTTTATGAGCGGGGAGTTGACAATCAAGGGTTTGCAATAATTAGAAGCAAAGGCGACCAAGCATTATTTAGATTAAATACCCAAATGCTTAAACGTAAAATGGGAGTTCCCGATAGTCGACCAGTTGCGGATTTTCTTCCTACAATAAGTATAAAAGCTAAAGACTTGGCAGCTGAAATGACTGGATTGAATGTGCAAAGCAAGGACTTAAAAGGGCAAACAAAAATTGAAAAAGAACATATCGACAACAATCTTGCAGTAAGAAATATGCTGACACAAAGAGGTATAGTGCCGGAAAATCTTCCACCAGCGGAGGATGTTAAGAAATTGCAACGAAAGCTTGATGGTGATGAGAAAAAAATATTGAAAGGAACTAAAAAGAAAAAATGACTAATAGATAATAAAACACCAAGCGAGCATCGTGCTTAAAACAATGGGGATTAGGTGGTTATTTGAAGTTTTCTGTCACGCATAGGCTTTGCAACGGCAGACAGGGACGAAGCTCCCAATCCCCAACGGCTCATACTCGCAACCGGTAGACTTATGATTAATAGATAAATCGAAGAATAAATTAGTTTTTTAATTTAACCCAAATTTTATGATACTTTTAATTGTACTTGCTGCTATTGCCCTTATAGCCATTATGGTTTACAACGGGCTTATCCGAAAAAAGAACGAAGTTGACAATGCTTTTGGAGGAATTGATGTTCAGCTTAAAAAGCGCTACGATTTAATTCCAAACCTGGTAGCCACGGTTCAACAGTATGCCAGTCACGAAAAGGAACTGCTCGAAAAGATAACACAACTGCGGGCAAAAGCTATTGGTGGCAATTTGAGCAACGACGAAAAGGTTGACCTCGACAACCAGATTTCGGGCGCATTGCGTAGCATAATGGTTTCGGTTGAAAACTACCCCGACTTAAAAGCCAGCGAGAACTTCCTGAACCTGCAACGTTCGCTCAATGAAGTGGAATCGCAAATTTCGGCTGCCCGCCGGGCCTATAATGCTGCTGTTACCGATTTTAACAATGGCATAGAAACATTTCCCGGCAATTTAATGGCCGGTATGATGGGCCTTACGCGTAAACAGGTATTTGAAATACCCGAAGCCGAAAGACAGAATGTGAACGTAAAGGACTTGTTTAAATCGTAGTTGGGAATTGATGTCAGATATTCAACGTATTTACCACGAAAACATAGAACCAAAGCTTGAATCGCTTAATGTAAGGCGAAAGGCTCTTCAAAACCACTATTTTATTGCAATTCTGGGAATTGTTGGCACCATTCTGCTGATTGTAATTTTAGCCAATTCAGGTGTCGGTATACTGCTGTTGCCGGTTATTGGGCTGGTGGTTTTTGTGGTAATTCGTTTTATTAAAATCAGCCGTTTAAGTAAAGAGTACCGGGCCGATTTTAAAGCAAATGTGGTTGCCGAGATTGTAAAAGCGGTTAACCCATCGTGGACTTACGAACCGGATAATATGATAGGGCAGGAAGTTTACTGGCAAAGCGACCTTTTCCGCACCAAATATGACCGGTACAAGGGCGACGATTTGGTGAAAGGTGTTATTGAAAAAACCGATTTTGAATGCTCTGAGCTTCATACCGAGTATAAAGAGGTAACCTACGATAGCAAAGGCCGCCGCCGCGAACGATGGGTGACCATTTTTAGAGGGCTTTTTTTTCATGCCGATTTTAACAAAGAGTTTATGGGCCGCACTTATGTTTCGCCCGATGTGGCCGAGAAAATGTTTGGTAAGTTTGGGCAGAAATTCCAGAAATTTACCGGTCCGGCACCTCTTGTTAAGCTCGAAAATGTGGAGTTTGAGAAGGAATTTGTGGTACATGCTACCGACCAGATTGAGGCCCGCTACATTCTCACCCCTACCATAATGGAAGCCATCTTACGCATTAAACAGCAATACAACACCCAAGTGCATTTCTCATTTGTGGGGTCGAGGGTTTACTGTGCATTAAGCATTAACAGAAACCTGTTTGAACCAAAAATATTTGGTCAGGTGGTGAATTTATCTGAAATTGAAAATATGTATTCGCTGTTTAAAGTAAATGAAGTGATTATTCATGAGTTAAATTTGAATACACGTATCTGGACGAAGGAATAACTTGGTAATTTAATTGTTTTGACAAGATGTTTATATCTGTATTGGGGTTGGTAACATATTGTTAGCATACATAAAAAAGGAAAGCAGATTCCCCATAATAAAAGGCATATTCCGTACCTTTGATAAAAAATGTAGGTGTGAAACGAGCATGTTTTGCCAAACGCAAAAGCCATAGTAATAAATCATCAACATGCGAGTTCCATCATACCAATAAAACTAATTTTATTATTATGAAAGGAACTATAAACATAGAATATCCCGAGTCGCTTGCCAATTCCTTGATATTGAGCGTAAAGGACTTTGAGTATGAAATAAAAACTAGTTCATTGGTTAAACTCTTTGAATTGGGAAAAGTTTCATCTGGAGTAGCCGCAAGAGTTTTAGGATTATCACGATTAGATTTTTTAGAATTGCTCTCTAAATACAAAGTTTCTGTTTTGGGACCATACGACTTGAATGATTTAAACGAAGATATAGCTAATGCTTAAGGTTGTTTCAAATACCACACCGATTATCTCTTTGCTTAAATTAAATCAACTTGATTTGCTGAAGCAACTTTATAAGCAAATACATATTCCATTTGCAGTTTATCATGAAATTGAAGCCGGAAAAACAAAAGGATTTTACAAAGACTTATCTAAGGTAGATTGGATAAAAATAACTGAAATCAAAGATAAGAAGGCGGTTAAATATTTTCTTGGCCTTGATTCAGGTGAAGCTGAGGCCATTATATTGGCATCTGAAATAAACGCTGACTTGATAATTCTTGATGAGAAACTTGGTCGTTTTCATACTAAAAACGCGGAATTAAAAAGTACTGGGACAATAGGTATTCTAATCAAAGCCAAATCTGACGGCTTAAAAACCGAATTAAAGCCTCTCCTTAATAAGTGACAGACAAAGATGTCTGGATAAGTGAAAAACTCAAAAATGAAATTCTTGAAAAAGTAGGAGAGAAATAATTACGTTTGCTAACAAGCAATAAAACCAATGGCGGGCGCAGTGGTAGCAGGAAAGCGTCTTCCTCGCATCAAGTTTTGTAACGGCAGACAGTGATATTGCCCGTTATCCGCCACTGGCCATATTGCGATACGTAAAACAAATCCAGAAAATTATGAGTTACGGTGGCCACGTTTTAGATATGATTAACAGAATGAAGCAAAACGATGCTTTGAGAAAATCAAGACGTGATCGCCATGCTAAAATTAAAGACTCTTTTGAGAAGCATCAGTCGTTAAGCCCCAATGGTTCAATGCGCCAAACCGAACTTCCAAGAGAGGAAATGGACGAGATAAAACTTTGTATTCGCTATAAACTGATTTGGGATAGGAAAATATTTCTCTTAAAGTCAGCATTGGTGATGCTGTTTCTATTGCTTCTTACCATTCTTTTCTTCAAATACCTGATGTAATTTTAAAATGCTTAAGTTCGGCATCAATGCCCATTTTAAAACCTTCATGATTTAGAATCTTTGACCACCGTTATATTTTCAGTTACTTATTTTTAACCTTATGGCATTATTTCGCATTAACTGTTAATATTTATGAATTCTTGTATATGTGTTAATTTAATATCAAACAAATTAGTAGTTATGATGTTAGTTGCCAGGGGCAAGAGCTTAGAGCAACGAACTAAGAGAAATAATACTTTGAATTTACAACTTCTGCCTTCTGCCTTTTTCTGTTGACTTGTCGCCGGTTCGACTATTCCTTTTCATTTTTCTTTTCCCTGCTCTTAAACACCAAATAATCTGTTCGTAATATGGAACAAAAGCAGTACTTTTGCGGCCTGTAAACTCGTAATATAAAACAGTTACATTATGGCAGATAAATCAAATCAACCGTTGTTTAGCGAGTTCCCTCCTGTATCAACTCAGGAGTGGATGGACAAAATAACAGCGGACCTCAAAGGAGCAGACTTCGAGAAAAAGCTTGTTTGGAGGACCAACGAAGGATTCAGTGTTCGGCCTTTTTACAGGCAGGAAGACCTGGAACCACTCAAATACCTGGATTCGCTTCCGGGTGAATTTCCTTTTGTACGGGGAACCAAAACCAGTAATAGCTGGTTTGTAAGGCAGAACATTGTTGTAAAGGATGTTAAGGCGGCCAATCAAAAAGCCCTCGACATTATTACTAAAGGTGTGGATGCCCTGGGTTTTGTTTTTGAGGAGGAATCGCTTATCACTCCCGAAAACATCAAAACGTTGCTCAAAAACATTGTTTCAAACGATGTTGAGCTGAATTTTGAAACCCGTCATGGTAATAAAAAGCTTTTATTACTGGTTATTGATGAGCTTAAAGCCCAAAATCGCAAATTAGATCAGGTTAAAGGGTCGCTTAATTTCGATCCCATTGGTAACTTAACCATTGGTGGCAAAATTTGCGAAACGCTCGAAAAATCGATGGATTATGTAGCTCAGGTGGCTGCCGAAGGCAAAAAATTACCCCAATTCCAGGTGGTAAATGTTAATGGCCGCTATTTTGGTAATGCAGGCTCTACCATAGTTCAGGAGCTGGCTTTTGCATTATCGGTAGGCAACGAATACCTGAGTCAGCTTACCCAACGTGGTATTTTTGTTAACGATGCTGCCGGCACCATTCGCTTTAACCTGAGCATTGGCTCCAACTATTTTATGGAGATAGCCAAACTGAGGGCCGCCCGTTTACTTTGGTCAACCATCGTTAACGAATACAAACCTACAGGTAAAGAAGTATGCAAAATGGTGGTGCATTGCGAAACATCGGAGTTCGATAAAACTATTTTCGACCCCAACGTGAATATGCTTCGCACGCAAACCGAGGCCATGTCGGCCACTCTGGGCGGTTGCCACTCATTAACCGTTCAACCATTCGATAAGGTATTCCGCACGCCAAACGAATTCAGCGAGCGCATTGCACGCAATCAGCAATTGCTGTTAAAAGAAGAATCGTACTTCGATAAAATTGTTGATCCATCGGCCGGAAGCTATTATATTGAAACACTTACCGATAGTATTGCCAACGAAGCTTGGAAACTTTTCCTTGAAGTTGAAGCAAAAGGCGGATACCTGAAAGCATTACAAGAAGGGTTTATTCAATCTCAGATTAAAGAATCGGCCTCGCAACGCAGAAAAGCATTTGGCAGTCGCCGCGAAATTCTTTTGGGTACCAACCAGTACCCCAATGTTTCGGAGAGCATGAAAAGCTCCATTGAGCCCGAGGTGGTTAATAAACCAAAAAGAGAGGCTGGCCTTGTTGAACCCATTGAGCTGTTTCGCGGTGCCGAAGAGTTTGAAGCACTTCGTTTAGCCGTTGAAAATTCAGGGAAGCGCCCAAAAGTGTTTATGCTCACTTATGGTAATCTGGCCATGCGTTTGGCCCGCTCACAGTTTTCAGGTAACTTCTTTGGATGTGCCGGTTACGAAATTGTTGACAACCTTGGATTTGCAACAGTGGAAGCCGGTGTTGAAGCTGCATTAAAAGCCAAAGCCGACATCGTGGTTTTATGTTCATCAGACGAAGAATATGCCGAAGCCGCCCCCATTGCTTTCGAAAAACTTGGAGGCAAAGCCATTCTTGTAGTTGCCGGCGCACCCGCCTGTACCGACGAGCTAAAGGCCAAAGGCATTGAGCATTTCATCAGCATGAAGAGCAATGTACTTGAAACACTGCAAGGGTTTAATAAGCAAATTAATATTTAATTGGAGATAAGATTCTTAGATATAAGAATGATAGAAAAGATAGTTTAGATAATCAAGATAAAACAATGAGACCACACAAATTCAGAGACTCAATTATTTGGCAAAAGGCAAGAGTTCTTGTAAAGGAGATATATGCTGCAACCAATGATTTTCCTTCTGCTGAAATGTTTGGACTTCAAGGACAATCTCGGAGAGCTGTGGTATCTATTGCTGCCAATATTGCCGAAGGTTCGGGGAAAGGCACTAATAAGGATTTTAACAATTTCTTAAATATTGCCCGTGGCTCACTGTTTGAGTTACAAACTCTTCTTATTTAATCAAATGACTTGAATTATCTATCGAAAGGTGATTTAGAAAAATTGATTATTCAATGTAATGAACTTGAAAAAATGTTCTACTCTTTTCAAAATCAATTAATCTGAATGTCTTGTAGTCTGATCTTTCCATCTTAAATCTAAGTATCTAAAAATCTATTAATATGAGACCAGATTTTAATAAAGTCAATATAAAAAAAGAAGCTTGTTCAGCCAATGCGGCTGATTGGGCTCAGAAAAACGGGATTAAGAAGGACTGGGTAACCCCGGAACGCATTCCCGTTAAGAAGGCTTATACCAAAGATGATTTGGCCGGCATGGAGCATTTAAACTATGCTTCGGGATTGCCTCCATTTCTGCGTGGTCCTTATTCGGGCATGTACGCCATGCGTCCTTGGACGGTGCGTCAGTACGCAGGGTTTTCAACTGCCGAGGAATCGAATGCCTTTTACCGCCGCAACCTGGCCGCCGGTCAGAAAGGCTTATCGGTGGCATTTGACCTGGCTACGCACCGCGGATACGACTCAGACCATGAGCGGGTTGTGGGTGATGTGGGTAAAGCCGGTGTGGCCATCGACTCTATCCTCGATATGAAAGTGTTGTTCGATGGTATTCCGTTGGATAAAATGTCGGTATCGATGACCATGAACGGTGCTGTATTGCCGGTAATGGCTTTTTACATTGTGGCCGGTATGGAGCAGGGATGTAAACTGGAAGACCTGTCGGGTACCATCCAGAACGATATCCTGAAGGAATTTATGGTGCGTAATACCTATATCTACCCACCGGAATTTTCCATGAAGATTATTGCCGATATTTTCGAGTACACCTCGAAGTATATGCCCAAGTTCAACAGTATCTCCATATCGGGTTATCACATGCAGGAAGCCGGCGCTACCGCCGACATTGAGCTTGCATATACGCTGGCCGATGGATTGGAATATTTGCGCACCGGGGTAAATGCCGGGTTAAGCGTTGATGCGTTTGCGCCGCGCTTATCGTTCTTCTGGGCCATTGGTATGAACCACTTTATGGAAATTGCCAAAATGCGGGCTGCCCGTATGCTCTGGGCTAAAATTGTAAAGCAGTTTAATCCTAAAAGCGACAAATCGCTGGCATTACGTACCCACTCGCAAACATCGGGCTGGTCGTTAACCGAGCAAGATCCATTCAACAATGTGGGACGTACCTGCATTGAAGCTATGGCTGCCGCGTTAGGTCACACCCAGAGTTTGCACACCAATGCTTTAGATGAAGCCATTGCTTTGCCAACCGACTTTTCGGCACGTATTGCCCGTAACACACAGATTTACATTCAGGAAGAAACCCAGATTTGTAAAGCGGTTGACCCATGGGCAGGTTCGTATTATGTTGAGGCGCTTACCAAAGAACTGGCCGACAAAGCATGGGATTTGATTCAGGAAGTTGAGAAAATGGGTGGTATGGCCAAAGCCATTGAAACGGGTATTCCCAAAATGCGCATCGAAGAGGCAGCGGCTCGTACCCAGGCGAAAATCGACAGTGGCAAGCAAACCATTGTGGGAACCAACCGTTATCGCCTCGAAAAAGAAGACCCCATCGATATTCTTGAAATTGATAATACTGCTGTTCGTAAATCACAAATTGAGCGTTTGAATAAACTCAGAGCCGAGCGTAACGAGGCAGAGGTGCAGGAAGCCCTTAAAGCCATTACCGAGTGTGTGAAAAGCGGTAAAGGAAACCTGCTTGAGCTGGCCGTAGATGCAGCCAAAAAGCGGGCTTCGTTGGGTGAGATTTCGTATGCATGTGAAACCATTGTAGGAAGATACAAAGCTGTGATACGTTCAATTAATGGAGTTTACTCCTCAGAAGCTGCTTCAGACGGAGAGTTTGAAAAAGCCCAGGCCCTGGCTCGCGAATTTGCTGAGCTGGAAGGCCGTCAGCCACGTATTATGATTGCCAAAATGGGGCAGGATGGTCACGACCGCGGTGCCAAAGTTGTTGCTACCGGTTATGCCGATATCGGCTTTGATGTGGATATGGGCCCATTGTTCCAAACCCCGGCCGAGGCAGCCAAACAAGCCGTTGAGAACGACGTGCATGTTTTGGGCGTGTCATCATTGGCAGCAGGCCACAAAACCTTGGTTCCACAGGTTATTGAAGAACTCAAAAAACTGGGTCGCGAAGATATTATGGTAATTGCCGGCGGTGTTATTCCTCAGCAGGATTACCAGTATCTGTACGATGCCGGTGTTGTAGGTATTTTTGGCCCCGGTACTTCGGTAGCCAAAGCAGCTATTGATATTCTTAGTCTTTTACTCGATAGCCACAAGGCGTAGGGGATTAATTAGTTTGATAAAAAAACCACCGTATTCTTCCTTTGAAGAAAACGGTGGCTTTTTTGCTTTAGGTTGGAGGTTATTCCTTGTAAATCTTATAGACTTCAGAGTTATTGGTGCTGTTGATTTTAATAAAGTAAATGCCAGGTACTAAATTAGAAACCTCCAATTGAACTTCATTTTCGCCAGTTAGAATTTTTCTTTTTAAATATTGAACGCCCGAAAGACCCAAAATCTCTACGGTTTCATAATCCTTTGAACTATCTAAAGTCAAATTAAGCAAACTTTTTACAGGATTAGGGGATAGGATTGTTTTGAAATTTTCTTTTTCTGGTTTAATGTTAATATCGTTTAAAGAAGTTGACTTTAAAGTTGAACCATAAACCTCGAATTCAAATATTGAGTATCCATAAGATGTATTTCTTGCGGTTCCATGCATTCTTACATATCTTGCATTTACCGGTGCAAAATTAAACGTTGCTACATTGACTCCGGAGGTTCCATTTGTAACTGTTACAACTGTACTTTTTGTGCCAAACAAAGGATCGTTTGACGCTTCTATTGTGTAATTTTTTCCAGATGCATTTTGCCAGTTTATCACAACTTTTGAAATGGAATACTGAGCCACTAAATCTACCATTATCCATTGGGGATCAGATGATGCGCTGCTCCAACGACTGGAAATGTTTCCATCGTTTGCTTTTGAGGCAGCATAATTACTAGCCTGGACCGACGATGCTGATATTGTTTTGTTTAATGCAATATTTTCAGTTGGTGCTGATGCTGAAACCGAAATACCAACAGGTACCGAAGTTGTAAAGCCATTATTATTATCGGTGGCTTTTGCTGTAATCGAATAATTACCTTCTACAATTCCGGCCCATGTAATTGAATAGGGAGATGATGTTCTGGTGCCAATTAACGTGCTGCCATTATAAAACTCAACCTTGCTAATAGTGCCATCAGCATCAGATGCATTAGCCGTAATGGTTATATTGGCTGGGGCTGTATAGTTGGCACCGTTAGCAGGCGCTGTTATTGATACAACCGGATAAATATTAACTGGTTTAGAAAGCAATAAATGGTCGATATTGCCACCGTTTGATCCAATTGAAGTAGTCCTGATAAGATTGTTTCCTTTATTCAGGTTAACATTTATTGTGGAGGTATATTTCCATGAAGTCCAGGAACCAGTGGAAGGAAAATCGAGCGAAGCAATAATGGTATTACCATTTACTTTAAGTTCCAATGGTCGATTCCCCGATGCTTGCGCATACTTAAATGATATGGGATATATGCCAGCATCAGGTGCATTAATGGTCCATTGAATATAATCGCTTGTATTATTAATATAGTCAGCATATCCTGAACCTGTAAAGCCACTATTTTGCGACGCACTTACAACACCGGATAATGTTGCATTTTCAGCTTCGTAGATGGTATAACCAAAGGGCGGTACCGCCTTGTAATAATTACCCAGAATTGTAAGGCTCCCATCCTGGTTAAATAGCGCGCAAGGCCAAAGCCCTGGCATTGTTGGAGAAGGATTAAACCATGCATACCTATAAACAAAGGGCAGGGCCTCTAGTTGGGGCAGCAGATTTTGCATAAATTCCAGAATCATTTCAGGAGTGTACATATTATTTGCCGGATTTCCTCCGGTATTGTCGTCGCGAACGGCAAATTCAGTAATCCATATTGGCTTTCCGTATTTGGCATAAACATCCTGAAGAATTTTAACATAAGTGCCCGGATTACCTCCAACATAAAGATGAACAGCTATATAATCCACCCTTAGATTACGTGCAATGGCTCCATCCATAAACCTAACAAACCAACTATCGGGATTCAAAGAAGGGTAGGAGGTGGCAGGACTAACCAGAGGCAAACCGATGGATTCAAGTTGCGGCCATAGGTTTAAGGCTTGTTCAACCGTCATATTGGACTCTTCGGCCAAATCGGGTTCGTTAAAACCCAGTATATACTTAATTTTCCCCTGATTTTTTAAGGTAATCAGCTTGTTAATATTGGTTGTATTAACATTAGATGCTCCCCAAAACATTGGAACAAATTCTGAATTGGCAGGCATGTTGGGTTCCTGGGCCGTTGGGATGGTTGTTCCCCAGGTATAATACCAATGTGAATTTGAGTTGGTAATATTACCATACCATGTACCGGTTGTTGTGGCTGTGCTCATGCCCAAACCTCTTTTTGGTTCCTGTGCATTAACGCTGACTATTAATAGAAATAGTACAAAAATTCCAAAAGCTTTTTTAAAAATGCAGCTCTGGTTTTCAATTGGGTAGTTCTTTTTCATCGGTGAATAATTTTAAGAATTTGGCCGGATGGAACTCGCATGATGAATTTTCATCCGTGTTTGGGTTTAACGAATCATGCTCGTTTCATGGCTTAGATTTTTACAGATTTAGAATACTTTAACTGAAGTAATTGAAGTGATTTTTTAGAATACAACTGAAAGTAAAATTCAGAAATTCATCCAATAACTGCGATTCAACCTACCCTATAAAAACCCAACAGGAGAATAATTAAAGAGCTAGTATTTAGAGATATAGCAAAAAGAAAGAGCTATTATTTAGAAAACTGGATAATAAAAAAGAGATTGCCTGAAATATTAAGGCAACCTCTTTCAACCTACAACTCAACTCCAAATTATGAAAAAACACTAACGAGTTTTAAACCATTCTCTTAAAACAAAGAATGATAGCTTTTTGTCGCCCTTGTCAGAAACAACGCCTTTGCGGTTAAACCCATCCTGATAATTGGGTAACAAGCGTCGCGATGATCTGAAATCCTTCAGTACCCAGGGAGAAATTCCGGATATCTCAGGCATGCGTTCGTCAATCATTTTCAGGGTTTTGGCGTAAAGCTCAGCCTGGTATTCCTCAGTCCATATTTCTGAAACATCGCCTCTGAGTCCAAATACGGCTTCACCTCCAAATTCGCTGATAATAATTGGTTTATTATAATCAATTTCCCACCTAACCCGGTCTAATTTTTCATTTATACCATCGTACCAACCTACATATTGGTTAAAACTGATGATGTCTACAAATTCGCTCATGTTGTCTTTAATAGAAAGAACAGTTGGCGATTTATCAGATCGTTCCATGGCCATGCTAATTAACCTTGTATCGTCTTTGGCACGGGTATATTTGGCCAGATTAGACAGAAAAATGTCCCGGTCGTCGCCATGAGGCGTTTCATTGGCGATTGACCAAATAATAACATTGGCTCTGTTTTGGTCGCGCTCTATCATTTCACTTAACTGGTTTAAAGCATTGGCATATACATCAGGATTTTTCCAATGAATAGTCCAGTAAACCGGAATTTCGGACCATACCAACAGGCCCATTTTCTCTGCTTCACGAACCATGTGCTCGTTGTGTGGATAATGTGCCAAACGAACAAAGTTGCATCCCATTTCTTTAGCCCAGCCTAGTAGTATGCGACTTTCATCGGCAGAGAAAATACGACCATTTCTGTAAGCAGCTTCTTCATGAACACTAACCCCTTTTAAAAACAAAGGTTTTCCATTTAAAAGTATTTTATTCCCTTTGGTTTCAATGGTTCTGAATCCAATTTCATCAATTATTTTATCGGTTTCTGATATAATATTAACTGTGTAAAGCTTTGGGTTTTGGGGCGTCCAAAGATTTAGTATTTTAGAATTCACAACCTGATCGAATCTTGCCAAACCATTGTTGTCGGTAGTTACTTCACGGCGTATTTTAAGTTCCGGGATTTCAACCACTATTTTTTGTAAAGGCTTATCTCCGTTTAGTTTCACCTCGCCCTGAATGGTGTTACTGCTACCTTTCTTTAACTGTATTTTATAGGTCTGAATAAATGTTGACGGAGCTTCAACCAGCAAAACATCGCGGGTGATTCCGCCATAATTGAACCAATCGAAATTGTTGGTGGGTACGGCATCAGCCCTACGTTTATTGTCAACCTTTACAATAAGTTTGTTTTTTCCGTCAACTAAAAAATCAGTGACTTCAAAATTAAACGGTGTATATCCGCCTTCATGTTCACCTACTTTTTTACCATTCAAATAAACTATGGTGTGGTAGTTGGCAGCTCCAAAATATAGATAACTTCTTTTGTCAGAGTTCTTATTGAAATTAAAAACCCTTCTAAACCAAACAGTTCCCTCGTATTGAAACAATTCATAGTTTTGGGTGTTCCAGTCTCCTGGTATTGGCATTACTGGTGCTGTATCGAAGTCGTATTCTTTATAAGCATTGATATTATCAACCTCAACATCTTTAAAAAAGCCAAATGGAGAAGGGCGTCTTCTGTAATCGTAGTATCCGGTTTCAAGAGGATCGACCAGATAATTCCAATAACCGTTTAAAATTTGAACATTGCGACCATACACATTTTGCAGCAAGGGATTCAAACCTTTAGTTTCCTGTGCCCAAATATTTCCATTTACGATGATCCCCAGAAGTACAAGCAAAAAAATCCTCATCATATAAAATTTTAAAATTAGTATTCTCCATTTCCGGATTAATGCATCCGTTTGAAAAGTTTCTTTCACCTCGCATTGACGAGGTGAAAGAAAAGGTGTGAATTGGTGTTGTTTAATTTACAAAAGTTCCAAATCGTCGAAGAAAAATATTCCCGGATTGGACAAGGTTCCTTTTGGGTACTGCCCTCCAAACTGTATGACCCATGTATCGAAATCGATCTGGCTGGCCTGGTCGGAAAAATCAAATACAACTTCTACCCATTTACCAAAATCTGACTGAGCAATTGTTATGGTTTTGGCAGGCTGCACCTGTGCTGCGTTGGCGCTGTTGCGTAAACGCATTTCAACCGTTGGCTTAAGATTTACACCTGTATAATTGTTATATGTGGGGAAATAAACTTTCATTCGGAACTTATTGCGTACCGATAAATCAAATTTATATCCTTTCTTGATTTGCAATTGCTCATCGTAGCCGGTGCCTCTGACAAATCTGCCAACAGAATCGGAAGGATTTACTGCATCTTCACGAGGATTGGCAACTACCGAGAATGAGGGTAAACCCATCCAGCCGGTTTGAAGGGCATCAAAATAAGTAAAGGTTACAGATTTGGCCAGATTTTCAAAGTTCTCGGTAATGTTTTCGGCTCTTGGCGGTACCGGAGTGTTAGGCACTTCGGGCTGAATGGGGTAACCCTTAGGAACCAGAATGTAATGATCCTGCCAGCCTGAAACAGCCCTTGAAGCAGGAGCAGTTTCCAAATGAGCTACTCTGAGGTAATTTTCGCTAATTGAATCTATCCTATACTCAATATCTGATGGGGAATTACCTCTGTAAAAAAAGAAAAAGGCACCTCCTGTCAGCTTTAAATAATAAACCTGAGTATCTACATTATTTACTTTTTGAGTACGCTTTACAATAGCCCATTTTTGCGGATTTTCAGATGGTGTATATCCTACCAGAAAATCACCGACCGGCGATGGCCTTACTGATGTTACTGTCCCCATTTGACGCAGTTGCTCAATTCTGAATTGAGCTACACCATCAATTGTGCCACCATGACTAAGCGAAACACCTTTATTGTTATACCTGCATTCAGCTCCAATAAGTTTAAAAGAAATTTCATCGTCATAAACGCCAATGTTAGTAAAAAACAGAGGAGCTTTAAGGTCGTTGAATGTATTTCCCACCTGAGTTCGCAATAACCGGACGTGGCCGGTACGAAGGGAATCAAGCACCCAGGTTTTACCATTTTGTGCATCCGCACCTCCGGTCAGGAACAAGTAAACGGGGTCGTTAACATATTCGAGGTTATCCTGCATAACACGAACTGTGGTGCTCACAACTACGGGTTTAACTCCGTCGAAAACAGTCATCTTAACTGTATAGTTGTCTTTAAAGGCATACTGGGCATAAACAGTGTCGCCCTTAGCCA
>CALEUX010000167.1 GCA_937920475.1 uncultured Marinilabiliaceae bacterium
CGGTCGATAAGTGCCGATCCGCTTCGCTTTAAATTATAAGAAATGCTTGGAATATTGCGCGAAAGCTCAATTTTTGATACAAATTTTGGATGCCAATGGTCAAATGCATGAACCAACGCCTGAATATCAAATAAACTCTGATGGTTAGCCACCACAATTAAAGGACGGTTTTTAGGCAGTTTATCCAAACCGGAAAACCGCACACGCGCACCCATCACATATAAAATTTTAACCAGCAAATAGTTTAAAATCCCAACACTCTTTTTATGAGTTTCATATCCACCCAAATGCCATGATAAAACCTGAATGGGGTGAAAAATACCAAGCAGTAATCCAAATAATAAATAATAAACCGGAGAAAGAAGATAACCAACCAGAATTCGCATCTCAATAAAATTTTAATTTTCGGCAAAAAAACAATAAATATTGCTATCCTGCAAACTCATAATTAGCCATCTCCCTGTTCAAATTACAATTTACCATCAAATAATATAGAATCATTATAAAATTAAAAGAATTGCATCAACTTTTTAATAATTCATTACTCATACAAACAATTTTTAACTATTTTCGGCCTTTCTATAAATAATTAATACTACAATCCTAATAAATGTTATGAGTCAGAGTAATCCAACAAAAATCAAATTTTTCAGCGGACAGGATATTCCGGTAGAATTGCACAAAGTAAGAGTAGTGCAAAAACTTCATCTGAAACCAATCGACCAACGATTGGAAGCCATTAATAAAGGTGGTTATAATACGTTTTTGCTGAACACCAATGATGTGTTTCTGGACATGTTAACCGACAGCGGCACCAATGCCATGAGCGATAACCAGGTGGCATCCATGCATCAGGCCGATGATGCTTATGCCGGTTCGCAAAGTTTTTATCGAATGGAAGCAGCATTAAAGGAGGTTTTTGGAAAAGAACTAATACTCCCTGTACATCAGGGGCGTGCTGCTGAAAATATCATTTCTCAAACATTTGTTCGTCCCGGTCACAAAATTCCGATGAACTATCATTTTACCACTACCAAAGCACACATGGAAATAAATGGTGGTGAAATTTTTGAAATTTATACCGATGAAGCATTAAAAATAAGCAGCAATCATCCTTTCAAAGGAAATATCGACATTCAGAAGCTTAAAGATTTAATTGCTAAATATGGTAAGGAAAACGTTCCTTTTATAAGGCTCGAAGCATCAACCAATCTGATTGGCGGACAACCTTTTTCTATTGAAAACATGCGCCAGGTGCGTAAAGTAGCTGATGAAAATGGCATTATGATGGTTCTGGACGCCAGCTTGATAGGTGAAAATGCCTGGTTCATTAAACAACGGGAGGCTGAATTTGCCAATTCAAGTATTAAAGATATTTTACGCACGATGTGCGGTTTATGCGAGATAGTTTATTTCTCGAGTCGTAAGGTTAGTTCAACCCGTGGTGGTGGAATTTGTACCAATAGTCAGGTGTTGTTTCTTAAAATGCGCGATTTAGTGCCACTTTTCGAGGGCTTTTTAACCTATGGTGGTATGTCGGTACGCGAAATTGAAGCCATGGCCGTTGGCTTAATTGAAACCACCGATGAAACGGTTATTAGTCAATCGCCTTCTTTTATTGAGTATGCTGTTAATGAGTTGTCGAAGCTTGGTATTCCGGTTATTACGCCTGCCGGAGCATTGGGTTGCCATGTTGATTCTATGGCCTTTTTACCGCATATACCTCAGAAGGAATATCCTGCAGGGGCATTAGCCGCTGCTTTGTATCTTGTTTCGGGAGCCCGTGGTATGGAGCGTGGCACTATTTCAAGTGTGCGCCTCGAAAATGGGGAAGACCTGTTATCAGATATGGAATTGCTTCGTCTGGCATTTCCTCGAAGAGTATTTACCTTGTCGCAAACCATGTTTTTAATCGACCGACTTAACTGGTTGTACAAAAACCGCGAACTCATTGGCGGATTAAAGTTTGTAGATGAACCAAAAGTACTACGCTTTTTTATGGGCCGATTAGCACCTACCAGCAACTGGCCTGAAAAATTAGTAGCCAAATTCAAACAGGACTTTGGCGATAGTTTGTAAAACTTTTGATATTTAAGATTTTTTAAGCCTCTGACAGATTTCTGCCAGAGGCTTTTTGTTATTATTTAAAATTAATTCATTCAACTACTTAGTCAATATTCCAAACTCAGGGTTGCTATTGTTTTGTTTAAAAAACAGATTCAATTACCAAACAAAAGTTAGACATTCATGTTAATAGGATAAACTTTCAAAGGCAATAAGTTATTTAGATTTTGTATAAATAGCAAAATTAAATATTTTTGCCCGCGTAAATTTAGATTAAATAAATATAACTCATATGTCTACATTTGAAATCCTAATGCCCAAAATGGGTGAGAGTGTTGAAGAAGCAACCATTACCAAATGGTTTGTTAAAGAAGGAGATACTGTTGAAGAGGACCAGGTTCTGCTCGAAATTGCTACCGATAAGGTCGATTCAGAAATCCCATCTCCGGTAGCCGGAGTGGTAAAAGAAATACGATTCCCAGTTGATTCGCTGGTTCCGGTTGGCAAGTCTGTTGCGATTATTGAACTGGAAGGTACATCCTCATCCACCACCAGCTCCAAACCGGATAAAGCTGAGGCGGTAGGTAGTGTTGAAGTCAAGTCAACAGCTCCAACCGTGCAGTCGGGGAATAATGAAGTGGATGATTACAAACAAAGCGACCGTTTTTATTCACCATTGGTAAAAAGTATTGCAAAAAATGAAAATATCTCCCTGTCCGAACTCGACAAAATAAGTGGCACAGGCAAGGATGGCAGGGTTACCAAAGACGATGTTTTGACCTATCTGCAGCAAAGAAAGGGAGGCGCTACAGAAAAACAAGTTGCTTCAGCACCTTTGGCAGCACCAGTTACATCAAAAGCTTCTGAGTCCATTAAACAACCGGTTAAAGCACCAGAAGTTAAAAGTGTGGATGGCGATACTGTTGTAGAAATGGACCGTATGCGTAAAATCATTGCCGACCATATGGTGATGTCGAAACAGGTTTCGCCACATGTTACTTCAATTGTGGAAGCGGATGTTACCAACCTGGTTTTGTGGCGCGACCGGAACAAAGAAGCTTTCCAGAAGAAATATGGTGAGAAACTTACTTTTATGCCTGTCTTTACTCAGGCTGTAGCCCGAGCCCTGCGCGATTATCCAGGAATAAATGCTTCAGTTAACGGCGATTCAATCATTATTCGTAAAAATGTGAATGTGGGTATTGCTGTGGCATTGCCATCAGGAAACCTTATTGTTCCGGTAGTTAAGCAGGCTGACCAGAAAAATCTGGTAGGGTTAGCCAGCGATATTAACCGCTTGGCCGAACTGGCCCGTAACAATAAACTTTCGCCCGACGATATTCAGGGGGGAACCTTTACAATAACCAATTTTGGGTCGTTCCGCAATATTATCGGTACACCCATTATCAACCAACCTCAGGTGGCCATTCTTGCTACAGGTTCCATCGAAAAGAAACCGGCAGTGGTGGAAACTCCTACGGGCGACGTAATAGCCATCCGCCATAAAATGTATTTGTCATTATCCTACGACCACCGCATCGTTGATGGTGCACTTGGAGGTTTCTTCCTGCGTAAAGTTGCCGATTATCTTGAAGAATGGGAACTTAATCAGGATATTTAATATAAATACCAAGTAACAAACCAAGACCATGCCATTAAGCGTAAATTGAAATGGCTGTTCACGAAATTTTAGGGTTCCTTCCAAATATTATGGGGGCACCATATAATCTTAAAACTATAAATAAAGCAAAAATGAAACGAGCCATGAGAACGAGTTCTCACAAAGGAGCATCACTATTATGGCGAGTTCCATCCCGATAAATCGGGACAAGTTGTGACCATTAAAATCAAATTATAGACACATGAAACGAGCCATGTAGAACGCTTTGACACAAAGAAGCATGATTATTGGCGAGTTCCATCTGGTAAATTAAAAACAAAAATATAAACAGATGAAAAGTAACGTACCCAGTATTTATAGCATAAAAAAAACCGATAAGGAGACGCTTCTAAAATGGTATTACCTTTTGTTTTTAGGCCGTACCCTCGATGAGCGTGCTCCAAACTACCTAAAACAGGCCATTGGCTGGTCGTACCATGCCCCCGCAGCAGGCCACGATGGCATCCAATTGGCTATTGGACAGGTATTCAGAAAAAACAAAGACCATTTGTTTCCATATTATCGCGACCTTCAAACATGTGTTGCGGCCGGTTTAACAGCCGAAGAGGTAATTTATAACGGTATATCAAAAGATACAGATGTGGCGGGTGGCGGACGGCATATGTCGAACCATTTTGCCAAACCGACGTGGAATATTCATAATGTTAGCAGCTGCACGGGTAATCATACCTTACATGCCACCGGTTTGGGAAGAGCTGTTAAAACCTATAATGAGAAAGATGTAGTTGTTATCAGTTCTCAGGGAGAAAGTTCTGTTTCGGAAGGTTATGTTTATGAGGCTATTAATGGTGCATCCAATGAGCAATTGCCTGTTGTTTTCGTATTTCAGGATAACGGGTATGGTATTTCTGTTCCTAAACAGGACCAAACTGCCAACCGCAAGGTTGCCAAAAACTTTGAAGGATTTAAAAATCTACGAATCATTTATTGCAACGGAAAAGATGTGTTTGATTCAATGAATGCGATGACCGAAGCTGTAGAATGGGCAAAAAAAGAGCAAAAACCGGTTTTGGTTCATGCCAATTGTGTGCGCATTGGGTCACACTCAAACAGCGACCGCCATGAGTTGTACCGCGATGAAAATGAATTGAGCTATGTACGCGAATACGATCCATTGGCCAAATACAAAAGATTGTTGATTCGGTACAGTCGTGCTACAGAAGAAGAACTAAAGGAAATTGAAGAAAAGGTTGCTGCAGAGGTTAAGGAGGCACATAAAAAAGCATTAGCAGCACCAAACCCAACTCCGGAGTCGGTTCATGATTTTGTTATTCCTGAGCCCTATGCGGCTTCAAAATATCCCGACGGGACGCACCATCAGGATGGCGAGCCAATTAAGCTTATTCAGGCTTTAAACGATACACTTAGGGCTGAATTCAGGCATAATCCCGATACTTTCCTTTGGGGCCAAGATATTGCCAATAAAGACAAGGGCGGTATTTTCAATGTATCAAAAGGGTTACAGCAGGAATTTGGCAAAAACAGGGTTTTTAATGCGCCTATAGCCGAAGATTTTATTATGGGTACTGCCAATGGTATGTCGCGCTATAGCAAAAAGTTGCGTGTGGTGGTTGAAGGAGCTGAATTTGCCGACTATTTTTGGCCCGCCATGGAACAATTTGTTGAAACCACGCACGAGTATTGGCGCACCAAGGGTCAATATTCGCCCAATATTACTGTTCGTTTAGCCTCAGGAGGCTATATCGGTGGCGGATTGTATCACTCACAAACCATCGAAGGGGCATTAACTACCTTTCCTGGCGTGCGGGTTGTATACCCATCGTTTGCCGATGATGCAGCCGGGTTGTTAAGAACGTCCATCCGGTCAGAGGGGATGACTGTATTTATGGAGCCTAAGGCTTTGTACAATTCTCCTAAGGCTGCCACTTTTGTGCCTGACGATTTTGAGGTACCGTTTGGCAAAGCGCGTATCAGACGTCCAGGCACCGATTTAACCATTATTACTTATGGAAACGCAACCCATTTGAGTTTGGAAGCTGCTGAAAAATTAGCCTCCGAGGGTGTTGCCAATATCGAAGTAATCGATTTGCGAAGTCTTTTACCATTAGATAAAGAAACCATATTTAATTCCATCAAGAAAACTTCACGTGCTCTTATAGTACACGAAGATAAAGTATTTGGGGGCTTTGGCGGCGAGGTGGCAGCGCTGATTGCCGATGAGGCCTTTGAATGGCTCGATGCCCCGGTAAAACGTTTGGGGTCTACCTTTACGCCGGTTGGCTTTAACCGTATTCTGGAAGCAGCCATTTTACCCAATACAGAAAAAGTGATGGCCGCTGCTCGCGAAGTGCTTAAATATTAATTATAAATGCAATTCTGAAAACACTATAATATGAAGAAGATAGGAATTTTTTACAGTTTCAGATCGGTTAAAACGCATCAACAGGTAAAAAAAATGATTAAGCATTTTGGTGCAGAAAATTGTGAAGAGGTGGATGTTGATGTGGCTACCTTGGATGACTTTAACAAGTTCAATTACTATATTTTTGCTGTCCCAACCTGGTTCGATGGAGAATTACCAAATTATTGGGACGAATTTCTGCCCTCAATTGAAGACGTATCGTTAAAAGGTAAAAAATTCGCCCTTTTTGGTGGAGGCGACCAGAAAAATTATCCCGAGAATTTTGTGGATGGTATTGGTATCATGGCCGAGTATATTGAGGAGCGGGAAGGAAAAGTTGTTGGATTCACCTCTGTAGAAGGTTATATATTTGAATATTCAAGAGCGCAACGAGGCGACAAATTTGCAGGATTAGCCCTCGATATAGAAAACCAGACTGCTTTAACCAACGAACGCATTGAAAAATGGGTGGAAAGCTTAAAAAAGGATTTTGAAATAAAATGATTTTTTTAATTAAAAAAGCCGTCCACTGATTTGGAGGGGTAATAAAATATCTATACTTTTGTACCCGCAAAACAAAAGAGGATGACTCAGTAGCTCAGCTGGTAGAGCACATCCCTTTTAAGGATGGGGTCCTGGGTTCGAATCCCAGCTGAGTCACCAACAGAAAGAGGTTATCGAAAGGTAGTCT
>CALEUX010000168.1 GCA_937920475.1 uncultured Marinilabiliaceae bacterium
AGCAACTTACTTTACCTTTTGGTTTTTCAGATTATTTTATTTGTTGTCGTCTCAATTATATTAGGCTTGCTTGCTGATAAAAGTAATCATTCACTTATTATTCTTTTCTCAATACAGATTATTGTTTCGCACATTTTGAATACTGTTTTAACCTTTTTCAGGGTCTATTCATTAACCAGGCCGTTTAACATTGTACAAATAATAAGAACATCGCTTTCGCTTGGATTAATGTTTTATCTGGTTTTTATTACGAACCATTCAATTGAGGTTTTTGTAGAATCCATTATATATGTTGAAATTCCTTTAATTCTGATACTTGTTTTTGCATACAGAAATATTCTGTCATTCAGATTTACCCGACTAAGTTGGCCCATTCAGAAGTTGATATTCAGCTACATACCACCTTCGCTTGTTTCGAACTTAGGATTAATTTTACTGGCTAATTCCGACCGTTATATCATTAATATGGTCGAGGGTTTAAAATCAACAGGCATTTACAATCAGGCCTACAACTTGTCAATGATGAGTTTAAACGCTTTAATTCTTGTTTTTATAAAAATTGTGACACCTAAATTGGTACAGGTTCTGGAAAAAAAAGATAATGGAACCGTGATTTTTATGCAGAATTTAATCCTTGTTTTCTTTATAATAATTTTGCCTGTAACATTTTATTTATCAATATATTCAAGGGAAATTATTTTTCTATTTATGGGAAAAGAATTCCATGAGTCATATGTTATTATTCCCTGGATAAATGCAGGTGTTTTTCTTTCCGGCATTGTTTACTTCTTTGAGTTGAGAAGAAAGTTTGAAAACAAGAATTCAATAGTTGTAATTTATTACTTACTGGCATTTCTGTTAAATATTGTGCTGAATCTGATTTTTATCCCTAAAATGGGATATATGGCAGCAGCTTACACTACCATGTTTTCGTACCTGATACTATTTTTGCTGTTTTTAAACAGAGCAGATATGGCGTTTTTTAAACTTCGTATTGTTAAAAACAGGGTGTTTATAAATATTTGTACCCTTTTATTAGCCCAGTATGTGGTTCATTATGTTATTGCTGCATTTATTTGGCCAGGACTGGGGCTGTTTTATCATATTGTTGAAGGGGTAGTTTTTTTAGCAGCCTATTTGTTGTTTGTTTTTTATAATAAGCAGGTTGTGATGGTGATGAAAAATTCGGGGAGCATGCTTGTTTAGATTCTTTGTTCCGAGTTACCTCACAAACTCAATCTGTACCTTGGCAGAGGCTGCATTCCATTTTTCGAGCATTCTTCGTATATCAATATCAAAAGTGGCATTACGGGCAATGGCCTGAACATCAATAACTGCTGTAAGCGTTTCTCTGGCGCTTTGCATGGGCGCTTTAAATTCAGGGAATATAACCTGCCCCTCTCCATTACTTTTAGAGGCATCGGTCAGTAAATAACCTCCCGAATAATTAAATCTAACAGGAATATCGGATACAGGATGATTTTGTTTATCGGTAACTGTAAAAATGATATTGTTTTCCGGTTCTTCTCCTGTTATAATAATATTATTCTGATTGGATTTTATTCGCAACTCTTTTAATATTTCATCCAAATAGGTTAAACTGCCATTTCCCAAATCGATATGGTATCCTTGCGGGGTTTCTATTACAACCCCTTCTCCAAGGTAATCTTTAATGCCTTCGAGGGCTTGAACAAAAAAGGAATAAGCCATCAGGTAGTTTCTACCGTGAAGGTGGTTAATGGCTTGCTGGTATTTTAAATAGGCGCCATCGGCAGCCATTTTTTTTCTTTTTTCTTTATTTTGTTCAAAAACTGTTTTTGATAATCTGTAAATAGTATAATATCTGGTTTCATCTTCCCATTGGTCCATGTATTCATAGCCTTCCAAAAATTCCTTTGATTCGGTTCTTATCCTGTTTTGAAGCATTTCGCGCACACCAAAACGATCTTCAACTTTATATAATTCCATTGTGCTCGATATCTGGGTGTTTATCTGTCCGGCCATTTCCGAAAGTGCGTTTTCTCTGGCCTGATTTCGATATCGGTCGGCCGACCCTTTTTTGAGGGCAGAACCAATTCCGTAATAATATAAAGAGCTAACCGGACGTGTATCCATCCACGATGGTTTCTCGGGTAATCCTTTTTTTGTTCCCGAGGTTGATGCGCAGCTGTTTAAAAATAAAAAGCCTGCTATGGTTATTAGAATAGAGGCGAGAATTTGCCCGTGTAAGGAACTCTTTTTAATGGAATGTTTTAGAGCGGTGCGCATTACAAAAATGTTAGGTACCAGGGTTTATTTTTCAGGATTGTATTGTTCAATTTTCGATGAAATGCGGCGTGCTGCATTCTGAATTAGCTGGGCTGTTAATGCGGGGCCTTCCCTAAACTCCTTTCGGGCTTTAAGTTTTTGCTGCAATTCGTTAATATGCAAAGTGGTATCCAGTACTTTGTCGCTTTTTTCATCTTCTTCTTTCTTTTTCCATTCACCCGGAACCAAATCTTTATGCTCTCCTTTAAATTCTGCATAATCAATTTGGTCACCATCATCAAAAGTAAAAACATCGGTTACTAAAATTTCACCGGTTTTTAAATGAATCAACGAATACTCAACGGTTATGGAGGCCTTGCTTTGTCGGGTAAATTCGGTATAGGTGGTTTTAATGTACTCGGTTTTGGTTTCTTTTAGCCCGTTTTCCTGAGTTATTTCAACTGTTTTTTTCAAATAGGCCGGTTTTTCGGTTTTCGTTAATGGCGAGGTATGTTCGCTATACCTGATAACTTTGGCAAAAAGTACACTTTGGGCCGAAATTCCGGGCCCTGCTTCCTGAATGAGTCTTAATGCTAATTGTGGTTCCTGCAATCTCTCGAGTTGGCGAATGCCGCCAATAACAGGGTCGTTAATGAGCTTATAGAAAGGTGTTTTTAACTGATGAATTTCGTTGATGGTTTTTGCTCTCAATTCATTGGCTGTTACCCTAAAGTTATAATCCTGAACATAAAACGGCAGCACAGCAATGGTTAAAGTAGCTGCCTTCAGGCTTTGATCCTTGTAGCCAAGCGACTCTTTGTACGAGCCGGTTTCACTGATTATTTTATCGAATGCATAATAAGCTTTACGGAACAATTGGTTCTCAAAAAAGCTGATTCCATTACGGTATTGAGGTTCGTAACGGGCAGTGATCCAATGCTCCCGTGTATCTTTATAGGCAGGTTCAAGGGCCAGAATTTCCCGGAACATTGGCTCGGCAGTTCCAAAAGCTTCAACACTTAAAGCCTTCATGCCTTCGCGGTAAAGATGGGAGAGGTGTTCTTCTTTCGACTCGGCATAATAGATTTTGTTTTGTTCGGGGAAATTTAACTTAACCCCAACAGCAGCAACCTGATTGTAGTATTTTTCAGCATCTTGAAAAGCGTAAACCGCTTCTTTATGTTGCCTGTTTTTATGAAAGTTGGTAAAGGTGTTTAATTTCTCTTCGAGCACTAAACTGCCGGTTCGCATGAGTCCCATACGTGCATCCATATTGGACTGGTTCGATGCCAGCGAACGTAAATATAACGCTGCCGCTTCCTGGTACATTCCTGCTTCATCGTATTTCAATGCTTTGTTAACAAATCGTTTCGACGAGCAAGCTACCAGAATAGAAGCGAGCAAAACAGACAGCAATAAAACTCTTAAAGTATTGTATTTGTTAACCATAAATTATTTTTGGGTGATACATACTCATGCAGTACGTAAAAAGCTATCATTAGGTTTTATTTCTTCAGTATCATCTAAAAATAATCTTTTCCTTTTACCCGGCCAATATTTTCTGTTTTACAATTGACAATATTTCCTGCTCTTTTAAAATAGCCTTATCTTCCAATTCTTTTGCTCTGGATACCATTTTTACAGCATCTGCATCGTCTTTTAGTGAGGCGGCATTAATTGAAACATTTAATCCTGCACCCAGAATGGCCGACCGTGCGCATAGGGCTCCCACACCGGCATCTGAAACAGAATTTGGATTGCCATTTAAGGCCATGTATTCAATAATTTCAAATGATTTAAAGCTTAATTCCATCACCTTTAACGGAACGGAAATGGCATTTAAGGTGGCTTTCTGTATGGCCAGTTTGCGGATGAGTTTCTCTTCATCGGTTGATTTGGGCAGTGAGAAGGCGTCCATTATCGCATTAAAAGCGTTGGTATCATCATCCACTAATTTTATAAACTGGCTCTGAATGGCCATCCCCTTTTCTGCCCAGTTGGAAAACTCTTCCCATCGTTCGTCCAAGCCTCGTTTGTGTGATGATAGGTTGGCTACCATTACACCTAAAGAGACTCCCAGGGCTCCCAGATAAGCTGAAACTGAACCACCTCCGGGGGCTGCCTCTTCCGAAGCGGTTTTATTAGCAAAGTCGGTTATGCTTAATTTACCAAGTTTTCGGCTGCTGAACTCATCATCCAGAAAGTATTCTATTATTTTCTTTTCAGGCTCGAAAGAGTACAACTCATTAAGGCCCAACGATTTGATGGCAATTTTCAGGATTTCACTTTCGGGCAGACCGGTTGACCTGTTTTGTTTTCTTAAAAAATACTTCCCGGCATCTAACATGGATTGAAGCGGAACAACGCCCACCAATTCCGAACCAGTAACCCTTAAACCTCTGGCAGCAGCTCTTTCGCAAACAGTGTCAAAGGCAATGTGTAATGGCGTTACCGACAAATCGGTGAGATTCATGGATATTTGAGCAATGCCATACTCTTCAATAAACCAACCAATTCCTTTTACTGACTTTAATAATCCCGGTTCATAAACGGTTTCACCCTGTTCATTTTTTACAATTTTTCCGGTAATGGAATCGCCTTCGCGTTTCACTCTGCCCCGTTCACGTACATCAAAAGCCACGGAGTTAGCTCTTCGTACCGAAGTGGTATTCAGGTTCACATTATAGGCTATCAGGAAATTACGGGCACCTACGGCTGTAGCGCCGCTTCGGGCTATCTGATTGTTCCATTGTTTTGGACCAAAATCGGGCTGCCATTCGTCCGATGACAGGCGTTGTGGTAACGACTCATACTCCCCTTGCCGGCAGTTGGCCAGATTTCTTCTTTTTTCTTCTAATGCTGCAAACTCGTAGCAATAAACCGGTAATTGCAGTTCGGTGGCGAGTCGCTCAGCCAATTGACGCGCGTATACCACCACTTCTTCCATGGTAATATTGGCAACCGGTATTAGCGGGCAAACATCCATCGCTCCAAAACGTGGATGAGCGCCTTTGTGGTTTCTCATATCAATCAACTCAAGAGCTTTTTTGGCGGCTCTAAAAGCAGCTTCACAAACCTCCGATGGAGAACCAACAAAGGTAATTACAGTACGGTTGGTAGCTTTCCCGGGGTCAGTATCAATGAGTTTAACGCCTTCAACCGATTCAATTTCTTTAGCTATTTGTTTGATTGTGTCAAGATTCCGGCCTTCACTGAAATTGGGTACACATTCTATAATTTGCTTCATACAGATACAATTTTTCCGTTTAAAATAACTGTTTCTACTTTGTTTTCGCCAAATGTATAAGGCAGGTATGCTATTGAGGGAATTGGTTTTAGCATTACGAGGTTGGCTCTCTTTCCAATGGTAATGGTTCCAAGTTCTTTTTCCAAACCCATAGCGTAGGCTCCGTTTATAGTAACGGCATTAATAACTTCTTCGGGGAGCATCCGGTAAAGAATGCTTCCCATGGATATTATCCACTGCATATTTCCCGAGGGTGAGCTGCCGGGGTTAAAATCGGTGGCCAATGCCAGAGGTAATCCGGCTGTTATCATTTTTCGGGCTGGCGACAATGGCATGCGAAGAAAAAAGGCTGCACCGGGCAGTATTACAGGCATGGTGTTTGATTTTTTCAGAGCGTCAATTTCTTTATCGCCAATGTATTCAAGATGATCTACTGATAGTGCGTTGTGCTTAACTCCAATTTGTACGCCACCGGTAAAGCCGAGTTCGTTGGCATGAATTTTCGGACGCAATCCATAACCAGCAGCTGCTTCCAGTATTTTTCCGGTTTCCTCGATGGTGAAAAATCCTTTGTCGCAAAAAACATCAACAAAATCGGCCAGTTCTTCGCTGGCAATCTGTGGCAACATCTCTTCAATAATAGATGTTACGTAACCATCGCGGTTATTTTTAAAGTCAGCAGGTATGGCATGAGCCCCCAGAAAAGTAGATTTAATGGTAACCGGGCTTTCTGCTTTTAATCGTTTAATAACCCGCAACATTTTAATTTCCTGAGTGGTGTTTAGTCCATAGCCGCTTTTAATTTCCACAGCGCCGGTTCCCCATTTAACCATTTCGTCAAGTCTGAGCATGGCTGCCTGAAAAAGGTCTTCCTCGCTACATGTTTCCATTCTTTTTGCCGAATTGAGAATGCCACCGCCCCTTTTAGCTATTTCTTCGTAGGTTAATCCTTTAATTTTATCAATAAATTCTTCTTCGCGGGTGGCAGGGAATACAATGTGTGTATGCGAATCGCACCAGGCTGGTAATATTGTTTTTCCACCAGCATTTAAAATCTCACAATTAATGTTTGGAACTACAGACATTGGCCCGAAGTCGGCTATATTTCCATCCTTAATCAGTAAATAAGCATCTTTAAGTGATGGAATATCTGCCATTTCGCTTCCTCTTACCAGGTTTCTTTCGCCCTTATCGATCTGGTATAATTGTCCAATATTTTTGATTAACAGGTTACTCATAAATCAAATTACCTTTGAAGTTCTTTATTGTTTTTGCTAAAAAGCTTTATTAAGTATAAATGTACTATTTATGGTCAATTTATAAAATGATAACCATCATTGGGTTTGCACTATTGGAATTGCTGTTATCATGTTTTTTAGTTTTAAAAACTTATTTTTGAAGTCAAACAATTTGAGCTATGATTCGAAAAGTACCACATACCTATGTCATTGTTTTTGCATTAATTCTTTTGGCTGCCATGGCCACCTGGTTTGTTCCGGGCGGGCAATATGTAAATGCGGTTGATGCAAATGGTGAAATAATAAAAGGTTCCCTCATTTATCAGCAAATCGATAATCAGCCTCAAACATGGGAGATTTTTGCTGCCATGTTTAAAGGTTTCGAGAAGCAGGCCGGAATAATTGTTTTTATTTTGATGATAGGGGGCGCTTTCTGGATTATGAATGATTCGCGTGCCATTGATGTCGGTATTAAATCGTTTCTGGTACTTACCAAAAAAATGGACGGTTTTTCAGTGATGCGTGTGGTTGGTACCGGGAATCTGGTTATTGTATTAATAATGCTGATGTTTTCGGTTTTTGGGGCTGTTTTTGGCATGAGCGAGGAAACCATAGCATTTATTATCATTTTGGTGCCTTTGGCCATTTCTATGGGATACGACAGCATTACGGGAGTTGCCATGGTTTTTGTGGCTGCCGGACTTGGTTTTGCCGGAGCTGTTTTAAATCCTTTTACCATTGGTATTGCTCAGGGATTGGCCGGTTTGCCACTTTTCTCAGGATTTGAATATCGGTTGTTTTGCTGGCTGGTTATTAATATGGCAGGAATTGCTTTTGTTTTATGGTATGCAAGCCGTGTAAAACACAAACCCGAGTTGTCGCCGGTTTATAGCGAAGATGAATATTGGCGCGAACATATTCATTTGAACAATTTGGAGGAAGAAAATAAAACTCACAGAGCATCATGGTATACTTATTTTGTCGTTCTGGCCGGATTAATCGCTTTTTCAATTAGCTATTCCGAAACTACCCTGGTTATTGGAGGAGGAGAGGGGATAACCTGGTTTTTTATACCGCTAATAACACTTTTTTATGCTGCTACCGGATACTTATCGCTTAAAAAGTCATCACCGGTTTTTGTTTTAAATCTTTTAGGATACACCATCGTGTTCCTTATTGTTGGTGTAATGGGATACCATTGGTACATTATGGAAATTGCTGCTCTGTTTTTTGCCATGGGTATTTTGGCTGGTGCAGCAATGGGTAAATCGCCCGATGATATTACCCGGTTGTTCTTAGCCGGAGCCGGAGATATTATGTCGGCTGCATTGATAGTTGGACTGGCAGGTGGCATTATTGTTATTCTTGAAGATGGTAAAGTTATCCATACAATTTTACATGCCATGGCCACCGGCATGAACGATTTGGGAAATATAGCTTCGGTTGGAGTTATGTATGTCATTCAAACTGTGATTAATATTGTAATTCCAAGTGGCTCGGCCAAGGCAGCATTAACCATGCCCATAATGGCCCCTTTTAGCGATTTAATTGGTTTGTCCAGGCAGTCTACTGTTATGGCATTCCAGTTTGGCGATGGTTTTACAAACCTGATAACACCAACTTCGGGAGTGTTGATTGGCGTTTTAGGAGTTGCCCGAATTCCATACATAAAATGGGCAAAATGGATTGCCCCATTAATGGTGGTGTTGATTATAATCGGGTTTTTGCTGTTAATACCTACCGTAACCATGAATCTAAACGGGTTTTAAGGTGTAGATTAAATGATTGATTATTAATTTTTAGCATCTATATTAAATACCAAACAATAAAAAGTTCTCAAATTGAGAACTTTTTATTATATTTGCATCATGAACATCAAATAATGCATAGAATTTTTGCTAAAAGCACGTTGAGAGAATTTTGGGAGATGTACCCTGATTCAGAACAATACCTGAAAACATGGTACGATACAGCCATGAGCTGTGATTGGAAAACTCCAAACGATGTAAAAAGGAATTATGCTAATGCCAGTATCTTGAAAGAAGGTAGAATTGTTTTCAACATCAAAGGAAACTCATACCGGCTAATAGCAAAATTCAATTTCGAGAAACAATGGATTTTCATCCGATTCATTGGCACTCACGCTGATTATGACAAGATTGATGCAAACACGATTTAAAGCCGAAGAAAATGGAAATGAAGCCGATAAAGACTGAAAGCGATTACCTGTTAGCAATAAAAAGGCTGGAAGTGATTTTTGATGCTCCAATTGGAACAGATGAAAGTGATGAAGCTGATATTCTTGGTCTTATGATTGATGAATACGAAAAGAAACATTGCCCAATAGAAGCCCCCGACCCAATTGAAGCCATCAAAATACGCATGGAAGAAATGAATTTAAAGCAAATAGATTTGGTTGCTGAAATTGGTGGCAAAAGTAGAGTTTCTGAAATCCTGAGTAAAAAGAGAAAGTTGACAGTAGAAATGATTCGAAACCTTACAAGGAAGTTGAACTTATCACCGGAACTCTTGATATCCGATTATCAGCTATTAAGATAAAAAGTTCTGTTCCCACGCGATAATTTCTTCTAAGGAATGAATCTTAAAAACGCAAAAGCAAGAAAGGCTTGCATCAGGCATTTCAAAGAAGTGTAATCTAAATCTTTCCCCTTTGTAGTGCATTGTTGTTTATTTTTTCTTTAGAGCCCTTATGACATTGCAATTGATAATTATTTAATAATCAGTCAAATGACCATTCCATCCGAAGTTTTCAGATTTTGTCCACGCTGTGGTTCCACAGGTTTTTTGGCTAGCAGCCCCAAATCGTTTAAATGTGGCGATTGCGGATTCCATTTCTTTGTTAACTCGGCTGCTGCGGTGGTGGCCTTAATTTTTAATGATAAAGATGAGATTCTATTGACCATCAGAGGGTTGGAGCCCAACAAAGGGGCACTCGATTTGCCGGGTGGTTTTGTCGACCCGGGAGAAAGTGCCGAAGAAGCTTTAATACGTGAGATTAAAGAGGAATTAAATTTAGATATTACAGAGTTTAATTTCTTTGTCTCTTTCCCTAACGAATACCCATTTTCGGGATTAACTGTATATACCACCGATTTAACTTTTATCTGTAAGGTAAAAGACCTTTCTCAACTAAAAGTGGCAGATGATGTGGCCGGATATAAATTCATGAAAGTGGACCATATTAATTTATCTGAAATTTTCAGTCCTTCCATTCAAAACATACTCAAACATTACTTGTTAGTATCAAAACAATCTGAATTATAGCAATATGATTATTATTACCGGGTTCTGGCATTTTAAAGAAGAATTTGATTATGGTGTTAAGGTTGGCGAGGCCCGCCTGTTTCAGAACGATAATCAGATTACCGGTCATCTGGTGTTCAACGAGAAACTTACCAACGGAGAAAGTATAATTGTACGTACCATTATTTCCGGCCATGTACGCGAGAGTAATATTTTTCTGAATGATGTTGGTTATACCGTTTTAACCGGAGAAATAAACGCCGAATACTTGCTCGAAGAGCGAGAGGGAATATTTAATGTACAAGGACAAATTGTTGGATCTGTTATGGATAATGATGGCATTGGAGGCGTTTTTGTAATGAACCGGATTGGTTGATTTATATTGCAATGGGCTCAAATTCAAATGTACATCAACTTTTATCGATGTTTAATTTTCTCTAATGGCGTTGCTTTTTTTTTGGTTTTATTGTAACTTATATGAAAAACTAATAGCAGGTTTTTATATAAGTGAAATTCATAACCCCAATAAAACCTATCCCTATGAAACGCATTTTATTATTAACCGATTTCTCCGAAACTGCCAGAAATGCATGTCTTTATGCATTGGAAATGTTTCGCGAGCATAAATTTCAATTTGTATTGCTCAATGCATACGATATTGAATTTAGCGGAAGTCCCTACATCATGCAGGTAAAAGAAGAAAT
Source organism: uncultured Marinilabiliaceae bacterium (assembly GCA_937920475.1). Classification (GTDB taxonomy): domain Bacteria; phylum Bacteroidota; class Bacteroidia; order Bacteroidales; family Marinilabiliaceae; genus CALEUX01. Next base: position 10,701 of record CALEUX010000168.1, read on the forward strand.
GGCAGAAGAAAGTGCCAAAGGACTTAAAAAGGAGTTGGCGGTGCTTCATGCTGAACACCCCAATGCCAGGATTGAGCTGGCTTCGCGCTTTGGACCTTTGGTTGAAGTATTACACAGGGAAATGGATGAGCTAAAGCCCGATCTATTTGTACTGGGTTGCAGGGGTGAAAGTGCTTTGGAAAACTTCCTTTTGGGCAGCAATGCCTACGACGTTATTAAAAATATCCAACATCCAATGTTGGTGATTCCAAAAAATGCCGTTTATCAGAATCTTAAAAGAATAGTTTTTGCTACTGATTTAAAATTGGTTAACGAGAAAATAGCAACCCCGCTGTACGATATGGCCAAGGAATTTAACAGCGAATTGTTATTTGCCAATGTTATGGATGACGATGAATATATTAACCGACTCGAGGCTGAAGACAGGATTGCTTCCTATTTTCCAGGGGTTCGGATTAGTTTTCATTTTCTTGAAGGTGAAGATGTATGTGAAAGCATTTGCTCTTTTACCGAAGAATACGATGGCGAGTTAGTTGTATTGGTTCGTCACAACTACAGTTTTTTCGAACGACTTTTTCACCCCAGCATAACTAAACAGATGATAATGCACCCACAGTATCCAATGTTGATTTTACACCCCTATGTGGATACTAACTCAAATTCATGAAACGAGTAGTTTTTTGGAAAAAAGGTAATGTGGCAAATAATAGTTGGTGACTTTTTTGTTTTAATGTGGTATATTCAGGTCGTAAGGTGGATGAGGAAATAGGCTCTGCTGGGGAGCAACCTATCAGCAATAAATCTTACAAACATACAGTATGAGTAAAAGA
>CALEUX010000169.1 GCA_937920475.1 uncultured Marinilabiliaceae bacterium
GCTTCAATATAATAAAAATAAACACCGGGAGGTGCCAGTGACCCGCCTACTGTTCCATCCCAACCTTCGGCAGGATTGGTTGACTCATAAACTTTTCGTCCCCATCGGTTAAAAACCACTATATGGTACTTTTTAATGGACGAATAAACAACCCTGAATTCATCGTTGGCGCCATCTCCGTTGGGAGTAAAAGTATTGGGCACTTCGAGCAGAGAATTAACAACATTAACAATTAAATTGTCTTCACTAATGCTTTCGCACCCCGATAAGCGGTTAACCACACGTAAAGTAACAGTATCTTTTCCAAATGCAGTAAAAACATAAAAGGGGTTACGGTCGAAAGCTACTCCTGTTCGGCCAAAGCGCCATTCCCATGCAGAAATATTGCCTTTGCTTTCGTCCTGAAAGCGCACCTCAATTGGCGCTGAACCTTCTGCTTCTGAATGAATCTCCTGAGGAACATTTAGTTTAACAATTTCTCTCCTATATTTTGCTTCTACGGCAATGGCCGTGTAATCTAAATAAGCCGACGACTGATTGCCAAATTTATCGGTTACCAAAACCTCGAACTTAGTATTTTCAACGGGTGCATTCATTGAAATAAAAGCCCCCTGTGGTAAAGTCCCTCCTGTTGATGCGGTCCATTGATAGGTTCGGTTATACCTTACCCGTGTCTCCATTGAGGTAGACGGGTTGTAATAAATCAATGGAAGCGAATCGTTATTAGCGCGTAAATCGAGATAAAAGCAGGTAGCCTCAACCTCATCAATAGAGGTATTGTTCAGCATAGGCTCAAATGCCCAACAGCGGTAAATAGCATCCACCCCTGGCCCGGTTACCCTAACCTGATAGCCTCCCGGTTCGTTAATCATTAAATCAGATGATGCTCCAACCTGACTTTGCAAAGGTTGAGTCCAGGTGTTGCCAGAAGGATTATGTCGGGTCCAGTTAAAATTATAAGTATCGGAGGGATTTGGCCCCTGACAGGTTAAAACCTGCATTTGAACCGTTGAAAAAAAGTACACCGGGTCGGGCGAAGCATAATTAGTCATTTCGGAATAGATTGCCGAAGGCGCCTGAATTTGCCCATAACTTGTTGCGACAGCAATACTGAAAATGATAAAAAAAGCGCAACCGGATAATCTCATTTTTAAGAAATTTATTGACCAAGAATACTTAAGTCTGCATTAGTATTCTGACTCATTAGTTTTAGCTTGAGCAAAATTACATTTTTTATACGACATTCTTCATTCACCACCTTCCTACATTTATAAAAGTATGGTATCGATTTTAACGCATAAATGAAACAATAATTGTTTCGCTCTGTGATATGCTATACTGTTTTACTATTTTTGTCTGGCAGCAACGTTTTAACCTATATTGTATAAACCTGAATTACATTTAAATAACCGGACTGCTGTTGTATTAAATCAAAATAAACATTCAAATATATTAACAAGAATAGAGCGTGCAGAATTATTTGGAACTATTAAACCCGGCGCAGCGGGAGGCTGTTATCTCCACCGAAGGTCCATCTTTGGTTATAGCCGGTGCCGGTTCAGGAAAAACCAGAGTGCTGACTTACCGCATTGCTCATTTACTTAAAAATGGTGTTCCCCCCTGGAATATTCTGGCACTTACATTTACCAATAAAGCTGCCCGCGAAATGAAAGAACGCATTGCCACTGTGGTTGGAAGCAAAGTGGCTGCACATCTGTGGATGGGAACATTTCACTCTATTTTTGCCCGTATTTTAAGAATAGAAGCACAACACATTAATTTCCCGAAAAATTTTACCATTTACGACACGGCAGACTCGAAAAGCCTGATAAAGTCAATCCTTAAGGAAATGAAACTGGCCGAGAAGGAGTATAAACCGGGTGATGTATTATCGCGTATTTCATCCGCTAAAAACGATTTGGTTTTACCCCATACCTATGCCCGTGATCAGCATCGCATAATGGCCGATAAAGCAGCACGCAAACCGCTAATACACGACATCTACAATAGATATATGCGTGCTTGTATGAAATCGGGGGCTATGGATTTTGATGATTTATTACTTAATACCAATCTGCTTTTCAGAGACCACCCGGAGGTTTTGGCCAACTACCAGGAGCAATTCAGGTATATTTTGGTAGATGAGTATCAGGATACCAATGTGTCGCAATATTTGATTATTCGCAAGCTGGCCGATAAATATAAAAATGTTTGTGTGGTTGGCGACGATGCCCAAAGCATTTACAGTTTCAGAGGTGCAAAAATTGAAAATATACTCAATTTCAGAAATGATTATCCGGGATACCAACTTTTTAAACTGGAGCAAAATTACCGGTCGACACAAACCATTGTTAATGCAGCTAATAGTTTGATTGCCAAAAACAAGGGACAGATTCCCAAGAAGGTATTCTCCAATAAATCAGAAGGAAACCCAATTAAAATTATGCAAGCTTTTTCGGATGTAGAAGAAGGGTTTCTTGTTGTTAATGACTTAAAAAACAAACTACTGGAATTCAGTTGTCAATATGAGGATTTTGCCATTCTATACCGCACCAATGCACAATCGAGGATATTTGAGGATGTATTGCGTAAAAACAACATTCCCTACAAAATTTACGGGGGCTTGTCGTTTTATCAGCGAAAGGAAATAAAAGACCTCCTGGCTTACTTCAGAATGATTATCAACTCAAATGATAGTGAGGCACTTAAACGTATAATTAACTTTCCGGCCCGTGGCATTGGAAAAACCACCCTCGAAAAACTTGAAGCCACAGCAGCACATAACGGCGTATCCATTTGGGAAGTATTGGTACATCCTGAATTATCAAAATTGGGATTCAATGCCGGCACCCTTAAAAAACTAGGTGGTTTTGTGGCACTGATACGCGAATTCCAGGCAAAATCCTTTAATCTGGATGCCTTTCAACTGGCTTCTGAAGTTGTATCCCAAAGCGGAATCCTAAAAGAACTGCATCAGGATAACACACCTGAAAGCCAGTCGCGCATCGAAAACATTGACGAGTTGCTCAATGCCATAAAAGATTTTTCCGACAGCCGAAAAGAGTCAGGACAGGAAAACTCCATTACACTATTTTTAGAAGAAGTTTCGTTATTAACCGACCAGGATAATGATAAGGCTGAAGACAAAAATAAAGTAACCTTAATGACCATACACTCGGCTAAAGGACTTGAGTTTAGAAATGTTTACATTGTAGGCATGGAGGAAGACCTTTTCCCATCGGGGCGGGTATCTGAATCGGAATCCGGCCTGGAAGAAGAGCGTCGTTTGTTTTATGTGGCCATTACCCGGGCCGAGGAACATGCTGTGCTATCGTTTGCCAAACGTCGGTTTAAATATGGCGATATGACCTATGTAAGAGCCAGTCGTTTTTTGGGCGAATTGGACCCTTCGTATATTGAAATGACAGGAGACACCATTCAACAAAATCAAGCCACTGATAATTTTGGAAGCGCCAACCAGCGTTTTGGAAAATCATTTGAAAAACAACCAGCATTTACGCCGAAAAAATTCAATTTTTCGGAGTCCATCAATAAAAACCCCGAAAAGAAACCACTTTTCTCTGAAAATGCCTTTACCAACGCGTTTGATATAAAAATTGGAATGAGCGTTCAACACGAACGTTTTGGAATTGGCGAAGTAACATCGCTCGAAGGTACCGGGTCGAATGTTAAAGCCACTGTTTTATTCTCAAACGCCGGCGAAAAACAATTACTTTTAAAGTTTGCCAAACTCAAAATATTGAACTAATTTTGAAGCCTGTTTTACCAACTGGTATTGACTGCCTTACATACAACTGTAACTACCGCCGGATTTAGTAAACTGCACCAGAGTAATTAAAGAATTGATTATACAAATTCAATGGACTATAATTCAACACGCAAAAAATTAGCGCTGCCCGAATATGGCCGCCACATTCAAAAAATGGTAGACTATGCCTTAACCATTGAGAATAAAGAAGAACGCACCAAGTGTGTGAATTCAATTATCTCGGTTATGGGTAACCTGTTTCCTCATTTGCGCGATGTGAGCGATTTTAAACATAAGCTTTGGGACCATCTGGCCATCATGTCTGATTTTAAATTAGATATTGATTTTCCATATAACTTACCTGAACCCGACGATTTTTCATCAAAACCTGAGCGTATTGCATACAGCGATGGGAAAATGCAATATCGTCATTATGGGAAATTAATTGAACAAATGATTCAACAGGCGGCTGCCATGGAAGATGGAGAATTGAAAAACCATCTTATAACATTAATATCCAATCACATGAGAAAATCTCTTCTGAGTTGGAATAAAGATTATGCCACCGATGACCGTATTGCTATGGATATTAAAGGAATATCAGGTGGAAATTTAATAGTTACCGAGCAGCAGGTTAAAGCGCCAGAGGGCCGTGAATCGCAAAACAGACCGCGAAAAAAACATTTTGTTCGAAAAAACAATTAATTTGGTACACCAGTAAAAAACCAAATTGATGAACAGTTTTGAAATAATTGGCCAGCGACCAATGAACGGGGAGATTATTCCCCAAGGCGCCAAAAATGAAGCATTACAGGTTATTTGTGCCGTTCTTTTAACTGAAGAAACGGTAACCATTAACAATATTCCCGACATACTTGATGTAAACAATTTAATCCTGCTCCTTAAGGAAATGGGTGTAGAAATTCAACGACACACCCCAAATTCCTGTTCATTTAAAGCCGCCCAAATTAATCTGGAGTATCTGCAAAGTGTCGAATTCAGAAAAAGAGCTTCATCGCTGAGAGGCTCCATTATGATTATGGGACCCTTGCTGGCCAGGATTGGAAAAGCTTATTTCCCAAAACCCGGCGGCGATAAAATTGGCCGACGCCGGCTCGACACGCATTTCTTTGGCTTTGAAAAACTTGGAGCACGATTTGAATTTAACCCCGACGAAATTTTCTATACCGTTCATGCCGATGCGCTAAAAGGAACTTATATGCTTTTAGACGAAGCATCGGTAACAGGCACTGCCAATATTATCATGGCTGCCGTATTAACCCATGGAACTACAACCATTTATAACGCGGCTTGCGAACCTTACATTCAGCAACTTTGCCGAATGCTCACCCAAATGGGAGCCAAAATTATCGGTATTGGTTCCAATTTGCTCACCATTACAGGAGTAACTACACTTAATGGCTGCCACCATACCATTTTACCCGATATGATAGAAGTAGGCAGTTTTATTGGCATGGCAGCCATGACTCAAAGCGAGATTACCATTAAAGATGCCCAACCCGAACATCTTGGCATTATACCGCTGGCATTCAGCAGAATGGGTATTCAAATGGAAATTAAAGGGAACGATATATTTATTCCGGCCCAAAAACAATACACCATCGAAACTTTTATTGATGGCTCCATCATGACCATTGCCGATGCTCCCTGGCCAGGGTTAACCCCCGACCTTTTGAGTGTATTTCTGGTAGTTGCCACACAAGCCAAAGGCAGCGTACTTATCCATCAAAAAATGTTTGAAAGCCGCTTGTTTTTTGTAGATAAACTAATTGATATGGGCGCCCGGATTATTTTATGCGACCCGCACCGTGCTACCATTATTGGCCTTAGCCAGGAAACTCCTTTACGCGGTAGTGTTATGACATCGCCCGACATACGCGCCGGCGTTGCTTTATTAATTGCAGCCCTTTCGGCTCAGGGGAAAAGCGTAATTCACAATATAGAACAAATAGACAGAGGTTACCAGAATATAGATGAGCGATTGAATAAAATCGGAGCATCCATCCGCCGAATTTAGCCACTCTTACAAACTGTTTAATATTTTTTAGACAATAGAATTTAAGACAATAGACAAAAGCCATAAAATACTTAACAATCTTGTTTGCCTGCCTGTCGGCAGACTAGTCTATTCTTTCTATTTAGTCTAATCCCGATAAACCGGGACACGTCTATCTGTCTGGAGCCTGCCTGCCGGTAGGCTGGTCTAAACTTCTAATAGTCTTTATTAAAAAGAGAAAACTAAATTTAAACAGATACTTAAAACCACACTAAAGGTTGATTATTCTTTTTTGAGCCTTTTTAACTAAGTCGTATAATGCTATCATTCTGCATTTTACGATTTTTAGTTTTAAATATAATTGATACCTGTAAAATTACCAAATCCTGCAACTTTGATTTTTCATGTTCTTAAGCATAGTTTTGTGGTGCCAAAAATGACTCCGGTCAACAAATCACACTCGTTCATCTAAAAAAAGAGGCAAGTGAATAAAAAAGGGTGAAACTTTGTGCCGGGATTATTAACCTAAATAAACATATATGAGATTCAAAGTGGTGATAATGATTATGATTGCAGGGCTGGCTTTTCTCTCTTTTATGAATGGGACCAACGAAACAACAACCGGGTTACAGGTTGGCAACAGAGTGCCGGTAATACAATCTGAGTTGCTTGACGGAACCCAATTCAATCTCGATTCTCTTAAAGGCAAAATGGTTTTAATCGATTTCTGGGCTTCATACGATGCCCCTTCAAGACTCGATAACTTTAGAAAAAAAATGTTGCTTGAACAATACAAAAACAGTGGGTTTGTGAATGCGCAAGGTCTTGTGGTTGTAAGTATATCGCTCGACAGATTTAAATCACCTTTAAGCCAATCCATTGAAAGAGATGAACTTGAACAGTTTCTTCATTTGTGCGATTTTAAAGGTCGGGAGTCTGAAATTGCCAGAATTTTTTCGGTACAGAATTCGCTTACCAATTATTTGATTGATGGCGAAGGCAGAATTGTAGCCCGCAGCGAGCGCATCGAGAAAATAGAATCAACCTTGGAACGGCTCGAACAAATGAACCCTTCACGACTGGCTTCGAATCGAAACCGTTAATGTCAGAACTTTTTAGAATAAAAAAGGCAGTGTCAGGTTATGATGCTGCCTTTTGTCATTATTGCATTTAGGCAACCTTTTTACTGTCAAAATGTCTCCAAAAAACTGATTGGCAAAAAAATTGAGTACTTTTGTACGCCCAAATTGAGGTAGTATAGCAATTTAAATACTGTCTGCATACAACAGGCTTGAATTTGGGATTCTGATTTTAAACAAAAGAACAGTTTTGATATGACCAAAAAACAATCAAAAAGCAAAGTACAGGAAGAATGCGCCGACAAAAATGCCGTGTCAGGCGCTGCAGAAGGAGAGTCTTCTGTTGAGAATAAATTAGAAGGAGCCGAATCGGCTAAATACCAGGAAGAAAAATCAGAACTGGAAGATAAAACCGAGCAATTAGAAAAAGAACTTGCTGAAGCAAAAGATAAGCACCTTAGATTAATTGCCGAGTACGATAATTACAGAAAGCGTACGCTAAAAGAAAAAATGGAACTCTCCAAAACAGCCGGCGAAAAAGTTTTAATAGGCGTGCTTCCGGTAATTGATGATTTTGAACGCGCATTACAACATTTGGATAAAGCCAGCGACCTGCAAGCGGTTAAAGACGGCATAACGCTCATATACAATAAGTTTATAAGTTTCCTTTTGCAGCAGGGGGTGAAGGAAATTGAAACCGTTAATCAGGATTTTAATGCTGATTTGCATAACGCCATTACAAAAATACCAGCCCCAAGTGATGATTTAAAGGGCAAAATTCTGGATTGTGTACAGAAAGGATATATTCTGGAAGACAAAGTTATAAGATATCCGCAGGTTGTGGTAGGAGAATAAAACCCATACAAAAATGTCAAAAAGAGATTATTACGAAATACTTGAAGTAAGCAAAAATGCTTCAGCCGAAGAAATAAAAAAAGCTTACCGCAAAAAGGCAATCCAGTTTCACCCAGATAAAAATCCGGGCGATAAAGCTGCCGAAGAAAAATTTAAAGAAGCAGCTGAAGCCTACGAGGTGTTGAGTAATGCCGAAAAAAGAAAACGTTACGACCAGTTTGGACATGCCGGCGTTGGCGGTGCTGCTGGAGGTGGCTTTAGCGGGGGCATGAGTATGGATGATATTTTCTCCCATTTTGGCGATATTTTTGGTGGCGGCTTTGGAGGGTTTGGCGGCTTCGGAGGATTTGGTTCTTCACGCTCGTCGCAGCGAGTTAACAAAGGCAGCAACCTGCGGGTTAAAGTTAAACTAACGCTTCAGGAAATAGCCAATGGCGTTGAGAAAAAAATAAAAGTAAAAAAATACGTTAGCTGCCAGCATTGTAATGGAACCGGAGCCACCAACGGTTCATCATATAGTGATTGCGGCACATGCCGTGGCACAGGTCATGTTACCAGAATTCAGAATACCATTCTTGGGCAGATGCAAACCACCTCTCCCTGCCCTACGTGTAGTGGAGAAGGCCGCATTATTACCCAGAAATGTGCCCATTGTAACGGCGAAGGCCTGTTGCGCAACGACGAGGTAGTTACCATAAAAATACCGGCCGGTGTTGAAGAAGGCATGCAATTGTCGGTTTCAGGAAAAGGGAATGCTGCCCGTAGGGGTGGTATTAATGGCGATTTACTGGTACTAATTGAGGAAGAGAAACACCCTGAACTTATCCGCGATGGCCACGACCTTATATATAACCTTACATTAACCGTTCCTGAGGCCATACTGGGAACACCTTGTGAAATTCCAACGGTAGAAGGAAAGGTTAAAGTTAAAATTGAACCTGGTACGCAACCGGGGAAAATATTGAGGTTAAAAGGCAAAGGCTTACCCGAGGTAAACGGCTATTACCGGGGCGATTTACTGGTTCGGATTAATGTTTACATTCCTGCTGATATCTCACGCGATGAGGCCAAAGTAATTGAGAAACTCCGCGAGTCAGACTCATTCCAAGTAAAAGCCGGCTCCGACCAGGGATTTTTCAGCCGCATGAAAAACATGTTTGAATAATCAATCTCATGAACATTCAGCAACTTGAATACATAGTAGCTCTCGACACACACCGGCATTTTGTTGCTGCTGCCGAGAGTTGCCATGTAACCCAACCAACACTTACCATGCAATTGCAAAAACTGGAAGAAGAGGTTGGCATGTTGTTGTTCGACCGTTCAAAAAAACCCATGCGCCCCACCGCCGAGGGAGAAGCTTTTATTTCCAGAGCCCGACAGATACTTCGCGACATACATGAATTAAAAGAGATTGCCAACGAAGGCAAAAAGAGCATCAATGGCGAATTTAAACTGGGCATTATACCAACAGTAGCACCGCATCTGATTCCGCTTTTTCTGGATACATTTATTAAAGAGAATCCTGAAACCATCCTTCGTATTGAAGAAATGGAATCGGAATCGCTCATAAAATCACTTCACGACGACCGCATTGAAATGGCCATAATGGCCACTCCTATCGACGAAAAAGACCTGAAGGAAACCACTTTATATTTCGAAGCTTTTTTATTGTTTGCCCCTGAGAATCATCGTTTATTAAAAAACGGACTCATTGAAACGGCCCAATTAGATGCTTCAAATTTGTTATTGTTATCAGAAGGCCATTGTTTCAGAAATCAGGCACTTAACCTTTGCTCAAAAAACAACGGCACTGCCTTTCATGGTTTTCATTACGAAAGCGGGTCCATTGAAACACTTAAATCGCTGGTTAAAAAAGGCATGGGTTACACTTTGATTCCCGAACTCTCGCTCAAAGAGGATGAAAAAGCCTGTACCAAAAGGTTTATTAAGCCTGAACCCGTGCGCGAAATCAGCATTGTTACACACAAAAGTTTTAACCGCCAATTGCTCATCAACAAACTAAAAGCCGCCATACAAGCTTCACTACCTGAGCATATTGTTACACCAAAAGAATTTGTAAAAATTAAGTGGCGATAGGCCTACAAATTAAAAAACGGGGCTGGTAATTTTCTATTTTGGCCACCACACGTCTCCAAGCTTCGTTTACAATATCATAAAATACCCACCGACTAACCACCAGGGTTAATTTTCCAATCAGAAAGAAGTGCCTGATTAAAGCTATCATCGTTTTTTACCAAGACTGCTTTTAAACAAAAAGTTTTGTGGTAAAGAAAAATCACCTTTTTAGGGGATAAAAGTTGTTAATAAAAGGACATAATTTTACTTATTCATTTTAAGGACTTTAAGTTGCGAAGCCAGTATTGGATTTGCGATACATTGGTTTTTTAATGCTAAAAAAATATCACCGATAAGAATAAAACCATCTCTTCAAAATATTGACAACAGACATTAACCTTAAAATAAAAATAATATGAAAACATTTTGCGTCCTTTCAATTTTTCTGGTTTCTATCATTTTACTGAAAGCTCAAACAGTTACCCCGGAAAGCATTATAATTAAAATCCCCGAAATTCCCGATGCCATTACAGAAGACAATATCAAAGAATCCTATCTGGCAAATTTGGAGGAACTCCGCACCATAGTAAAGGAAGAGATAATCAAACGTAAAAAAGCAAACAAAGAAAATTCCAAAGGGGTTGATATGGAAGCTGCCAAAACCATGGGTGCCGAACAAGGTTTTACCATGTCGGAAGACGATATGCAAAAGATGAAATCGAAGCAAATGAGCAAGGAAGAGAAAATGGCTATGGCTAATAAGATGATGCAACAAAACTATAACATGTCGGTTGATGAAGCCAAAGACGTGAGCAAAATGTCAAAACAAGGACAAGCTGCATACGGAGAAGCTATTACCACCGAAAAAATGGCAGAATCGCAAGCAAATCAGGGAAGAGAGCAGGCAACCCAGAAAAAAAATATGAATCGTGCCGAACTTGCTCAGGAGCAAAGCGATATAGCCCATCGCTTACAGGCCGATAAGGCTCGATTTGAAGAAAAAATAGCAGAATATGAAATACTTTACGAAAATGCCACTAAGAACTATAAAAATTGTTGTCGCCGTGTAAAAAGTGAATACGACTCCAAGCCCAATACAACCTTGGGCGACACCTATAGGGAGGAAGAAAACAGAGCCTTCCAAAACTGTTACAGAGGATACTGTAACAATATTCTGCCTCCCTATAAAAACATCCTTAGCGAACGACTGGCAAAAATAAAAGCCTCTGCCAACGACTACTACCGCATGGAAGAAATTAATAACTTATTAAGCCAATCCATTACAGGAACTGAAAAACATTCACAAAACTCAGGTCTGATGTATCTCGAAAGCCTTAACGAATACCTGAATTATATGAGTTATTTTACCGGTAATTATTTAAAAAAGATTACCCGAATGGACCTTCAAAAATTTTAAAACTACACAAAACCCCAACTGATTTTTAATTAGCTGCCCAAGCCTTTAGCAACTCAAAATATAAATTTACGCATGATGAGATATCTGCTTATAAGTTTGCTTTCTTCATTCGTCGTTTTTGGATTTACAGAAGTTTGTGCGCAACAACCGGATGCTGCTTCCATAAAAAAACAAATGTCAGATATTCGGAAAAGTACAAATTGGGACGACCCAGTTTCTGCAAAAGAAGCCAATGAAAAAATAAAAGTTTTGTCGAAACAATTAGTAAACGCCGGGAATGCGCAAAACTCAGGAGGGAAAAACCAGTCTACTTCCCAAACAGCCAATCAAAGCAAAGAGGCCAACCAAAATGCCACCAATCAAAAAATGGAAATGTTAGGCCAGATAATGAAAAGTGCCGCTCAGGGCAAAAGTGCCGATATATTACTTGCTGAACCTGTACGAGAGCAAATTAAGGATGAATACAAACAGGACGAAGCCCCCAAAATAAACTGTATTCCTTTCCAGGAAGAAATGACTGTTATGATTATTGATATGTCGTCGCCTACTGTTCAACTCATCATTGACCAAATGGAAAACTTCAAATCCGTCAAAATGTTGATTATTACCGGGGGGGGAAAGAAGGCAAACCTTGTAACTTGGAGATGTTGCTTACTAAAGCAAAACACTACCCCTTGGAACAGTTATACATTATCAATTTCAGAGAAAATGTAAATAAAATTCCAAAGTCGATAACCAATTTTCCAAAACTAACCTTGCTGGCACTCTATAACAATAATATCACCAATCTGCCACAGGAGCTGGGTTCTTTTTCGGCTTTAGAAACACTTTATGTTGATATGAATCCTATTACAACACTTACTCCTAACATAAACCCATTAAGAAAACTGGGCACTTTGGGTTTAGCCAACGCCAAAATTTCTGATGACGAGCTAAAAAACATAAAGGAACAGTTGCCAAATTGCAAAATATTGCTCCAATGAGAACAACTACCACCATACTTCTATTAACTTTTCTTTTAGTTAATAATTTTCCGATACAGGCAAAACCAAGATTTTTCATTGCATCATCAGGAAATTGTAAGGAAGCAGATGAATACATTCATTATTTTGAATCACGAATTTTCAACAACCTCAAAAAAAACTTTCCCTGTGTTGAAATCAGCAGTCGTTCTAATGTTGCTGCCACTCTTGAACACGAAAGACAACGTACGCTATTAGGCGGGGAAACCCAAGACTTGGTCTCTATAGGTTCTGCCATGCATGCAGAATATCTGGTAAGTTTAAAAGTGAGAATTTTGCAGGCTACGGCCCTAATTGAGGCCTTTTGTATAGATACCCGAAAAAACAAAACAATATCGCGTGTTTTCTTCAAATCAGCACCGGGCGATGCCGCAATTGATGCTGTTGAAAACGCATCGGAACAACTGATAGAAGGATTAAAGAAATACGAGATATGCCCTTTTACAGGCCCTATTAATGTAACTGTTAAAACTGAACAAAATAATAAAGAGGTTGAATCGTATGCCGTTTACTGTAATGGAGTGGATGGAACCTTCCATCGCTTGGAAAGCATTAGCAGCAATAGTGTTGCAAACTGGAGGTTGAATAAAACCGGCAAATATACTACCTCAGGTTCGCTTAGCTATAGTCTGTTCGAAGAATCGATTATCGAAGAGCAAAATCCATGTGCCTTATGCCCAAGTGGAAAAAAAGGCCCCATTATGCACAACGAAAAAACAGAAAGAAGTGCAAACATTAGGGGGCTAAGTAACGAAAGCGTAGCCGAAGGCATACAAATTAACGATGCCCGCACCGAAATTACTTTTTTAGACAATGGTACTTATATTATAAAAATAATAGCGGCATCAAACCAAGGAGTCTTAAAAATTAAAACAGATCTTAAAATTGAAGGTTGCGAAAAAAGGAGCGCCAACGAAATAATAAACAAAAAGGCAGATGTTCCTCTTGACGAAATATTAGGCCCATTTAATGGAACATCATCTGACAAAGTTTTATCAGGAAGCAAAACAATTGTAAGAGAAGATTCTGAAACAAAAGAGAAAACCACAATTACATACAGTTTTAATTTAAGAAATGACTAAACATCAACAATATGACGACTTTATTACTAAAACTAAACGAAGGGATACTTTTAAGCATCGCCATTCAGCTATCAATAGTTAACGGTTTTTTCCAAGCAAAAGATGAAACTCCGGTTAAAAAACCCAAAATGTAAATGCTAATGTGGAGTTTTTATCAGGTTTAATAACCATTAAAATAAACGAGGTTAAATATTTGAATGTGTATGTTTCACGTGGATGAGAAGACCACGACCGGATGTTGCTTTCAAACTATGCCTTAGCAGCCGATATACAACTCTCCTTTCAATTGATTTGAAAAAATGGAGGTATTGGAAGGGAGAGTTGCCAGATGCCAGTATAAGCAATTTCATTTTGAATCGTTTGGCTGGCAGCGTAAACTGAATGGATACAATTGGGCAATTCGACTACTTTAACAGCACCAAACACAACCCCAAAGCCTCGGAAGATGATATGAAAAAACACCTTGAAAAATTTGGCTATCCAATTAATGCCCAGATATTGTTCAATCAAATTAATTTTAGTCAGGCTACAGGATTGATTATGAAAGGAAATTAAGTAACACCCAGCAACCACTCTCATGATGTTTTTTGAATAAAAACAACCATCAATTAAAAATTATCACAAAAAACATTTGCAAATTAAAAATTCAATACCTAAAATTGCAAAACAATTAGAGACAGAAATCATGACAGTAATTTTTCGCAATATCAATTGGTGGTGGCACAGTTCATTCCTTTATACGGGAGATGAAACGATGCCCTTTTGACCTATTGCGAAATCAATAAGTATATACAGAAAAGGCTTGTCGGACTCCCGACAAGCCTTTTTTAGTTTTAGATAATCCATAAAAAGCTAATCCAAAAACAAAAAAATATGAACACCTACCAAATTAAAGTTAACTGCACCAGGATACCGCCCTTTATTGGAGATGTGGTGACTCCTGTGAGCATTTATCTGACCCTTCGTGACCTGTATCCCAATACCATTTTATTGGAAAGCTCAGATTATCATGGCAATAACAACTCTTTGTCATTTATTTGTTTCGACCCCATTGCCGATTTTATGGTTGCCAACGAATCGGTGGTATGCCGCTTCCCTGATGGAAAAGAAGAAGTAACACCATTGCCAGCCAGCCAGCCATTAACAGCCATACTTCAATCGTTTATATCGCGGTTAAAAACCGAGAACAAAGGCTGTCCGGTACCGGCATCGGGTCTTTATGGTTACACTAACTACGATGCAGTAAGATATTTCGAGAATATTAAACTTAGCACCAACCCGGCAGCATCCAACGCTATCCCCGAAATGCGTTATCATTTGTACCGGTCAGTAATTGCCTTTAATCATTTTACCAATCAACTATATCTGGTAGAGCATTTATTAAATGGCGACGAGAGTCAACTAGATAAATTGATGAATATCTTAAAAATCAGAACAGTGCCTTCGTTTCGCTTTGTTCCCGAGGGGGATGAGAAATCACCGATTACCGACGATGAGTACCGCACCATGGTTAATAAAGGAAAGGAACATTGTTTTAGAGGCGATGTGTTTCAAATAGTACTTTCGCGACAGTTTTCGCAGCAATTTAAGGGCGACGAATTTAACGTTTACAGGGCATTACGCAACATCAACCCTTCGCCCTACCTGTTTTTCTTCGATTATGGAAGCTACAGGCTTTTTGGGTCTTCGCCCGAAAGTCAGCTGGTGGTTGACAAAGGCATTGCCACCATCAATCCCATTGCCGGCACCTTCCGCAGAACCGGCGACGATATGAAAGACTTGAAACTTGCCGAAGAATTGGCTGCCGACCACAAGGAAAATGCCGAACATGTGATGCTGGTTGATTTGGCCCGAAATGATTTAGGCAGAAACTGTACCGAAGTAAAAGTTAAAACCTACAAGGAAATACAGTATTACAGTCATGTATTGCATATGGTATCGGAGGTTAATGGCAAATTAAAACCTGAATCAACTGTACCGCGCGTTATGGGCGACACATTTCCGGCCGGTACACTTTCGGGCGCTCCAAAATTTAAAGCCATGGAACTCATTAATCGCTACGAACCTCATCAGCGAAGTTTCTATGGAGGTTGCATCGGGAAACTGGGACTCGACGGCAGTTTTAACCAGGCCATCACCATCCGCTCATTCCTGAGTAAAAATAACACGCTGTTTTATCAGGCCGGTGCCGGGGTGGTATCCGAAAGCATCGACACCAGCGAACTTCAGGAAGTAAACAATAAACTGGGGGCATTAAAAAAAGCCATTGAACTGGCTAAAGAGTTTTAACATTATAATCGTGCATAATACCTTTACCATGAAAATATTAGTCCTTGATAATTACGACTCATTCACCTACAACCTGGTTCATTACCTTGAAGAGCTGGCCGGCATTGAGGTAAATGTGTTTCGCAACGATGAAATCACAGTTGAACAGGCATCGGCTTACAACAAAATAGTTTTATCGCCGGGCCCCGGAATCCCCGATGAAGCAGGCATTTTAAAGCCACTCATTAAGGAACTGGGTCCCACGCACAGCATTCTGGGTGTTTGCTTAGGATGTCAGGCTATTGCCGAGGTATTTGGAGGCTCCATTCTTAACCTGTCGAAGGTATATCATGGCGTGGCAACACCGGTGATGGTTACCGATAATAAAGAAATCCTGTTTAAAGATATTCCCGGAAAGTTTTTAGCCGGAAGGTATCATTCATGGGTGGTAAATGAAGCCGACCTGCCGGAAACGCTTGCCATAACAGCCCGTGACGAGCAAAACCAGGTAATGGGACTACGGCATAAAACATTTGATGTGCGCGGTGTTCAGTTTCACCCCGAATCTATCTTAACCGAGCATGGCAAAGCCATGATAAAGAACTGGCTTTCTGCATAAATAAATTATACGCTATTTTCTCAATTAAACATTGAGAGCCTAACGGCTTTAATCTAAAATTCAAAGAGACTGTTTAAACTTAGTTCTCTGGTTTTATTAAAGACTATTAGAAGATAAGACTTAAGACAGATAGAGTAGACAAAATAGATAATAGAGACCTGTCTTTGCCGATAGGCTGGAATAAAGGGTATTTGAAATAGTTGTATGGGGTTTTACCAATTGGTTTTTTCTTCAGTCTTTTGTCTTTTGTCTTTTGTCTTAAAAATTTTAAGTTATCAATTTTAAACAAACACTAAATGTTTTTTCAAAATGTTACAACCCATATTAAAAAAACTGTTCGATTACCAAACGCTGTCGCACAGTGAAGCCCATGAAATACTTGCCAATATTACAGCCGAGGTTTACAACAAATCGGAGGTAGTGGCTTTTCTGTCGGTTTTTATGATGCGCCCGGTAACGGTGGAAGAGTTATCGGGATTTCGCGATGCCCTGGCAGAGCTTTGTCGCCCGGTAGATTTGTCAGGATTTGAAACTATTGACCTGTGCGGTACCGGTGGCGATGGGAAAAATACATTTAACATTTCCACGCTATCGTCGTTTGTTGTGGCCGGTGCAGGCGTAAAAGTTGCCAAGCATGGAAACTATGGCGTCAGCTCGGGATGTGGTTCATCCAATATGATGGAATACCTTGGTTATAAATTTACCGACAACAACGACCTGTTAAAGCGTCAGATAGATAAAGCCGGCATCTGCTTTTTACATGCACCCATTTTTCATCCGGCCATGAAAGCAGTGGCACCCATTCGCCGCGAACTGGGAATTAAAACCTTTTTCAACATGTTGGGCCCCATGGTAAACCCATCCAACCCAAGCAGTCAGTTAGTGGGCGTTTTCGACCTTGAACTGGCACGGCTTTATCAATACATTTACCAGCGGGGAACCAAACGATTTTCAATCATTCACAGCATCGACGGGTATGATGAAATTTCGCTCACCGGACCTTTTAAAATGATTACCCAAAACGGCGAAAAATTAATGACTCCACCCGATTTAAATCTGAAAACGCTTTCCCCCGAAGAGATAGCCGGAGGCCACGTGGTTGAAGAAGCTGCCAAAATTTTCACCAGTGTTATCTCCGGCAATGGAACCGAAGCTCAGAATAATGTGGTGATTGCCAATGCAGGATTAGCCCTTCATTGCTTTTATCCCGAAAAAGATGTTCTGACCTGCGTTGATATGGCCAGAGAATCTTTACTATCGGGGAAAGCAGAGGCAGCATTGAAAAGGCTATTAGAAATAGGGGCCTAATCCTATTTTACTTAATGTAACCAAGCCACACCAAAAACTCATCAAAAGTATTTTGCCCAAAAATGTCAAAATATTTTTGATGAGGGGATTAATTGTTGTGTAATAACACCCTATAAAACAGGTAAAATTAACTTCTTGTGTGGTTTTAATCTGTTTTTTTTAGAGGCAAGTAGTATTTTGCAATTTTCGTCTTTTTTTATATCTTTGTTCAACTGTTTGTTTTTTAATTTTAACAAACAAGATTATTTTGCGATGTAAAGATCTTGTCGCCTAATAAGATAAAACCCTAAACCGACAATATAATGACATCTAATTTACTTATAAACAAACACATACTACCCCCTCAAAATAAAAAGCATTATTCTAACTTAGTCTTTCGGAAACTTCAATCTATCATTAACATACTGCAAACCAGAATAGGGATAAATATCTTAAAATGGAATTTATTACTTCTATTATTTACAACCACGTTTAAGCATCTAATGCTACGAACATCCGGCATTGGCGGACAAACACCAATAAAAAACCCGATATGTGATCTTGTCTTCCGACAGGCAGGATTCACCTGATAAATTGAGGCAACCTGTTCGGTGGTACAGAAAGCCATACAACCATAAACAAACAAATTATTTACGGATGATGCTTAATTTTCTGGTTGAAACCTATTAGGTACAAACAATTTCCCGGGAACTAAATGTCAATTATCATTTATATAAATTTAAGTAAAACAAACCAGACTTAAACTCTTTCCATATCATAATCAGGCCGAAGCACAGTACGCCTGTTTATGCGAGGTAAAAAAAGAGCGTCCGACCCCGAAACCGAGACCGGACGCCAAGCATAATAATATTAACGGGGTTGCAGCCCCACTAACATGGCAAAGTTATGAAGAAATTTAGTTTATTGATTTTATTGGGAATGTTTATTTCTATTGGATGTAGTGAGAAAGATTCAGATATGGAGATTAAGAATAAAGATTACCAGAATGAGAATCTATTGAACGTTAATGTAAAACAAAAATATCTTGAGGAATTTGCTGGCATATTATCAAAAGCTGTTTACGAGAGAAAAGATGTACGAGAATTTATAAAAACAGAATCTTTAAAGCAGTTTGACAAGAATTTTAATGTGCTTTATTATTTAATAAGCGATGTAAAAATTAACGAAAAATCTTTTCGTGACATTCTGATATCATACTCATCAAAAGAAGCAATTGAAGAAATAGAAAACAATGTTCCATTATTAAACATTTTAGTTCCAGAGATAACTTTTTTTGATATATATCCAAAAGATTTAGATACAGATGATAATGAAATCCCTGTTGTAGTATCAAAAGACTCTGAAACAGCGCTTTACTTCAAAGGGGAAAAGGAATTGAGTCTTAAGAAAGGTGAAATTCCCA
>CALEUX010000170.1 GCA_937920475.1 uncultured Marinilabiliaceae bacterium
ACCCTTTTTGAATTTATAATTTTTGAAAAATGAAGACTTGTTTGTTGTTTTTTCTATTGTTCCCGGCCATAATTTGTTGGGCAGGCAATCCGGAAACATCCGAACGTTTGCCCGTAGTATCAGGATATGTGCGCGATGCCCAATCTGGTGAGCTATTAATTGGAGCAACCGTTTATAACTATGAAAAAAAGGATGGTACCATATCCAATTTTTATGGTTTCTACAGTTTAAGTATGGAGCAGGGCGAACATACATTGGTATTTGCGTTTCTTGGGTATAAAACGATGGAAATGAAAGTTAAGGTAACTGCCGATTTAGCCCTTAATGTTGAATTGGAATCAGCATCGACCAATCTTAAAGAGGTGAAAATTGTGGCTAACCAGTCGCACACCAAGATCGACGACCCACTAATGGGCGTGCAAAGAATTCAGGCAAGCGCTGTTAAAGATGTTCCGGTTTTAATGGGAGAGGTTGATGCCATTAAGGTAATACAGTTAATGCCCGGTGTTCAGGCAGCCAGCGAGGGCTCCAGCGGGTTTAGTGTGCGGGGAGGAAATCCCGACCAAAATCTGGTTTTATTGGATGAGGCAACGGTTTATAATTCGGGTCACCTTTTGGGTTTCTTTTCGGTGTTTAACAACGATGTTATTAAAGATGTTAGTCTTTATAAGGGTGATATCCCGGCTCGCAGCGGGGGAAGGCTCTCTTCTCTGCTCGACATTCGAATGAAAGATGGCAATAATAAAAATCTGAGTGCAACTGGTGGTATTGGCTCCATCTCATCGCGACTGGCACTTGAAGGTCCTTTGTTTTCCGATAAAACCACCTTTGTTGTAGCGGGCCGCCGTACTTATGCTGATTTGTTTCTGAAACTCTCCAGCGACGAGGCCGTTCGCGATAACATACTCTACTTTTATGATTTTAATGCCAAAGTAAATCACACTTTTAGCGACCGCGACCGTATTTATCTGAGTGGCTATTTCGGACGTGATGTTTTTAAAAACAATTATGCAGGTATTGATTTTGGTAATCAAACACTTACTTTTCGGTGGAACCACGTTTTCTCGCCCCGTTTATTCAGTAATGTAACGCTAATTAACAGCAATTACGATTATGGGATGAAACATTCTGAAGACAACTCCCAGGGTTTTGTGTGGACTTCCAATATGAAGGATTACAGCATGAAGATTGATTTTAATTACTATCCAAATACGAATAACTCCATTAGTTTTGGAGCTCAAACCATTGTGCATAACATCATGCCCGGTTGGGTTAAAGGTAAGGGCGATAATACTTTGTACAACGATATAAAAATGGATCGCAATTACTCGCTTGAACATGCCATTTATGCCGAAAATACGCAGAAAATTTCTCCCAGCTTTAATGTCCGATATGGAATGCGTGTATCGGCTTTTCAAAATATAGGTAAGGGTGTTCTGCACGAATATGATGAGAACTACAAGGTTGTTAATACCAATCACTTCAAAAAAGGTGAGGTTTACCATACTTATTGGGGATTTGAACCCCGGGCAGGTGTAACCTACCTGATTAACGATGTGTCATCCATTAAAGGAGGTTATTCCAGAACTTATCAGTATTTACATCTGGCCAGTAACTCGGCGGCAACTACGCCGCTGGATGTATGGTTTGCCTCCTCGCCAAATGTGAAGCCGCAGGTTAGCGATCAGGTTTCGCTGGGTGTTTTCAGGCAGTTTCGGGGCAATGCTTTTGATGTTGGTGTTGAAGCATTTTATAAAAATATGGACAATGCCATCGATTTCAGAGATTATGCCGAGTTAATTCTGAACGAATATTTAGATGGAGAATTGCGTTTTGGCAAGGCCTATGCTTATGGCGTTGAATTCCTAAACAGGTTTAATTACGGACGCTGGTCGGGATGGGTGGGTTATACCTGGAGCCGGTCGAAACGAAAAATTAATGGCATCAACAACAACGAATGGTATTTGTCGCCTTACGACCACACGCACGACTGCTCGCTGGTTGTAACACATAAAACCAGCAACCGTGTAACCTTGTCGGGCAATTGGGTTTATTCAACCGGTGCACCTGTTACATTCCCTGTGGGTCGATACGAATCGGGCAACGATATTATTCCAATATATTCAAAGCGTAATGCAGAGCGCATGCCAAGTTACCACCGCCTCGATTTATCGTGTACGTTGCGTAATAAAGAAAAACCTGGCCGAAAATGGCAGAGCGAATGGGTGTTCTCGGCATATAATGCTTACGGACGCAAAAATGCCTGGTCTATATATTTCGAACAGGATGAGAAAGATGCTTACCGTACAAAGGCCATGAAAACTTATCTGTTTTCGGTAGTGCCATCAATTACTTACAATTTTAAATTCTAATGATTATGAGAACATTCAATAAAATTTGCAAGCTGCTTTGTATTATAGCACTTCCCTTTTTGGTGAATGCCTGTGGCGAAGAAGAAATAGAACTGAAACTGAAATCGTCGCAAACCCGCTTGGTGGTTGATGGACTCATTACAACCGATACTACAGCTCATTGTGTAAGGTTAACCTTGTCGGGCGATTATTTTCATAACAAACCTTTACCTCCGGTATTGGGCGCCATGGTTACTCTTTCCGATGGGAATGAGACCATTGTTTTGACCGAATCGGCCGATAAACCCGGTTGTTATTTAACACCCGATGATTATTATGGGAAACAACAGCATTTGTACAAACTCGAAATAACAGGCATCAATATGGCCGGCATCAAAAGTTCTGATGTTTTTACTGCCGAAAGCTACCTGAATCCAATGGTGCCGGTTGATTCAATTGCCATTGATTATCACAAAATATGGAAGTTGTGGAAAGTTTTGTTGTATTGTCAGGACCCGGGCGATTATGTTAATTATTACTTGTTTAAGGTTTATCGTAACCAAAAGCTCATAACCGATAACTACTCGGAAATGAGTGTGGTTGAAGACCGGTTTTTTGATGGAAATTATGCCGAAGGGGTTTGGATTGCAGCTTTAGACGCTGAAAAGGAAGAGGAAGATTTACTGCCTGACGATATTATTATGGTTGAGTCGCTTATGATTGACAGAGCTTTTTACGATTTTGTGTATGCGGCACAAATTGAAACGCGTCCCAAAGACCCGATTTTCTCAGGGCCACCTGCCAATGTTCCCGGCAACATCAGCAATGGTGCTTTGGGAATATTTGCCGCCTGCTCGGTTTACAGAAATACAATTGTTAATAAGTACACCAAGGAAGAAATGGCAAAACGAAAGTAATCACACTTTCAATTGGAAACCAAAGTTTTTACGTGTCAAAAGTGATACGGATTCTGGATAAATACTTGTTTTACTTTGCTTTTATTGAGGGTGTGAATGCAGGAGAATTACCTCAGGTTGTTGGTTGATTGGTTACCTCCGGATTAATTACAATTTTGTGGTAATTCTCCATTTCATAAATTATCTGTCCAAAAGTGGCTTGTCGCGATAGCCGTGACGCCCGAAAACCAGATTTAAACCAACCATAAACGTAACGTCTTTTAATCGTTCCGATATGATGAAATCATCCTCATCAACTTCAACTTTTGAGTACCGCAAAGGGATGTGGTCGGTAAGCATATAAAATTGTAATGGACCTGCCAGGAATGAAAGCCCAAGTCCCATGTGGGTGCTGCCTTTGATGCGTTGACTCAGATTGAGGTTGAGTGCTACAAAACTATAAGGTTGAAGGTTGGCCGACAGACTGAAATCCTGTCGGAAATTGTGTTTCTGAAAAGCGCTTCTCGACAATAATCCCAGTGATACAGCATGGTTTAAATGATAGGATGCGCCCAGGTAAAAAGAAGGTGTTAAACCGGTTATAAATTTTTTATGGTCGGTAGTGTAGGTAATAACTGTTTTTAGTGAGTCTAAAATATCTTCAAACGCTTGGTCAATATTATCTTTATTGGAGGCGTCAACGCTCACTCCATCAAATAAATAACTGCCTTTAAACGATAAATTGTTCAAATCGCGACGCCAGTTAATAAAACCAAGGTTGTTAAGCGCTGCCGAAAAAGTCCACCGCCCGTCGTATTTGTAAACGGCCCCCAAATCGGCTGCCAAACCCGGATTGGAGAACGAAGTTCCGTACCTTTTAATATAATCTTTATCTTTCAAATCCTTTTCTTCAATATCGTCGGGGAATTCGCCCTGCGTATAGGTTACATCAATGGGCAACGATGAGTAAATAGTTCCATTTCCTATAATTTCCCATTGTTGGCGGTTTGTGTAAAGACTAAAGCGGCTTATATCTGTCGATAAAGCTACTTGCCCGAAAAGCGGTTTTAAGTTGGCGCCTATAGTAAGCTTATTGGTTAATTCGTGGCTGTATCCGAACGATATTTGTTTGTACGCCATTGCTTTTTGGCGAAATGTTGAAAAATTAAAATGGCTGTTGTCGGGGAAACCTTTATCCATAATCCTGAACATATCGGCCGGGATTCCTGATTGAACCACCACACGCTCCGAAACTGAAAAGGTGAAATATCCTTTACCGGTTCTAAAGCCAAAGCTAAAAAGATTTACATCAGTATATTGGTTTATGTTACTGGTTGAACCAAGAACTCTGTAAAGCTTGTTATAATTAAAATTTTCCGAATCAAGGGTTACCCATTCGTTACCCGATTTCTGAAAAACATCTTTAAAAGCCAAATCGCTTTGAAAAACCTGGTTAACCGAGGTTATAGTATAAAAACGGTTGGCTCGTGGCTGCATGGCCGGGTTAATCTGGCTAAACTGGGGGATTGTCTCCATAAAATAAAGTGCCATAGGGTTTTGGCTTTGAGCCACAAACGCTATGCCTGCAAGAAAGCAAATAATAAATAGGCGAAAGTTATGTTGAAAATTCATATTGTTCTGAATTTATGATGTTTAAGGAAGCCTTGTTTTAAGAACTATAGAGATGTTGGCATCGAGTGCCGACTGGTCGAAAATTTTAACAAATGGCTGACCGTTGTTGTATGATGTGGCTTTGGTTTTCAATATTATAGTCTTTGCATTTTCGCTTATAAAGCGCTTAATTTGGGCATTGTTAACACCTACAACGAATTCTGTGTGTTCTGCCTTGGTCACCTTATCGTTGGTACCGGGTACGCCCGATTTTATAATGCTTTTGTCGTTGCCAAACAAAACTTCGATGGTGGTTCCGTTCTCATCTTCAACCCAGGCATTA
Source organism: uncultured Marinilabiliaceae bacterium (assembly GCA_937920475.1). Classification (GTDB taxonomy): domain Bacteria; phylum Bacteroidota; class Bacteroidia; order Bacteroidales; family Marinilabiliaceae; genus CALEUX01. The sequence goes on from CALEUX010000170.1 coordinate 5,202, forward strand.
GCTACCATGCTAAAGGGGAATTTATTAAAGAAATCGAAATATATTTCCATAAGTTCCACTTTCTCAATTTCTTCTTTGTCGCTGCCTATCATATCGTTAAAGTCAAAATCAATAGTGTCGGTGCGGGCATAACGTTCGGTACGGAACCAAAAAGGTAATTTTAAAACCAAATCGGTTTGCAGCCGGGTTTCGGTACCCATAAAGTTTGGCGTAACCTCGCCATCGGGATTCGACCAGGCCGTGATGTCGCACAGCAACTTATCGGGATATTTATTGCCAACGGTAAGAATGTTCGAATTATTACGGTTAATGTTGTATAATCCGGTTCCTTTAGTTATGGGATTTGTAAACACTGCTGTAGTTACATCCATGTCAACGAAAATGGTTCCGTTAATTTCAAGCATATCAATATTGGCTGGTTCTTCTTCTTTAAAAAGCCTTATATTATCAGTTTTCACCTGAAACGGGGTGCCAATAGGGTTGCGCGCTACTATATCAAGTTTCAAATCGGCGAATTCTATCTCATCAATCAACTCAAGATCGTTGAATAAAGTAAACGTTAATGAGGCATTCAGTCGTTGCGATTGTTTCTGGCCAAAGTAGCCAAATGTGAGCTCAGGTGTAATACTGGTTAACGATACACCAACACTGGCGTTGCCCGGGGTGTCTCCCGCATTTACAGGTGTAAGGTCAATAGTGGTAATAAATGTTATATAACTCGAACCGGTTTCCTGACTGAATTTAATTCTTTTGTTTGCAAGCGGCTCAGTAATGTTGAACACTCTTTGGGTGGGCGTTACATTAAAACTTCTTTGATAGGTGGAAGCACCTGTAAA
>CALEUX010000171.1 GCA_937920475.1 uncultured Marinilabiliaceae bacterium
ATTTCAACGCAGAAAAACAAGGATAAATGTCTGGTTTTAAGTGAATTAAAGCACTTTTCTTTAGTGTAATTTTAATGCGTTTGCCCTGTCAACGGAACAACACTTTAGCATATAACCGCAAAACATTCAATACTTTGCAGAATTTTGTAAATTTATTTTTTAAAAAACAGGATTTTTATTTGTAATTTAATGCACTTAAAGATTAACACCATTACCCATGCGTAATTACTTATTAATACTTGCATTCCTTATCTGTTGCGGCTGTTTTGAAATAAAAGCTCAAACTCCGGCCAGATTAATTCAGAAGGCAAAAACTGAAATCTCAAAAGAAGATTATCTGAGTGCCCTTGAAACCCTAAAGCCACTGGTACAGGAAGGTAACGAGAACAGCGAAGCCGTTTTGTTAACCGGCTATTGTTATTTGTACATTCCCGGCGAAGATGCAAAAGCCTTGCATTACCTGGAATTAGCATCCAGATTTTTCCCTCTCGAGAAAAAACCATCAAGAAATGCTATTGAATCGCACTTTTATCTGGCAATGGCATTGCATCAAAACTATAAGTTCAACGAGGCTATTGAATTATATAAAAGGCTACTCTCTTCAACCAAACAAAAAAACCTTTTAAGCGCCTTTAACCGTGAAATGGCATATAGTATTAATGCCCTTGAGCTAACCAAGAACCCCTTAAAATATCAGATATATGCCCTGGGACAAGCCATTAACTCACCTTATGAAGACCATAGTCCCATAGTAGCCCTTGATGAGTCAACCATTTATTTCACCTCGAACCGACCCGAAAAAGGCATGGAAAGAACAGGTGGTGGATTTTTCGAAAGTATTTATGTGTCGCATTGGAGAGATGGAGGATGGACACGCGCAGAAAAGTTGGCTCTGCCGGGCGAATATTTCGGAAACCGTGCTACTGTTAGTTTAAGTTCCGATGGCCAAACCCTGATTTTCTTCCAAAACGACGGATATTCAGGTAGTTTATACACCTCCCGTTACACTTTTAACGGATGGACTGAACCAGTACCTCTCCCTGAGCCCATTAATTCAACACATATTGAGACCCATGCAAGTCTTTCAAGTGATGGTACTACAATTTGGTTCTCGAGCGACCGACCAGGCGGTTATGGCGGAAAAGACATTTATGTATCCTATCTCTTACCTGATGGATCCTGGGGGCAACCTCTGAATGCAGGAGCCAACATCAATACTCCTCTCGATGAGGAAAGTCCATTTATTCATCCCGATGGCACCACATTGTACTTTTCTTCCGAAGGCCATAATTCGATGGGCGGATACGATATTTTTAAAAGCGAACTCGACGATAAAGGCAAATGGTCGAAAGCTGTTAATATTGGCTACCCCATTAATACGCCTGATGATGATATCTTTTACCTGCCAACTCCCGACGGACAACGCGTTTACTATTCGTCGCGCCAGATTGGTGGAATGGGAGCCTCGGATATTTATATCATTGCTTTCCCCGAAGATGATGCCCGTTCGCTGGCAGTGGTAGCCAGCCATATCTTCAATCCTGATAAAACGCCAATGGGCGAAGCCGTTATCAGAGTGTTTGATACGGAAACGGCTCAATCCATGGGCGTATATCGCCCCAACACCCTTACCGGAAAATTTGTAGCCATTTTGCCTTCGGGACGAAGCTACAGGCTTGAAATTGAAAACCAGGGATTTAAAAAGATTGACCACCAGTTTTTTGTGCCCTTGAGAGATGTTTTTGGCACCCGGCAGAGGGCTTTTTATGTACCATCATTTATTATGGAAAAAGAATAAGCGTTTTAAATGATAAAAGGCGAACAGATTATTTTACGTGCGGTTGAACTGGCAGATGTTGAATTACTATATCAATGGGAAAATAACATGTCGTTATGGCAGGTTTCAAACACATTGGTGCCATTCAGCAAATATCAGCTTGAGAAATATATCCGGTCAACATCTCTTGATATATACCAAACACGTCAGTTGCGCCTAATAATTGAATTCGCAGGTCAATCTTTGCCTGAAAAAACAATTGGCATGATTGACCTGTTTGATTTTGACCCCTTTCACAACAGAGCCGGGCTGGGAATTCTAATTCATGAATCATTCAGAGGAAAAGGATTGGCAAAAAAAGCTCTTCAATTATTTATCAATTATGCTTTTGATGTTTTGGGCATTCATAATCTCTATTGCAATGTGGCGCAAAGCAACGAAGCCAGCATTCACCTGTTTAAAAATCTTGGATTTACTTTAATAGGCACAAAAAAGGAGTGGCTTAAAGTCAAAAATGGTTATGATGATGAACTTCTGTTTCAATTAATCAAGCCATAAATTCTGCCAACTTTTCAAACGCCGGCAATTCTGATAATAGTTGATAACCATCACGATTGCTGTTAATTTCAACACAATAAGTAGTCAGCCCATTGGTAACAACCAAATATTTAACGCCTAAAGAAATATTGTAACGTGCTGCCTGGTTCAGGGTTTCCTGTCCAACCTCCACTTCCGAAGCCTTGCATTCAACAATGAGCACTGGTTTTAACTGTCGGTTATACAACACGATATCGGCCCGCTGGCGTAATTGGTTTACAACCACCATTTTTTCAACCGCCATCAAACCTAACGGATACCTAAGATAATCAACCATTAAATGAATAAAATGCTGGCGCACCCACTCTTCAGGAGTTAATGCCACATATTTTTTTCGAATAACATCAAAAATGCGCTTTTTCCCCTTTTCTTCTGCTATTTTTGCATCGAATGGCGGCAGATTGAGCTGTTGCATAATTCATTTTTTATGCAAATTAAGAGAAAATCCCCAATTTCGTTTATCTTAGTAGGTCAACAAATCATTCGACTTGCTTAAAGACCGATAAAATTCAAAACAAAATAAACCGATTTTGTGCAATGAAGACAAAACAGGAAATAGTTGAAAACTGGCTGCCTCGCTATACAGGCAGGCCGCTCGACCAGTTTACCGATTACATATTACTTACCAACTTCAATAATTATGTAGAATTATTTTCGAAGTGGTACGATGCCCCCATTTTGGGCGAAGGACACAATATGCCCAGTTGTAGTGCCAATGGAATAACCATCATTAACTTTGGAATGGGAAGTCCCAATGCAGCTACCATTATGGATTTGCTCAGCGCCATCAGTCCAAAGGCAGTCCTTTTCCTTGGCAAATGTGGTGGTTTAAAAGCCAGTAACACCCTTGGTGATTTAATTCTGCCCATTGCTGCCATCCGAAGCGATGGTACATCCAACGACTATCTGCCCCCCGAAGTGCCGGCTCTTCCGGCATTTAGTCTGCAACGTGCCGTATCAACTGCCATACGCGATTATGGACGCGATTATTTTACAGGTACCGTTTTTACCACCAACAAAAGGGTTTGGGAATACGACGAACGCTTTAAAAAATATTTGGGTAAAACCCGTGCCATGGCCATCGATATGGAAACAGCCACTATTTTTACAGTTGGTTTTGCTAATTCAATCCCCTGCGGAGCGTTGTTGTTGGTATCGGACCAACCAATGATTTCAACCGGCATTAAAACAGCCGAAAGCGATAAGCGTGTTACACGCGATTTTGTTGAAAGCCATATTCGCATTGGGGTTAACGCGCTTAAAGAGATTATTAACAATGGAAAATCGGTGAAACACCTGAAGTTTGAGAATTAACCATCGATGAAGTTTGAAGATATTATAAAACAGGTTGAACAAGGTGTTTTTGCTCCCATTTACTTTTTATATGGTGAGGAGCCCTTCTTTATTGATAAAATTTCTGAAACCATTCAGAAACATGCGCTTAAAAAAGAAGAGCGAGGTTTTAATGAAACCATTTTGTATGGCAAAGACACCGATGTAATAAACCTGATTCATGCTGCACGGCGATACCCCATGGGTGCACCGCGTCAATTAATTATTGTTCGTGAGGCTCAGAACCTCGATAAGATGGAACTGATGGAGAGTTATTTTAAAACGCCATTGGTCTCCACCATACTTGTAATTAACTATAAGTACAAGTCGCCCGACAAACGAACCAAGTTTTACGCCGCCCTCAACGGTCAGAAACATGCCATTCTGTTTGAATCGAAAAAACTATACGACAATCAGGTTGGGCCTTGGATTTCGGGCTATGTAAAACAACTTGGGCTAACCATCGATCCCAAAGCCCAGGTTCTACTCACCGAATTTTTAGGCGCCGAACTGGAGAAAGTAGTACAGGCCATTGACAAGCTTTTAGTGGCTATGGGGCCGGGAAATAAGCACATCTCGGTCGATCATGTGGTAAAAAACATTGGTATCAGTAAAGAATATAACCCTTTTGAATTGCAGGCAGCCCTTATGCATAAAGATGTGGTTAAAGCCAACCGCATTGTTAAAGCATTTGCAGCCAATCCCAAGGATTATCCGCTACCAATGGTTACAAGCACATTGTTTGGCTATTTTAGCAAACTGTTGATGTATTACTATTTGCCCGATAAAAGCAAAGGAGCTGTGGCTTCGGCTTTGAAAATTGCCCCGTTTTTTGTGGATAATTACCAAACAGGAGCCAAAAACTATTCGGGCATTAAAGTGGCACAAATTATATCACTTTTGCGCGAGTACGACATGAAAAGTAAAGGTTTTGGCAATGTTTCGGCTACCCATGGCGACCTGCTAAAAGAATTGGTTTTTAAAATTTTACATTAACAACTGGTAAATTCCTGAAGCTTTTAAGACTATGACGATACCCATTATTCTGATAGCAGTTATCTGCATTGTTAGCTTTATTGCTTTTGGCAGTCCCGAAATTATGGCCCGCTATCAGCTCAACGCCTGGAGTGTAATAAACCGTAAGCAGTATGTGCGAATGATTTCGCATGCATTTTTGCACGCCGATTGGTTCCATTTGCTTGTAAATATGTATGTTTTGTATTCGTTTAGCCAGCCGGTTGTTTTTTTCTTTAACCATTTTTTTACCGGTAGTGGCGAATTGCGTTTTCTCATTTTGTTTCTAACGGCCATACCGGTTTCTGCTTTTTATTCACTCATAAAACACCGTTCCAATCATGCCTATAACGCAGTAGGTGCATCGGGGGCAGTATCGGCCGTTTTGTTTACATCCATTTTTTTCAGCCCTTATTCAACCCTTCTGCTGTTTTTTGTTGTTCCGGTGCCTGCCATCGTTTTCGGGGTTTTATACCTCATCTATTCGGCATATATGGCAAAAAAACAGATTGACAATATTGGTCACGATGCCCATTTCTTTGGTGCTGTTTATGGTTTTATTTTCCCCTTGTTGTACGAACCCTCATTAATCATCAGGTTTGTAAACCAGCTGTTGTCATTTAAAATATTCTGATGGAGAAGAATAAAACGTATCTGGTTTATGATGGGTTGTATTATCTCACCGATACGCCTTTATTTAAATCAGATAACAGGGCTTTTCGGTTTGGCGATGGGTTGTTTGAAACCATTCGTTACCATAAAGGGCGCCCTCTCTTTTTTCCGGAACATTACAACCGGTTAATCCGGGGCATGGCGGTACTCCGGCTCTCGGTTCAGGGCTTCCCCTCACGCGTGGAGTTGGAAGAGCGAATGGTGTCGTTGGTTAATAAAAACCGGTTTTTTGGTGATGTGCGTATCAGGGTTACGGTTTTTCGTAAAGGAGAAGGCCTGTATACGCCCCAAAATTTGCAGGCATCATGGATAATTGAAGCTTCGCCCCTGCCATTTGAAGGATACCCACTCAACGATAAAGGGCTGGTAATAGATTTCTTCTCAGAATTTCCAAAACAGGTTTCGCCCATTTCACCCTTTAAAACTGTTGCTTCAATGCCCTATGTAATGGCAGGCCTTTTTTGCAAAGAACATAACATTGACGACTGCCTGCTTCAAAACGGGCAGGGAAAGTATATTGAATCGGTTAGCTCAAATCTTTTCTGGATAAAAGATGATACGTTTTATACGCCCGGAATTGGTTCAGGCTGCATCGAGGGCATTATTCGTCAGAAATTAATGGAGATTCTGCCCCAACAAGGCTATAAAATTGTGGAACTACCCGGAACCACTGCTTCAGAATTGCAATTAGCCGATGAAATTTTTCTAACCAACAGTATTAATGGTATCCGTTGGGTGGTAGGCTTGGGCGAAACAAGATACTATGGTATTAAAATCAGGAAAATTCATAAACTCCTGATTTCAATGCTTGATTAAGCTAAATACATTTTATTAAGCTGTTTAAATTTAGTTTTCTGCCTTTGTTAAAGACAATCTATAAATGATATTTTGAATGTGGCCCAGTTAAGGGCCAAATATCGGCAGGATTATTGGTTATGCTGAATCTCTCGCCACCATTGGGGCGAAAGGTATTATTGGATGATGGTTTTTACCGGGCTTTGGTACCTGACGGCACCATAAGCCGTCAACTTTTTTATCTGCTAGG
>CALEUX010000172.1 GCA_937920475.1 uncultured Marinilabiliaceae bacterium
CGGCATTTTTTAACTCCGTTGAATTTTGCTACGCTCGGCATTGATGCAAACAAGTTTGCTCACTGCGCTCACTCAAAGCAAAATGTGCTTACTTTTTTTTGCTGAAGTGGAGCGAAGCGGATCATGAATGCCTTAAAAAGAAAACACGAATGAATAAAAAAAGTAATCCCGATTCATCGGGAGAGCACTTAAACGAAGAATGTATTTTTTACCGGACAATAGTGATAGAAAATAATTTTAAACACCTTCTGAGTTTCTCACGAGAGTTTTCTTTTTCCAAAGCCCGGTTTTATAGTAAATCCAAGTGCCGACTAAACCTACAATCCATCCCGATGGAATGCTCCACCAAATGCCTGTTTCACCAATTTTCGATGAAAAGAATACGGCCAAAGGAATACGTATTATCCAAAGTGAAATGAGGGTGATAAACATTGGTATTAATGTGGCTCCGGCACCCCGCAACATGCCGTGAAGCACAAACATGGACGAAAAAACCACGAAAAACGAACAGACTATAATCAGATATTCTTTTCCGTGTTGTATTACTTCCGGGTCGTTGTTAAACAAACTCATGAGTTCATCGCCCAGAAAAATAACAAGTATCATAACGGTAATACTTATGGTCCAGGCCATTTTTTGAGTGGCCCACACACCATTTTTTATGCGGTCAATTCGCCCGGCACCTAAATTTTGACCAACAAAGGCCGATAGGGCAGAGGCCAGGTTCATAGCAGGCATGGCAGCCAGTGCTTCTATTCGGCTTGCAGCTGTGTAGGCAGCCAGCGCAACTGTATCAAAATTGTTAATAATTCTTATTAAAGCCATCATGCCTAAGGCCACAAATGTTTGCTGAAACCCTGTAGGTAAGCCAATGCGAACACTTTGCCAAAAGGTAAAACGGTCGAAACTCAGCGACTTTAGGCTGAAATGAATCAGATGGTCGCGGCGGTTCAGGTAGATAATAGCAGAAACAAAACCTCCCGCTTGTGCAATAACTGTAGCCCAGGCAGCACCGGCAATTCCCCATTTAAAAACCACAACAAATAATAAATCGAGGAATATGTTGACAACCGTAGCCAGCGATAAAAACAGCAAAGGCGTTTTACTGTCGCCCAAGCCTCTTAAAACGGATGCGGTTCCATTAAATCCAAAGAAACCTACCATCCCCACCATGTAAATTTGGAAATAGGTAATGGCTTGTGGCATGACATCCTCGCCAATTTTAAGCATCGTAAAAATCTGGCGGCTCATTATAATTCCAAAAACAGTTAAAACTATGCCAGCCCCAAACATAAAGAGGTAAATGGTACCTATGGCCTTCTTAACTTTTTCAAAATCGCGTGCTCCAAAATACTGACTGATAACCACAGTGGCCCCGCTGCCAATTCCAATAACAAAGGCAATTAAAGTATAAAAAATGGGGAATGATGCTCCTACAGCAGCCAAAGCCTCGGTGCCCAGATATTTGCCAACAATTATGCTGTCAACAATATTGTATAGTTGCTGAAACATATTGCCAATTACCATAGGTAATGCAAATCTGAAAATTAATCTGGCTTCTTTTCCTGTAGTTAAATCGTGCATCAGCTCAACTGATTGGTACAATAGTGTGTAAATGACCTGTAATTCTGTTTCAAACTACAAAAAAACGCATTTTTAGCCAGATTTGGAGAGTCAAAAGCTGGTTTAATTATTAATTAGTGTTGAATTATTTAAGCAACAAGTTTGGATTCGATCCTGTTAGGATTTAAATTTCGTTAGAATAATTTTGCATTCTTTCTTATTCTGTTTCCATCCTAACGCTTCCATTTTTATTCTTTTTTTGAATAATTAATGAATTTGAGCGCTGTTACTTTTTTACGAAATCAGTTTTTTAACCTATTTTTGTGCAACAGTCAGTACCGGAAAATCTGCTGATTGTTATTAGTCCCTGAACTTAACCTCCATCATTCTTTCTGTATTTTTAACCTACAATTTTATTAAAATATGAAGGTAAATAAATGGATTCTTTTTTCGGTTTTCCTTATTTCAATTAGTGGACCTCGGGTTGTAGCCCAATCAGTTGTGCAGAAGTATTTTCCAAAGGCATCTCCTTCGGTTTTGATGTTTAGGGATGCTGGTATTCCTGAGTTTTATATCGACTATTACAATCAAACCCATTGTTGGCCTGAGAAAATGTGGTTGAGAGGCTCAGTCATACCTTTTTATCCATCTGATTATTATTTTACACCTGAATTACAGCGTTCTGTGGTTCAGTTATCATTAAATGGCCAAACTATTAAGCGTAATTTTAATCCATATCGAATTGATATGGGCTATTTTAAAACCCGGCAGGTTTCACCATTGGCATTACCCGTAATATACCGGAAAAAGCCAGCACCACTGCTGAGGGTCGAAACATTAAATCCTGTTTCAAATGTCCTTGATTTAAAATCGAAGGTAAAGCAGAATAATGCAATTGAGCAATATAATAACATCGTCAATGAACGTTCGTATTCATACAGGAATTTGATGATGGGAGTTTATTACGATTACCCTGAATTGGTTCAGGTTCATTTTGAAACATTGCCCGATCCCCCCCAATTGAAAGAAGGGGCTTCTGCTGAACGAAGAGCGTCACGCGAAAGCCTTGCAGAAATTTTCCGACGCGATGCGCCAACATTACCTGATAAACTCGAAAAGGTGGCATTGCACAAACGCCCCTGGAAATTTTCAGGCTCCGAAAACATTCAATTTTCACAAGCTTATTTAAAGAATTGGGCTAAAGGTGGACAAAATTCGGTGTCGCTATTAAGCGATTTGCGCATTAAAGCTATTTACGAAGAGGGAAAAACCCAATGGGAAAACAGTGCCATACACAAACTGGGAATTATTCAAACACAGGGAAGTCTTTCGAGAGTAAACGACGACCTGATTGATTTAACCAGTAAATATGGTATAAATGCCAGTAAAAGCTGGTACTACAGTTTTCTGTTTAATTTAAAAACACAGTTTTTTTACGGCTACGCACGTAACGATGCTTTAAAGGAAAATCCCATTTCTGGCTTTATGTCGCCCGGTTATTTTACGCTGGCCGCTGGTATGGATTTTAAAAAGAAGAATTTTACATTAATGATATCCCCTGTTACCTCAAAACTAACGGTTGTGCTCGATACAGCCAAAATTGACCAGCGACGCTACAATGTTCCTGAGGATAAGCGTTCGGCATTTCTCACTGGAGGTTCGTTGATTAACAGCTTTTCATGGCAAATTAATAAGGAGATAAAGTTTACATCGGCCACCAATATTTTTTACGACTACTTTGAGAAGAAAGACAAAGTTCAGGCCGACTGGGACATGATTTTGGATATGCGCATCAATGTGTTTTTAAGTACTCGTATTGTAGCCAATCTGAGATACTATGAAAACGAATCGCGAAAGCTACAAATGCGCGAAAATATGGGAATATCGTTCAGGTATAATTTCTAAAATCTGAATTAACAAGATTTAACAAATATTATCTAATATCCCTTTTTTTTCGTTGTATATTTGTTTTATGAAAGAACAAAGAGTTTTTTCATAGGTTTAGGTTAGGTAAGGTTAATTAGGTTTAGAAAAAAAAGAGCAGCGAAAGCTGCTCTTTTTTAATTTTTGGCATAAATATTGATACTTTATTTATGTTTTCTCATAGTTTAGGGTTAGGTTTGGTTAAGTAAAAGGATTCCGGTATTACCGGAGTCCTTTTACTTTTTTTGGAAAGGTTGTACCATTAACGACATTCCTTTGTATTTTGCTCTGCGAAAGGCTTGTATCAAGTGCTTTTCGTGCTGGATATCAGCTTCAAAAAAGGAAACCTTTTGCTGAATTTCAATTTTACCAATGGCAATTTTTCTGTCGGGTGTTTGCCTGTTGATGATGTTAATTAACAAATCTGGCTTTAAGTTATTTTTAGCTCCCAAATTAATGCTGTATCGGGCAAACTTTTCACGCCTCGAACCATTTATGCTTCGTTTGGTCGCCACCCGCTCAGATGTTGCGCTGATGTTAAGATCTGGCGCTTTTTGGTAATCGGCATGAAAGCGATTAAACTCAATGGCAATAAACTTTTTAATAATCTCTTCTTTCGAAAGCGACTGCAAACTGCTTTCGATTATATGCATGTATTTTGAAAGATCATAGCCCTGAGGTTCGGCTGAGGTTACATGTTGTAAAAAGTTAGATAAACGCTTTTCAAAAACCTCTTCACCTGATGGAACCTGCTTTTTAATAAACTTTTGACCAATTTGCTTTTCCAGGAAGAATAACTTCCGGGTTTCACCGGGCGAAACAATAGCAATGGAAGCGCCTTTGCGACCGGCCCGACCGGTACGTCCGCTTCGATGAATATAATTTTCCTGGTCATCGGGCAAATGGAAATGAATAACATGTGTCAGGTTATCTACATCCAGTCCTCGGGCTGCAACATCTGTTGCTACCAATATTTGCAAATGCTTGTTGCGAAAACGGTTCATAACCATATCTCGCTGAGCCTGTGATAAATCACCATGTATAGAATCGGCATTGTAACCATCGGCAATAAGTTTATCGGCTATTTCTTTGGTTTCAATTCTTGTGCGACAAAAAACAATACTGTAAATATCAGGGTTAATGTCAGCTAAACGTCGAAGAGCCTGATAACAATGCTCCGATTTGGTAACACAAAATTCATGAGAGATATTTTCGTGAGCAGTATTTTGACGGCCAACAGAAATTTTCTCTGCTTTATGCATATATTTTCCGGCCATTCCTGCAATATCGGGAGGCATGGTAGCCGAAAACAGCAAGGTTTGTTTAGTGGAAGGTGTTTGCGATAAGATAGCATCCATCTCATCGCGGAAGCCCATTTTCAGCATTTCATCGGCTTCGTCAAGAACCAGAAACTTAACCGACGATAAATCAAGTTTGTTGCGGTTAATTAAATCGTTAACACGGCCAGGGGTACCAACAACAATATGGCATTTATTTTTAAGCGCTGTTATTTGTTGATAAATGGGTGCTCCACCATAAACCGGAACAATTGATACCGGCAAAAACTCCGAATAAACTTTCAAATCCTGTGTTATTTGCAAACACAACTCGCGGGTTGGACAGAGTATTATGGATTGAATCTCTTTTGCGTTAATATTCAATTTACTTAAGATGGGCAAACCAAAAGCAGCCGTTTTACCGGTTCCGGTTTGAGCCATCGCTATCAGGTCGTTATCTGAATCCAAAATAAAGGGGATAGTTTTTGACTGGATAGGGGTAGGTTTTACAAAACCAATTTTCCCGATTGACTCGAGAATTTCGGGCTTAAGCCCGGTTTCAAAAAAAGTTTGCATGTATTCAAATAATGTTGTTAAGTCTGGCAAAACGTTATGCCCAACTATCAGGACTGGTTTTGCCCTGGTGAATTTTCTGAAGAAATTTATTGAACCGTTTTCCGTTGAATTTTCAGGTTGCAAAAATACAATATAAATATTGATATATCAGTTTGTTTTAGTTTCTTTGCGTTGCTTTTTTTGTTTTTTTATGATTTCCAGAAAAAAATATTAAAAAAACGTAGCAAGAAGTATCACTTATTTAAAAAAGCCATATCTTTGACCGTAACAGACCAGAACACTATGTCGCCTAAAAAAGAAGCATTTAAGTTTATTATCGATAGCCAGGGAGATACCCCAAAGTTCCGACAACTAATAGATTCGGTTAATCATGCCATTTCAGAAAAACGTTTGAATATTGGCGACCATTTACCTTCGGTTAATCATGTTTGTAAATATTATAATCTTAGCCGCGATACTGTTTTTAAAGCTTATTCTATTTTAAAAGAGCAAGGCGTTATAGATTCTGTTCCCAATAAAGGATATTTTATTGCCCGTGAGGTGAGACGGGTTTTCCTTTTTCTCGACACATTTAAGGCTTATAAAGAGGTTTTGTACGATTCGTTTACTAAAAACCTTCCAAAAAATGTTATGGCCGATGTACATTTTCACCATTATAACCCCGATGTTTTTCGCCGTCAAATTGAAGCCAGTCTTGGAAAATACTCTAAATACGTGGTGATGCCTTTCGACCATGAAGATATGGCCGATATGTTAAAGTTGATACCCACTGATAAATTATTGGTTATTGACTGGAATATTCATGCACGCCCCGAGAATAATTATTTATTTCAGGATTTTGGAAAACCGGTGTTCGATTGTCTCGAAGAAGTACAGCATCTATTGAAAAAATACAAGGAATTTGTGTTTCTCTACCCCGAGTTTACGAACCATCCAATGGATTCTGTTCACCATTTCAGCCGTTTTTGTAAGAAATACAATATTTCACACAGCGTGCTTACTAATCCTTCTGCTTTTGAAGTGAGGGCAGGGGTTGCCTATTTCAGTGTTTCTGACAGGATGTTGGGGCGATTTCTTGAACAATGCCGTGAAAAGAAACTGGAACCCGGACACGATACAGGACTCATATCATATAATGAAACCCCTATGAAAAAGTTTATCTATAAAGGGATTACTGTTATTTCCACCGACTTCCAGATGATGGGAAGAAAGGCCGCCGAATTTGTGTCGGAAGATATTTCTATGCAAATTTGTGTACCAACAAAAGTTTTTGTTAGAGAATCTTTATAAAAGTTTTTTATATTTGCAAACCAGAACAGAACAGATTATTTATGTTTACTTTAGGAATTGACGTAGGAAGTTCATCGGTAAAGGTGAGCTTATTGAAAGTAGCCGATGGAAGTTGTGCCGCTTCAGCTTTTTTCCCTTCTGAAGAAATGACCATTATGGCCAAAAAGGCGGGGTGGGCCGAACAGGATCCTGTTTTATGGTGGGAAAACATGAAAAATGCACTGAAAGTGGTGCTCCAAAAAGCCAATGTTAATAAAAATGATATAAAAGCCATTGGAATCTCTTACCAGATGCACGGTTTGGTTGCACTGGATGAAAAAGGAGAAGTTATTCGTCCTTCAATCATCTGGTGCGATAGCCGCGCTGTTGCAATCGGAGATAAAGCCTTTACCGAACTTGGTTCAGATTATTGCCTGGGCAGTTGTTTGAACTCACCGGGAAACTTTACAGCATCCAAGCTAAAATGGGTAAAGGAAAATGAACCCGAACTTTTTGCCAGGATTCATAAAATCATGCTTCCAGGCGATTACATTGCTTACAAACTTACTGGCAAAATGCAAACTACCGTTTCTGGTTTGTCGGAAGGCATTATGTGGGATTTTAACAAGGAATCTGTAGCTGATAAATTATTCAGTTATTATGGTTTTTCATCTTCATTGATTCCTGAAATAGTACCTACCTTTTCTAAACAGGCAGAAGTATTGGATTCTGTTGCTGCAGAGCTTGGTTTGCCTGCCGGAATCCCTGTGAGTTACCGTGCCGGCGATCAGCCAAACAATGCGTTCTCGCTTAACGTGCTTGAGCCGGGCGAAGTTGCTGCAACAGCAGGTACTTCAGGTGTTGTGTATGGTGTAAATGATTCTTTGGCCTGCGATCTGCAATCGCGCGTTAATAATTTCGCGCATGTCAACCATTCATCAGCGCAAAAGCGATTGGGCGTTTTATTGTGCATCAATGGTACTGGTATATTAAATTCATGGCTGCGCAGAAATGTAGCCAATGGAATGGACTATGCATCGATGAACGATGTGGCTGTGAAAGCGCCTGTTGGTGCCGATGGGCTTTTGGTATATCCGTTTGGAAATGGGGCCGAACGTGTGTTGGGAAATACTTCTCCGGGAGCTGCCATTAAAGGTATTGGATTTAATACCCATAATCAGTCGCATATGCTCAGAGCAGCCCAGGAAGGCATTGCATTTAGTTTTCGCTATGGTGTTGATATTATGGGTGAAATGGGAATAAAGGCCGACGTGGTTAGAGCTGGAAAAGCCAACATGTTTTTAAGCCCGCTTTTCAGACAAACGATGGCCAACGTACTGAATGCCCGTATTGAGTTGTACGATACTGATGGAGCTTTGGGTGCCGCCAGAGGCGCTGCACTTGGATCTGGTATTTACAGCAGTGCCGCCGAAACGTTTGCAAATTTGAAATGTTTGGAAACGATAGTTCCGGATACTGATAAGTCTGCTGTGAATGAGACATATAATCAATGGAAGAATCAATTAAATTTTTAATTTTCAATAATTAGTTGTTATGAGCGTAACATTAGGTAACAAGGAATATTTCCCCGGAATTGGGGAGATAAAATACGAGGGTAAAGAATCGAAAAACCCTTTAGCTTTTAAATGGTATAATGCCGATCAGGTTGTGGCCGGAAAAACCATGAAAGAGCATTTGCGTTTTGCTATTGCCTACTGGCATACTTTCTGTGGTGAAGGTGGCGACCCATTTGGTCCCGGAACAGTTGAATATCCCTGGAATGTTGCTTCTGATCCAATTCAGGCTGCAAAAGATAAAATGGATGCAGCTTTCGAATTTATAACCAAAATTGGTGCTCCATTCTACTGTTTCCACGATACCGATGTTGTGGGCGATGGTTCTGTATTTGAAATTGAAAAACGTTTGGTTAAACTGGTTGATTATGCCAAACAAAAGCAAGCTGCTTCAGGTGTGAAACTGTTGTGGGGTACTGCTAACGTATTCAGCAACCCAAGATACATGAACGGTGCTTCAACAAACCCTGATTTTAATGTAATTACAAATGCTGCTGTTCAGGTTAAAAATGCTATCGATGCTACCATCGCTTTAGGTGGTACCGGATATGTTTTCTGGGGGGGACGTGAGGGTTATATGAGCCTTCTGAACACCAACACCAAAAAGGAACTCGACCATATGGGTCAATTCCTTCGTATGGCTCGCGACTATGCCCGCGCTCAAGGTTTTAAAGGTACATTCTTTATTGAGCCTAAGCCAATGGAGCCTTCTAAGCATCAGTACGATTTCGATACCCAAACTGTTCTAGGTTTCCTCGAAAAACAAGGTCTGATTAACGATTTCAAAATGAATGTGGAAGTTAACCATGCTACTTTGGCTGGTCATACTTTTGCTCACGAGCTTCGTATGGCTGCCGATGCAGGAAAACTTGGTTCAATTGATGCCAACAAAGGTGACTACCAAAACGGATGGGATACCGATGAGTTCCCAACCAATATCTACGAAATTACCGAAGCCATGTTAGAGATTCTTCAGGCTGGAGGTTTCGAACATGGTGGTATCAACTTCGATGCTAAAACACGTCGTAACTCAACCGACCTTGAGGATATTTTTATTGCTCACGTTGCCGGTATGGATGTTTTTGCACGTGCCTTGGTAATTGCTGATAAAATTTTAACACAATCTGACTATCTGAAAATGCGTGCCAACCGTTATGCATCGTTCGATAGTGGTAAAGGTAAAGATTTTGAAGCCGGTAAATTGTCGCTTCTGGATATGTACAATATTGCCAAAGAAGTGGGCGAGCCTAAACAAATCAGTGGCAAGCAGGAACTTTACGAGCAATTAATTAACCTGTACATTTAATTGCTATTTTTATAACACCCCAACCGGGTAAAATTTGTTTTTACCCGGTGTGGTTTTCTACCCAAATGCGTTGGCTTTTAAGGCTTACGCTTTTTTGCTTTTGTAAATCTAAATCTTTGAAAAAATCTAAATCCTGAAAAATGGAACAAGGAAAAAACAAATTTTACGTAGTTGGTCTCACACTTGTGGCCACCCTTGGCGGATTATTGTTTGGTTACGACACCGCGGTAATTTCCGGTGCCGAGAAATCAATTCAGGCCTTTTTAATAGATAGTCAGGGCTTAAGCACGTTCATTCATGGAGCAACCACATCGAGCGCGCTTATTGGCTGTATTATTGGTGGTGCATTATCGGGTTTGTTTGCATCAAGGTTTGGCCGAAAAAAATCATTAATGATTGCTGCATTCCTGTTTTTTGTGTCGGCTCTGGGTTCAGGGTATCCTGAATTTCTGTTCTTCCCAAAAGGTGAAGCATCTATTGGCCTGTTAATGATGTTTAATTTCTATCGGATTATTGGTGGTATAGGCGTGGGAATGGCATCCGCAATTAGTCCTATGTATATTGGCGAAATTGCTCCTGCAAACATCCGGGGCAGGCTGGTATCGCTAAACCAATTTGCCATCATTTTTGGTATGCTGGTGGTTTATTTTGTTAACTGGGGTATTGCCAATGGTGAAACCCTTGATTGGATTAACTCTATAGGCTGGAGATGGATGTTCCTTTCTGAAGCAATTCCAGCTGGGTTGTTTGGATTATTACTTTTCCTGGTGCCCGAAACACCGCGCTATTTATCGTTGTCAAATAGAAATGAGGAGGCGTTAGTCATTCTTACCAAAATTAATGGAAAAGATAAAGCACGTGAAATTCTGAACGATATAAAAAATACCATCGAACATCATTCCGGAAAACTTTTTTCGTATGGTAAAGTGGTGATTTTAATCGGTATTTTATTATCAGTTTTTCAGCAGTTTGTAGGTATTAATGTAGCATTGTATTATGCTCCCCGCATTTTTGAAAGTATGGGAGCTGCCAAAGATGCTTCTATGTTACAAACTGTTGTTATGGGCCTGGTTAACGTAGCTTTTACAGTACTGGCTATTGCTACTGTTGATAGATGGGGCCGTAAGCCATTGCTAATTGTTGGTTCAATAGGTATGGCTGTGGGAATGATAGCTATTTCGGCGCTTTCGTTCCTTAACATAATTGGAATTGGCACTTTGATTTTTATTATTGTTTACACTGCATCATTTATGATGTCATGGGGTCCAATTTGCTGGGTGCTGATTTCAGAAATATTTCCCAATAAAATTCGTGGTCGTGCTGTCGCTATTGCTGTAGCAGCGCAGTGGACTGCCAACTATTTTATTTCATCTACCTATCCGGCCATGATGGAATTTAGTGGTGGAACAACTTATGCTTTTTATGGATTGATGAGTGTTCTGTCGGCAATTTTTGTTTGGAAAATGGTTCCCGAAACCAAAGGAAAAACCCTTGAAGAGATGGAATCTCTTTGGAGAAAATAAACTTTAAAGTTTTAGAAACTGTTTAAAATTATTTTTTAGACATAAGACGCGAAGTCCCGAGTATCGGGGAAAGACTTTTAGACACGTGTTCCGGTTTATCGAAAAAAGATATAAAAAGTAACATGCTTAAAATAAGCAAAATAATTTAATCGTCTTGTTTGTCTGTAATTTCTGTTAAGTCTTTTCCCGAAAAACCGGGACACGTCTTTCTGTCTGGTATCTAAACTTCTAAGAGTCTATAATAAAT
>CALEUX010000173.1 GCA_937920475.1 uncultured Marinilabiliaceae bacterium
CTAAAAACAAATTTATGATGGCGATTGGATGGAGGAAATTAATATTAACCACTTTGGTTTTAGGTTGTATCATTGCTGGCTGTTCAGCCGACAAGGAAACAGATAAGTCAGATAGTCAGCAAGATGTTGAGTTGTCGGCAACCCCATTAATACTTGATTTTGATGCTGTAGGCGGATTCAAATTCATATCTATTAACAGCAACGTTGTGTGGCGCATTAATTTTGTGCCCTCAGGATGGTGTTTCCCTAATATTCAGGTATCTTCAGGTTCAGCTACCGTAAACATTTCCGCTCAAACCAATAAGTCGGAAACTGCCAGAACAGCCAGTATGACAATCACTGCGCAAGGTGCTGAAACAATTACCTTAACCATAAATCAGAAGGGCGCAACAATCATTGATCCTGATCCTAATCCGGGCGAAGAAGATTATGTTGAACCTGATAACACCGGAATGCGGCCATTAACCTCGGGCGATTTTGCAAAATTAATGAAACTTGGATGGAATTTGGGTAATTCGCTTGAAGCCATCGTTGTTAATAATGGCAATTACTCAGGTGGAGAAACATCATGGGGAAACCCCGTTACTACTAAAATTTTAATTGATGCCGTTAAAGCATCCGGGTTTAATACTATTCGCATACCTGTTTCATGGTCGCATAAACTCATCAACCAATCAACCTTTCAAATCTCTCAACAATGGAAGGAAAGAGTTGAAGAAGTGATTAACTATGCTTTGGATAACGACATGTTTGTGATTATTAACCTTCATTGGGATGGGGGCTGGCTCGATCAGCCAATCTATTCAAAGCAAACTGAATTAAACACAAAACTTGCTGCTCTGTGGAAGCAGATAGCCATACATTTTCGCAATTACGATGACAGGCTTTTGTTTGCCGGAACCAATGAAGTGCATGTTGCCGGTAATTATAACGCTCCTACAAATGAAAATTTGGCAGTTCAAAACTCCTTTAATCAAACATTTGTAAATACTGTGAGAGCTACCGGTGGACGAAATGCCTACCGCCATTTGGTTGTGCAGGGTTATAATACCAATATAGAATTCACTTATAATTCCTTTGTTATGCCAACCGACAATGTTAACAACAAACTGATGGTTGAGGTACATTATTACGATCCCTACGATTTTACTTTAATGGAAAGTGGAGCAATAAAAACAGAATGGGGAGCAGCTTTTGTCGGTGGTAATGTTTCAAACTGGGGACAGGAGGCTTGGGTAAATACCACTTTTGGCAAAATGAAAAGCAAGTTTGTTAACAACGGGGTGCCTGTAATTTTAGGCGAATATGGTGCTATGTTAAGGGCTTCTCTTACTGGAGATGCACTAACGCGACACATAACTGCCCGAAATAATTATTTGGAATACGTAACAAATGCTGCCGTGCAAAACGGTATGGTGCCAATTTATTGGGATAATGGTTTTTATGGTGATAAGGGATTTGCCTTGTTTAACCGTTCTACCGGAGCAATAACAGATAATGGCGCTCTGCAAGCTATTATTAACGGTGGGGCAAAATAGTTTTTGTTTGAATGCCAGGCTGGTTAATGCTATTTAAATAATTAAAGGGAGTAATGAGGATAGCACTTTAAACAGCGTTGGTATTGGTGGTTTGGCCCGGGTTTATTGATTCAATTATAATGAGTTGATGAATCCGGGTTGATTATTTTTAGGGTTATTTGTTGGAATTATGATGATTCAAACAAATTGAGTATTTTAAGGCTCTAATTTATTCAGCCTTAATTGATGTTGAAGTTCCAGTTACTTTTAATCATTTTATTGAAATTAATGCTGTTTCAGCTGAGTGCTCAGGAAGCAGCCAATCAATTCAGGCGAATTGATAATGAAAATGGTTTATCCAATAACCAGATTAACACAATATTTTCTGACCGAAAAGGTGTTTTGTGGATTGCTACCGTATCGGGGCTAAACAGATTTGACGGCTACACTTTCAGAGTTTTTAAAAATAAACCTGACGACCCGACAACACTACCTGAAAACAGTATTCAACGCATCAACGAAGATCATCTTGGCTATTTATGGTTATTTACTACCAACCGCCATTTTATTTTTAATCCTGTTACCGAAAAGGTGACTGACGAGCATCCTCTATTACAAAACTACAATATACCCGGAAATTTAATTAATGCATTAAGAGTCGATAATTTGGGTAATTTATGGATTACAAGCATCCAAATGGGCATTTACCATATTAACACTATAACAGGAGAGTTTCGCCATATTAGTAAAGATTCCGGTTTATCCTCCAACCAAATTCAGGATGTTGCTTTTTGTTCTAAGGGTTTGGCTTATGTTGTGCATGCATCCGGGGTAGTGGATGTGCTTGATGTTGAAGCACTTACAATAATTCAGCAACTTAACTACTTTGGCGCCACCACTATTAATCCATATCCAAGCCTGTTTATCGATTCAAATGATGATCTCTGGTTTTACTCGATGAGTTCGGTTGATGGCGTGATTTATGTTGAAAGAAAAACCGGCAACGTTCGTTTTTTCAATAGTCGCACAAAGCCGGCGTTGTCGAGTAACCTGGTTTCCGGATTGCTCGAAGACAATGCAGGGAACATTTGGGTGGCAACCGACCATGGGGGTATAAACGTGATTGACAAAAACAAATCGATTGTCAGATACATAACAAATGTGCCTGGCGATGCCACCAGTTTAAGTGCCAACACAGTAACCTGTATCCACAAAAGCCCCGATAACATAATTTGGGTTGGAACCTATAAAAACGGGGTAAACTATTTTCACGAGCAGTTGTATCAATTTAAACTGTTTAGAAGTCAGCCTCATCAAACCGGATTGTATTTTTCAAACGATGTTAACTGCTTTGCCGAAGATAAAAATGGCAACCTCTGGATAGGCACCAACGGAAGCGGATTGGTTTATTTTAACCGCCAAAACAACACGTTTAAAACATATCGTCATTCGCCAACAAATTCAAATTCAATCAGTAACGATATTATTGTTCATTTATGTGTCGATCATAAAAACCGCTTATGGATTGGAACATATCAGGGTGGGTTGAATTGTTTCGATGGCAACCGTTTTAAGCACTACAGAAATAATCCTCAAAATGCATCCTCTCTTTCCGACGATAGAATTTGGCAAATATTTCAGGATAAGAAAAAGCGCATCTGGATTGGAACCCTTGGCGGCGGATTAGAATTGTACGACGAAAACAGCGATGCTTTTATTCATCATAGAGCAGGCGATTACAATTCGGTTAATTCTAATTTTATACTGGCTTTAAATGAGGATAGAAAGGGTAATTTACTGATTGGCACCTCCGATGGGTTGAATATTCTGGATGCCCAAACAGGGCGCTTTCGTCATTATACTTACAATGAAGATAATCCCTTGGGATTAAGTCATCCAATTATTTTGTCGGTTTTGGAAGATCGTTCAGGAAGACTATGGGTGGGAACCCGCAACGGGCTAAACCTTTTAAATCGTGATGACAACACATTTACTGTTTACCGTGAAGAGCATGGATTGCCCGATAACAACATTATTACCATGCTCGAAGATGATTCCGGGAATTTCTGGATTGCAACATTAAACGGGTTATCCAACCTTAAAACCGATGCACAGGGTAAAATTTTCTTTCGCAATTTTGATGTTTTGGATGGGCTGCAGGGTAGAGAATTTAACGAGCATTCGGCCTTGCTGACATCCAAAGGAGAAATGATTTTTGGAGGAGCTTATGGGTTTAATATTTTTACACCGTCGGAAATTATCGAGCATCAGCATATATTTAGTTTAGTGCTAACCGATTTTAAACTGTTTAACCAAAGTGTAAAAATAGGAGAGAAAAAAAACGGGCATGTCATACTCAATAAAGCCATTCACGAAGTTTCCGAAATCAGCCTAAGGCATAATCAAAATGTTTTTTCAATTGAATTTTCAGCGCTGAACTATTTTCAACCCGAAAGAACCCGTTTTAGTTATATGCTTGAGGGTTTTAACAATCAGTGGATAGAAACCGATGCGCGCAACAGGGTGGCTACATTTACAAATTTAAATCCCGGAACCTATATTTTCAGAGTAAAAGCCACCGCCAGCGATGGCAGTTGGGGCAATGAGGAAACAACATTATTGGTGAAAGTAATACCACCGTTTTATGCAACGCCTTTGGCTTATGTTATTTACTTCCTGTTTTTTGTGTCACTTGTTTTATTACTGGTTTTCACCATTCGCCGAAGAGCAAAAATGCACTATTTACGCGAGCAGGAAAAGTTGGAATATCAGCGAATGCGCGACCTTGATGATATGAAAATCAGGTTCTTTACCAACGTGAGTCACGAATTCAGAACGCCGCTAACGTTGATTATTACACCTTTGGATAAGTTATTAAAGCAAATTACAGATGTTGACATACGTGAACAACTGGTTATGATTCAACGCAACGGACGTCGGTTGCTAAACCTTGTTAATCAATTGCTCGATATTCGAAAACTGGAGGTCGACCGCTTATCGCTGAACTTAAACTATGGTAATGTGGCCCGATTTCTGGAAGAGTGTTTTAATTCGTTTTCCGATCTAATGGAAAGCAAACAGATTTCCTCCCGCTACGAATCGAACATAAGCGAATATCTGGTAAATTTTGATCAGGATAAATTGGAAAAGATTCTTTTTAATCTGATGTCGAACGCCATAAAGTTTACCCACGAAAATGGAAATATTTATTGTCGGGTTAACAGGTTTCAGTTTGGCGATGATGGTTTTGTTGACGTATTTAATGGTCACGAGTATCTGGAAATTCAGGTTGAGGACGATGGCATTGGCATTGCCCCCGAAAAGCAGGTACATATTTTTGACCGGTTTTATCAGGTTGAGCAGGATGCATCCATCATTAACCAGGGCAGTGGCATAGGTTTGTCACTATCGCAGGAGTTTGTTAAAATGCACAATGGAACCATTCACGTTGAAAGTGAAGTTGGCAAAGGCAGTCGGTTTACAGTGAGGTTGCCATTGTCGGTTCAGTCGGTTTCCAAAGAAAATCAAGCCGATGTTTCATCCTATCCAAATGAGCCTTTTTATGATGAAGAAAGAGACGATATAGCAACCAAAAATGAATTTGAAAAAGGACCCAAACCTGCGATGCTGATTGTCGAAGACAATGAAGATTTGCGTAAATATTTGAAGGATAATTTTCAGCAACAATACACTATTTTTGAAGCTGCCAATGGACGTGAAGGTTGGCATCTTACCTTAACCGAGCTGCCAAAACTAGTGATTTCAGATGTTTTAATGCCTGTGGTAAATGGCATTGATTTGTGCAAAAGAATTAAAAGTGACGCCAGAACATCGCATATACCAGTTATTCTTCTAACTGCCCGGACTTCTGATGAACAAAAAATTGAAGGTCTTGAAGCAGGTGCCGACGATTATATTACAAAACCCTTTAGCTACGAAATACTGGAATTGAAAATTAAACGACTGATTGAAATGCGAGAGTCGTTTCAAAGCAGTTTTAATAAAAAATACGAAATAAAGCCAGGCGAAATTGGCATAACCTCGCTGGATGAAAAATTTCTGAAAAAAGCACTGAAAATTGTAGAGAAAAATATCGGAAATACCGAATTTTCTGTTGAAAAACTCGGAAGAGAACTCGGTGTAAGCCGGGGACATTTGTATAACAAACTGATGGCGCTTACCGGTAAAACCCCCATTGAGTTTATCAGGGTAATGCGCCTGAAACGAGCCGCTCAGTTACTTGCCAAAAGCCAGCTTTCAGTTTCTGAAATTGCTTTTCAGGTTGGCTTCAACGATCCAAAGTACTTTACCAGGTATTTTAAGGATGAATTTGGCGTGGTGCCTTCTGAGTTTGCCAAAAATCCAAAAAGTATTGATTGAGTTTATTTTAAGTTGTAAATTGTAATCAAAGTACCCCTTGTTATAATACAAAAACACCCTGTTAAAGTACAATTAAACCCATATTTAAATTCATTTTGATACAATTTTAGAGTTTTTGTTAAAATATCTTTGGGGTTGTTAAAATGTTTTCTGAATTATAGATGATGCTGTCTAAAAAGTCCTTAGTGTGACTTTGTGATAACCTTTGAGTTCTTTGTGGTAAAACCTAGACAATTGAACCACAAAGGAAAACAAAGAAAAAGTATTGAGTTTGATAACTTTTTAGACAGCCTCAGCCAATTATTGAAAAAATAGTTTTCACTTAACTTGAAATATTTATACATGAAACCTGCCCTTCGGCAGACCGGTTCCATCACACCTTTAAAAATTATTATATTATGATGAATAAATTATTGATTGTGGGCTTAGCCCTATTAACTATGCTTTGGTCGTCGTGCAGCAAAAGTAATTATGTTACTACGGCTACAGGAATTGAAGTAAATTCTGAAGATGGCATAAAAGTGCGACTGGATGTTGTTTCCAGCCAGGTTATTCAGGTTAGGGCAACCAGAGAAAAGCAATTTTCCAGCGAGTCAAGCCTTATAGCCATTGCCCAACCCGACCCTGCAGTTAAATGGGAAGTTGAAGAAAAGGGCGATAAAATTGTACTTAAAACCCAATCACTTTCTGCAGTTGTTGCACTGGCAAACGGAGCTGTATCGTTTTTCGATGCTGAAGGAAAAGCAATTATTCAGGAACCTGCCAATGGGGGTAAATTTTTCGAACCCGTTGAAGTGGATGGCACTAAAGGCTATGCCTTACGTCAAATTTGGGAATCGGACGATAACGAAGCCATTTATGGTTTGGGACAACACCAGGCTCACGAAATGAATTATAAAGGCAAAAACGAAGAGTTGTTTCAATACAATACCAAAGTTTCCGTACCATTTATAATTTCCACTAATAATTATGGCATTTTATGGGATAACTATTCGTTGTCGCGTTTTGGCGATCCGCGCCCTTATGAGCAATTAAGTCAGTTTGTACTTTACAACAAGGAAGGAAACAAAGGTGGCCTGACAGCAACATACATTGACAACGTTCAAACCGAAAATGTATTTACCATTCGCGATGAGAATGTGATTGATTATGAAAACCTCGAAACCATTAATAAATTTCCGGAGAATTTTAATTTCAATAATTCGCGAATTACCTGGGAAGGACAATTAGAGGCGTCCCAATCGGGGGTACATAACTTTCTGCTTTATTATGCCGGATATACCAAAATTTGGATAAATGGCGAATTAAAAGCTGAACGTTGGAGAACCGCCTGGAATCCATCTGTGGCAAAATTTCAGGTCGACATGAAAAGTGGCGAAAAATATGATGTAAAATTGGAATGGTTTCCCGATGGCGGCGTCTCTTACATTGGTTTAAAAGCGCTTTCGCCTGTTAATCCGGCCGATCAGAATAATATCTCCTTCTTTTCAGAAATGGGTAACGAAATCAACTACTATTTCATGAAAGGCAATTCAATGGATGAGGTAATTAAAAACTATCGCATGCTAACCGGAAAGGCTCAGGTAATGCCTAAGTGGGCCATGGGTTTCTGGCAAAGTCGCGAGCGCTATAAAACCCAACAGGAACTGCTGGATGTATTAAAAGAATTCCGTAGAAGAAATATTCCCATTGATAATATCGTTCAGGACTGGTCGTTTTGGGAGGAAGACCAGTGGGGCAGCCAAAAGTTCGATTTGGCACGCTTCCCCAATCCCGAGGAAATGATTAGAGAGGTGCACGATAATAACGCACGCATTATGATATCGGTTTGGCCAAAATTTTATATTGGAATCGAACACTACAAGCAATTCGACGAGAAGGGATGGATGTATAAAAGAGCCGTTCAGGATAGCATCCGCGACTGGATTAAGCATGGTTATATAGGTTCATTCTACGATGCGTATAATCCGGGTGCACGTCAGCTTTTCTGGGAGCAATTGCGTGATAATTTGTATAATATCGGAATAGATTCATGGTGGCTCGATGCTACTGAGCCCGACATTTTATCGAATGCCAGTATTGAATACCGCAAAGCCTTGATGAATCCTACCTATCTTGGCCCTGCAACCAAATATTTCAATGCATTTGCATTGGTTAATGCCAAAGGTATTTACGAGGGCCAACGGGCCGATGGAAACAATGAGCGGGTGTTTATCCTGACCCGTTCCGGATTTGCAGGAATGCAACGCTACGGTACGGTAACCTGGAGTGGCGATATCGGAACCGTTTGGGAAGATTTAAAGGCTCAGATTCCGGCAGGTGTTAACTTCTCCATGTCGGGTCTTCCTTACTGGACTATGGATATTGGCGGATTCTGCGTTGAAAAACGCTACGAGCGTGCACAGGAGGGTTCAGAAGATATGAATGAGTGGCGCGAACTAAACACCCGTTGGTACCAATATGGAACCTTCGTACCATTGTTCAGGGTTCATGGACAGTATCCTTTCCGCGAAGTTTGGAATATTGCCCCCGATAAACACCCAGCCTATCAGTCGATGGTTTACTATAATAAACTAAGGTATAGGATGATGCCTTATGTTTATAGTTTAACCGGCGCTGTTTATCACAACGATTATACCATCATGCGTGGTCTGGCCATGGACTTCACCAACGACAGCAAGGTGTTTAATATCGACGACCAATATATGTTTGGCCCGTCGTTAATGGTTTGCCCGGTATATAATTACAAACAACGCCAGCGCGAGGTTTACTTCCCACAGGGTAAAGGATGGTACGAATTTCATACCGGAAAATTCTATAATGGTGGCGAAACCCATACTGTTGACGCACCTTATGAACATATTCCGTTATTTGTGCCCGAAGGTTCCATTATTCCATTTGGCCCGCAGATTGAACACGCTGCCCAAAAAACCAATGAGCCTTACACTATTGTGGTATTTACAGGACAAAACGGCGAGTTCAAACTTTACGAAGATGAAGGCGTAAATTACAATTATGAAAAAGGCGCATTTGCAACCATTCAGTTAGCTTACAACGAGGCAGAGCAAACCCTCACCATTGGCGAATGCAATGGTCGTTTCAATGGAATGCCCGAATCAGTTGAATTCCGCATTATATGGGCAAGCAAAGAACAACCATTTAAGTTCTCCTTTAAAAATCTGGAGCAGGGGGAAATTTATAAGTACGATGGCTCCCGGTTAGTCATTAAAAAATAAGTAGCTGTTTAAAATTAGGTGTAAGATACTCTCTGTTGCATTAATCAATAATCACCAGAGAGTACTCTTAAACAACGATATCCAAATTGGTTTGTATTCAAAACGGTTAAGTTATTTTGTTTATTTTAAGCATGTTACTTTTCTATCTTTTGTCTAAAAGTCTTTTGTCTTGTGTCTAAGAAATAATTATAACCAGTTTCTAAGTGTTGCATCAATTTGTAGGTCATGATTAAAACTCATCTGCTTTTTACCATCTTTTTTCTGCTTTTGATTGCCTCATGCAGTAAAGTAAAGGAAACAGAATTGAAAGTTCGTGAAATTGAGAAATTCACCCATCAATGGAAATTTCATCAGGGCGATATCGAAGAGGCGTTTTTGCCTGATTTGGACGATTCGGCCTGGCCGAAGTTGGATTTACCCCACGATTGGAGCATTCATGAACCTTACAATATTGATAATCCCGGTGGTGCAGGAACCAAATTTATGATAGGCGGCATTGGCTGGTACCGTAAATCCTTTTATGTTCCGGCCGAAAAAGCAAACAAGCGTTTTGAAATTACTTTTGATGGTGTTTATCAAAACAGTTCGGTTTGGATTAATGGTCACTATTTGGGGACCCGCCCCATGGGCTATATTACCTTTAAATACGATTTAACCCCATTCATCATTCCGGGGCAGGATAATATTATTGCAGTAAAAGTAGATAATTCGGCTCAGCCTAATTCACGCTGGTACTCGGGTTCAGGAATTTACCGCAACGTTTGGCTTACCATTACCGATAAAACCTATATCGACCCCTGGGGATTTTTCATTACTACGCCTGAAGTTTCTTCTGAATCTGCATTGGTAAAGGTTTCATCTGTTATACATAACCATGAAACTGTAGATCGCCAGTTGAGTGTTGTAACAACTATTTTTAATGCCGATGGCAGCAAAGTCGGAGAAATTAAAAACGCTCTACTAGCTGCGGCTAATACCGGCGCTAATGTTACGCAGGAGATTATTCTTCCAAATCCAAAGTTGTGGTCGGTTGTTCATCCCAATCTTTACATGATTAAGCAATCGGTTTATGAAAATGGCCGATTAGTAGATGATTATAAAATAGAAACCGGGATTCGATATTTTAATTTCGACCCGCTGAAAGGTTTCTTTTTAAATGGTGAGTACCTGAAGATAAAAGGTGTTTGTATGCACCACGATTTGGGCGCTTTAGGCGCAGCCATTAATATGCGTGCCATGGAGCGACAACTCGAAATTTTAAAAGAAATGGGATGCAATGCCATTCGTACATCACATAACCCACCAGCTCCCGAGTTGCTTCAGTTATGCGATCGCATGGGATTTATAGTAATGAATGAAACTTTTGACATGTGGAAGCGAAAGAAAACAGAGTTCGATTATTCTGTTTATTGGGATGAATGGCACGAAAGAGATTTGCATGACCATATTGTTCGCGATCGCAACCATCCAAGTGTTATAATTTGGAGCATTGGTAACGAAATTTTGGAGCAATGGCACCCCGAAGGTACAGAAATGACTGCAAAATTGGCTCAGATAGTTCGTAATTTAGATAGCACACGCTCCATTACAACCGGCAATAACGAATACAAACCCCACAACACCCTGATTCAATCAGGAGCGCTCGATTTAATCGGTTACAATTACGGTCATGCCGATTTTGAAAAATTTCAGGATTGGTATTCGGATAAGGTGTTTATTGCCACCGAAACAACATCGGCTTTGGCTACTCGCGGTAGTTACGATATGCCCTCTGATAGTATTCGAAAATGGCCTTACAGGTGGGATTTGCCGCTACTCGATGGAAATGCCGATAACACCTGTTCATCGTACGATAATTGTCATGCTCCCTGGGGATCAACTCATGCCGATACCTGGAAATTAGTAAAAAAGCACGATTATTTGTCGGGTATGTTTGTATGGACGGGATTCGACTATTTGGGAGAACCTACTCCATATTTATGGCCTTCGCGCAGCTCATATTTTGGAATTGTCGATTTGGCAGGTTTTCCAAAGGATGTGTATTACATGTACCAGAGCGAATGGACTGACAAAAACGTTTTGCACTTTTTTCCGCATTGGAATTGGAATCCCGGACAAATGGTTGATGTTTGGGCATACTTCAATAATGCCGATGAGGTTGAATTGTTTTTAAACGGCGTTTCGCTCGGTGTTAAACAAAAGAGCGGAGACGATTTGCATGTGCAATGGAGAATACCTTTTGAGTCAGGAAGGCTTAAAGCGGTTTCACGCAAAAATGGCACCGAAGTTATGACAAAGGAAATAAGTACAGCCGGAGCCCCAGCTCAAATGAAAGCTTATGCCGATAGGCCGGTTATAAAGGCTGGTGGCGACGATTTGTCTTTTATAACCGTTGAGATTCTTGATAAAGATGGAAATCCGGTTCCCAAAGCAAACAGTTTAGTATCCATAAAATTAAAAGGCGATATCACCATCGCCGGAGTCGATAATGGTTGCCAAACCAGTCACGAACCATTTTTGGCCAATCAGGTGAAAGCTTTCAATGGCAAGTGTCTGGTAATTATCAGGTCGCCCTTAAAACCCGGTAATGCCAGCATGGTATTACAGGCCGATGGTATGGAAGATGTTGTAGTGCTCATTAAAGCAATATAGCGCCAAACTTTTATTGTGTTTTGTCCAAATCTGCCTGAAATCTTTTATAAAAAATGAATGATTCCCTATCCAATGGCCAATTTCAAAGGGGTCTCATTAAGTTATAAAGAACAGGTTTTACATAGTTTTGGAATTGCTTGGTTTAATACCGTTACCTGTTTTAATGGAGCAGGTAACGGTTATTGTATAGCGATTTAATTGTAAATTAATAATCTACGAATGAAGTTATTCATCTCTTTTTTGTTGTTAACTCTACCTTTTCTTCTTTGGAGCCAGCCAAAAGAATTCACTCATCCTAAACGAGGCTTTGTGAGTTGGAAACCTGCCCCTGTATGGGAAGATGCTTTGCTGAGTGGAAATGGTACCATTGGCGCCATGGTTTTTGGAAAACCACATGACGAAACCATAATTCTGAACCATGCCTTGTGCTACTTGCCTCTAAGTCAGCCGGTGAAACCAATTAATCAGGCTTCAAGGCTTGCTGAAATAAGAGATTTATTGGCACAGGGAAAGTTTGTTGAGGCTTCGCGTATTCCTGTTGAGCAGGCACGCCAGGAAGGTATTAACGATTTATTATGGATTGATCCGTTTGTGCCATTTGCTAACATTCACCTGTCAATGCCTGCCGGCAATGTGTCCAATTATATTCGAATGGTCGATTTTGAAACAGGCGAAGGCAAAGTGCAATGGGAACAGGATGGACAATTGTTTCAGAGAAGTTTATTTGTATCGCGTGCCGATAGTGTGGTGGTGTTGAAAATTATCAGCACCGGGAAAATAAATGGCGAACTGTCGTTTGCACGGCATCCGGTGGCTTGGGACCAGTGGGGTTATATTAACAGCACAGTTAAAAGTGCGGAGGCATCTTCCGATGGTCAGTTTATTACTTACCGCACAGAGTTTGTTCATCAATGGGACGGGAATGTGCATGGATTCGAAGGTGCTGGTTTTGTTTCAGCTCTGGGTGGCACAGTAACATCAAAAGGTTCGCAATTGGTAATTGAGAATGCCAACGAGGTATTATTAATAATTGGCATTGAGCCCAATTACGATTTTAAAAAATCTCTGTTGCCATTGCTCAAAGCAAATCTTCAGAAAAAGATAACAGATTATAACCATCTGTTATCGGCTCATAAAAAAATACATGGCGGTTTATTTTCAAGAGTAAGGCTCGATTTAGGTGGTGGCGCTGATAGTCAATTGCAGTCGGAAGCATTGGTGTTGAAAGCTCGCAATAACGTAACTCCTGCAATTATTGAAAAGCAGTTCGATGCTGCACGTTACAATATCATCTCTTCGGTTGGAACCAATCCGCCAAATTTACAAGGTATTTGGAGTGGAACCTGGTCGCCGCCCTGGTCGTCGGGGTTTACGCACGATGGCAATGTGGAAGTGGCAGTTTCAGCCCTGCTCAGTGGCAGCACACCCGAGTTGATGAAAGCTTATATCAACTATCATCACCGTATGTTGCCGTATTATCGCGATAATGCCCGAAATCTTTTTGGTACACAAGGTATTATTTTACCGGCTCATTCAAGCTCACATGGTTGGACCATACATTTCAGTGAAACATGGTGCCTTTCTTTTTGGACTGGTGGAGCCGGATGGACGGCCGGAATTTTATACGATTATTATTTGTACACAGGAGATAAAACTTTACTGAAAAGTCATATTTATCCCTTTATGCGCGAGGCCGTTAGGTTTTACGAGGATTTTCTGTTTACCGGACCCGATGGTAAATATGTATTCACACCCAGCTATTCGCCCGAAAATAATCCGGCCAATGGTACCTCTCAAGCCTGCATCAATGCCACAATGGATGTTATGATTGCCAAAGAACTGCTGCGTAATTGCATTGAAGTAGGCAAAGTTTTAAAGGAAAGCAAAGCACAAATTAAAATCTGGAACGACATGCTGGGCCGGATGCCCGATTATCGTATCAACGATGATGGTGCCCTGGCAGAATGGATTCCAAAAAATATGGACGACAATTACAGCCACCGCCACGTGTCGCACCTCTATAGTTTATACGAGCGAATTGACCCCGACTTTAAAAAGAATGAAACCTTGTTGGAGGCTGCTAAACAAGCTGTTGAAAGAAGAATGTACCATCGTCGGCGTGAGAATGGTGGTGAAATGGTTTTTGGACTGGCACAAATGGGCATGGTTACAGCAAATCTTCACGACAGGCAAAAAACAGGCGAGATTATCGATTGGATTTCAAGGTATTATTGGGCGCCTTCCATGGCAACCTATCACAACTCCGGAAATTTGTTTAACATGGATGTGAGTGGCGGCTTCCCTGCTATAATTATGCGAGCATTGGCCTATTCAGAGCCTGGTTTAATAAGGTTGCTGCCGGCTCTGCCATTATCATGGCCAACAGGCTCCATCGATGGCATGTCGCTTCGTGGCCAAATTGTTATGGAGAAATTGAGTTGGAGCGATAAAAAAATATCGGTAACCCTCAAATCAGCCATTGACCAAAAAGTTGAGATGCTGCTTCCTTCTGAAATCCAAAAGGTTGAGGTCTGTCTGCCCGGACGTGCTGCTCGCACCAAAACCAGTCAATCTTCATTGGTTGTTTCATTAATAGCCAATCAACCATTAACATTGGAAATAGAAGTTAAACCTTTCTATTGACAAGTTATCAGTAAAAAAGCAGAAGTCTTAAACACCTAATACCTAACACCTAACAGCTAGTACCTAACACCTAGTACCTAACACCTAACAGCTAACAGCTAACACCTAACATAAACCATAAACTCATGAAGAAAAGTTTTTTCCTAATATATTGCCTGCTAATAGCGACCATTGTAACGGCATCGCCACGCGAGCGATTGTTGATGAATTACAATTGGAAGTTTGCCTTTGGTAAACCCGGCGATGTGGGCAATACTTATTTTACCTATCTGGCAAAGGCCGGGTATGGCGATGGTGCAGCCGCCGCCGGTTTCGACGATCGCACCTGGCGCACGGTTGATTTGCCTCACGATTGGGCGGTGGAAGCTGATTTTAGTCCCAACGGTAGCCATAGCCATGGTTATAAAGCCGTTGGACCAGGATTCCCTGAAACCAGTATTGGATGGTATCGCAAAAGCTTTTTTATTCCCAACGAAGACCTTGGTAAACGCATATTTATTGAGTTTGATGGTGTAATGCGCGATGCAAGTGTTTGGGTAAATGGTTTTTATTGCGGAACAGAGTTAAGCGGATATAGTAGTTTTTCGTACGATGTAACTGAATATCTGAACTATGGAGCTGATAATATCATCGCTGTCCGGGCTGATGTATCCATGGAAGAGGGTTGGTTTTATGAAGGAGCAGGTATTTACCGACATGTATGGTTAACCAAAACTTCGCCCTTGTTTGTACCTCAGTATGGCACCTTTGTAACTTCAAAGGTTAATGGCAACAAGGCGGTTGTTGATGCAATAATAAAAGTTCAAAACAAGGCACTTGTGGATGGGGCTTTCTACCTGGAGACTAAAATCGTTAACCATGCTGGCAATGTGGTTGCAGTTTCCAACTCTTCTCAGAATTTACTTGGGCCCATGACCGGCGGAGAATATAAGGCAGAATTTTTGGTTGAAAATCCACGCTTATGGGACTTGGACGACCCTTACTTATATCAGTTGGTTACCAGTATTATTGTTGACGAGAAGGTGGTGGATGAATACAAAACAACCTTCGGAATTCGTACTATTGAATGGACTGCTGATAAAGGTTTTTTTCTTAATGGAAGGCATGTTAAACTGAAAGGCACCAATAATCATCAGAATCATGCAGGGGTTGGAGCTGCCATACCCGATGGGTTGCACGAATGGCGACTTAAGCAATTAAAAAATATGGGCAATAATGCTTACCGGATGGCGCATTATCCGCCTTCGCCTGCGTTGCTCGAAGCTTGCGATCGTATTGGTATACTCGTGATTAATGAAAACCGGTTAATGGGTGTGACCGATGATATGCTGAATTATCTGAAACGTTTAATCGTAAGAGACAGGAATCATCCCAGCGTTATTCTTTGGTCAATTGGCAATGAAGAATGGGCCATTGAAGGTAACGAAAAGGGTGCACGAATTGCCCAAACCATGCAGGCTTTTGCCAAAACCATTGATACTACACGTCCCATAAATGCCGCTATGAGCGGTAACTGGACAAACGGCATCTCCAACGTTATTGAGGTTATGGGATTCAATTATTTGCGCCACGGCGACACCGACTGGCATCACTCACGTTTTCCGCATCAGCCTTCGGTCGGAACCGAGGAGGGTTCAACCAATACTGTTCGGGGTATTTATGTTGACGACGAACCAAATCATTATCTGGTAGCTTACGACAGGCCAACCCCATCAGGATTCATGAGCATCCAGAACGGCTGGAAACATTATGCCGAACGCGATTATCTGGCTGGCATTTTTTTCTGGACCGGGTTTGATTATCGCGGTGAACCAACGCCCTTCGCTTGGCCATCGGTTACTTCATATTTTGGTATGTTCGATTTGTGTGGTCTTCCAAAAGATAATGTGTTTTACTTAAAATCGTGGTGGAGCAACCAACCGGTTTTGCACATCCTTCCTCACTGGAATTGGCAAGGGCGCGAAGGTGAGGCCATTGATGTATGGGTTTACAGCAATTACGATGAGGTGGAATTGTTATTGAACAATAAAAGTTTGGGAAAACAGAAGATGTTACCCAACGGGCACCTGGCCTGGAAGGTTAACTATAAACCCGGCTCCATTAAAGCAATTGGCTATAAAAATGGGAAAAAAGTAGCCTCCAAGGTGGTTTCTACCACCGGAGTCCCTGCCGCAGTTGCCCTCGTGGCTGATGGCTCGGTTATTCGCGCCAATCGCGAAGATGTTACAATAATAACTGTTCAAATTACTGATAAGAAAGGGTTGGTGGTTCCTGATGCCAATTTAGGTGTGGAATTTGAAATCTCAGGTCCTGCAAAAATTATAGGCGTTGGCAATGGCAATCCAACGTCGCTGGAACCTGAAAGGTTTATCGATGATGTTTCGGCCATACATTTCTCCAATTGGAAGGAGACTTTAGCTGTATCGGTTGATATTCAGAAAGTTGTTTCACCTTTATACGATTGCTCCAATTGGGCTAACGCATTAAATCATAATGGATTGCCACCGGCATCTGAGTCAAAGCCAACCGTTTTCAGAGGACGATTTAATTTATCGGCAAAACAATTGAATGCCAGTGTTAAGTGGATGTTCAGAAGTATTGGTCACAATCAGTCCCTGTATGTGAATGGGCATTTAATAGGCGAAAATCTTCCCAATAACCAGCGCGATTTTGAATTTTTGTTGAGCGATAAAATTCTGCGTGAGGGAGGAAACGTGGTTACCATCATTGCCAATCCATATGTAAAAGTTAATTCGTGGGATGAGATGAACACAACCCCGGGAGCCCTTCAGGTAACGGTGGCTGCGCAGCCTTGGCAAAGAAAAACTTTTAACGGATTAGCTCAGGTGATTATTCAATCAACCGGTGAAGCCGGCGATATTGTTATTACTGCCAAATCAGGCACTCTAAAAGAAGGACGGATTCTGATTAAGGCGTTACCAGCTCAACATCGGCCCAATGTGCCATAGTCTCTATTTATTTTAGTCTATTAGAAGTTTAGAATAGTGTTCCGGTATGTCGGAATAAGACAGGTGTTAAATCCCGATTTTCAGGACTCCATTACATTACGAGTCTTTTGTCTATTAGTCTGGCGTCTTTTGTCTTTTTAATCTTTTGTCTGTCCATTCTCAGCCATAAAGTATCATCACGTTTAACCCTTTTATAACCAACTATTGTGAGAAAAAATCTAATGTTATTCATCAGCCATCCAATTTTGGTGTTGCTGATATTAATGTGCTCAGTGCCTGCAATAGGGCAGCTCCAGAGCATGAACCTGATGAACGAACCGGTTGATATTACCGACGATTTTCGTTCGTTTCGGAATACCTATTATTTAGCCGATAAACTGGTTGATTTCGACCCGGCTACCGGTACGGGGAAAATACTCTACAACAGATTTGAATATTCAACGCGGGTAGCTTTTAATAACATGCTTGGTGTTTTGCGGGCGGTTGGCCCCAACGAATTTCCCGTAGGCGAGTACGAAGTTTCGCCTACCCTGCCTTTTTCAATTGAGTTTATTTCGGCAAAAACAGTACGCATCAAAGCTCAATCGGGTTTTGTTGTTCCTTCGGTTGCCAATGAGCCATCGTTGATGTTGGTGAACAATAATATGTCGCCCAGCAAGGAATGGAAATACACAAAAACTGCGTATGGGCATAAATATACAAGTGCCTATGGGGCCGTTGTGATTACAGAAAATCCCTGGCGCATCGAATTTTTCGATAAAAATGGCAAATTACTCACCAGTACAAACCATCATATAGATAACGCCGAAACTACCTATACGCCCATCATGCCTTTTGCCTGGGTTCGCCGGGCTTCCGATTATTCGCGTAGCTTTTCAGCAGCGTTTAACCTTCAACCCGATGAAATGGTTTTCGGATTTGGCGAACAATACACCGAGTTTAACAAGCGTGGGCAGCGTGTGGTTTTGTGGGTAGATGATGCCAACGGAACGCAGAATGAAACCAGCTATAAACCAATTCCATTTTTCCTGAGCAGTCGGGGGTATGGCATGTTTATTCATACTTCGTCGCCGGTTACCTGCGATATTGGCCGGTATTTCAGTGGTGTTCATTCAATATTGGTGGGCGATGAATCGCTCGATTTGTTTGTGTTTCTGGGCGACCCGAAGGATGTTTTAAACGAATACACCAATATCACCGGAAAGGCTCAAATGCCGCCGCTTTGGTCGTTTGGTTTCTGGATGAGCCGCATTACCTATTTTTCTGAAGCCGATGGCAGGCAGGTCGCTAGAAAACTACGCGACAACAAAATACCATCGGATGTTATTCATTTCGATACCGGTTGGTTCGAAACCGATTGGCGGTGCGATTATCAGTTTTCATCTTCAAGGTTTAATGATGCAGGCAAAATGATTGCCGATTTAAATAAAGATGGTTTTAAAACCTGCCTATGGCAATTGCCTTATTTTGTGCCAAAAAACTCTTTGTTCCCCGAAATAATTGAAAAGGGGTTGTTTGTAAAAAATGCCAAAGGCAATTTGCCTTACGAAGATGCTGTGCTCGATTTTACCAATCCGGAAGCTGTTAACTGGTATAAAGAAAAGATTGGAGGACTGCTTAAACTTGGCGTAGGTGCCATCAAAGTTGATTTTGGCGAGGCGGCCTCCGCCAGCGGAATCTATAGCAATGGCCGCACCGGATTCTACGAGCATAACCTTTATCCTCTTCGCTACAATAAAGCGGTGGCAGAAATAACCAAAGAGACTACCGGTGATTACATTATGTGGGCGCGCAGTACCTGGGCAGGGAGCCAGCGTTATCCGTTACATTGGGGAGGCGATCCGGCCAATACCAACTCGGCCATGAAAGCAACTTTGAGGGGAGGTTTAAGTATCGGTCTTTCAGGATTTTCTTTCTGGAGTCATGATATTGGCGGGTTTGTTTTAAAAACACCTGAAGATATTTACCGCAGGTGGTTGCCCTTTGGATTGTTAACATCGCATACCAGAGCACATGGTGCTCCACCCAAAGAGCCTTGGGAGTACGGAAAAGCCTTTATGGACGATTTCCGGTTTGCTGTAAATATGCGAT
Organism: uncultured Marinilabiliaceae bacterium; assembly: GCA_937920475.1. Classification (GTDB taxonomy): domain Bacteria; phylum Bacteroidota; class Bacteroidia; order Bacteroidales; family Marinilabiliaceae; genus CALEUX01. Next base: position 19,489 of record CALEUX010000173.1, read on the forward strand.
ACGAGTTAATGCCTTATATCTATGCACAGGCTAAGCATTCGTCCGAAAACGGTTTGCCAATGATGCGCGCGCTGTTTGTTGAATTTCCCGATGACCCCGGAGCCTGGCGCATCGACGACCAATATTTGTTTGGTTCGGATATACTTGTAGCTCCGTTGTTCGAAAATGTGACTTCACGAAATGTATATCTGCCCGGCAAACAAAAATGGATTGATTATCAAACCGGAAAAGTTTATAATCCCGGCTGGAATCAAATATCTGCCGGCAAAATTCCTGTTGTCATGCTGGTACGCAATGGAGCCGTTATTCCTCATATAAAACTGGCTCAAAGTACTCAGTTAATGGACTGGTCAAATCTCGAACTGAAAGTTTTTAATGATGGTAGCAATCCTAGTAGCGGTTTGTTATGTTTGCCAGCCAATCAGGAATTGAAATCATTGGAGATAATTCAAAAAGCCGGTAAATTAGAACTGGTTTCTGACCCGTTTGCCGGAAAAATAAAGTTTAAAATTACAAATGTTAAGTGAATAAAGTAGTTAGCTGTTAGCTCCTAGTTCTTAGTTCCTAGCAGCTAACACCTAACACCTAACACCTAACAGCTAACAGCTAATACATAGGAACTTTTAAAACATTAAACCATGAGAAATTATCTTGTTATCTTTTTTTTATTGATTGGGGCATTTAATCTTTTAGAAGCCCAAACTTATCAGGTTCAATCGCCTGACAAAACCTTACAGGTTGAAGTGAATGCCGGTAGCGAAATTACCTGGAATTTGTATCACAATGGCAAGATGATAATGGGGCCATCTGTTGTTTCAATGACATTGGAGAAAGAAGGTGTACTGGGGAAAAATGCCCGCGTTCAAAAGGTTACTCAACAAACAGTCAACAACGTTATTAAAACACCGATCTACAAAAAAAACGAGGTAATCGACCATTATAACCAGTTAACAATAGAACTGCGCGATGGCTTAACGCTTCAGTTCAGGGCATACGATGAAGGTGTGGCATATCGCATTGCAACAGCATTTAAAAAGGAGATAACTGTAGTTAATGAGGAAGCCAATTTTGTGTTCTCATCTCCTCAAAAAGCATGGGTGCCCTATATTGTCTCAAACCTTGAGCGGTATATGACTTCTTTTGAAAGTACTTATAATGTATTAAGTCTTAAAGATGTTGACGAAGGACGCTTAATCATTATGCCTTTGCTGGTTGAAGCAGGTGAGGGTAAAAAGGTAGTGATTACCGAAGCCGACCTTGAAGACTACGCCGGTATGTTTGTAACCATTAATAATCAACGTAATGGTTTTAAAGGCGAGCATGCTTCATATCCTTTGGCTGAGAAAACAGGAGGACATAATAATTTGCAAGCCATTGTAACACAGCGTGCCAATTATATTGCCAAAACAAAAGGCTCAAGAACTTTTCCGTGGCGGGTGTTTGCTGTGAGTGATAACGATTCACAATTGCTCAATAACGACCTTGTGGCCAGGCTGGCATCGCCCAACCGCATTGGCGATTTATCGTGGATTAAACCCGGAAAAGTTGCCTGGGATTGGTGGAACGATTTAAATATTTCAGGCGTTGATTTTCGTTCAGGTGTTAACAATGAAACCTATAAGTATTATATTGATTTTGCTGCCGAAAATGGCGTGGAGTATGTGATTTTGGATGAGGGATGGTCGGAGCAGTCGAGCTTACTCCATGTTAAGCCGCATATCGATTTGCAGGGTATTATCGCCCATGCAAAGAGTAAAGGTGTTGGCATCATTCTTTGGGGTGGATGGATGCCGCTCGATGCCGAAATGGATAAAGTTTTGGATGTTTATTCAAAAATGGGAGTGGTAGGCTTTAAAGTTGACTTTATGGATCGCGACGACCAAAAAACAGTGAATTTTTATTACCGGTTAGCTAAAAAAGCAGCCGAATACAAAATGCTGATCGATTTTCATGGTGCCTATAAGCCAACCGGATTGCAGTTTACATACCCAAATGTGATAACTTTTGAAGGAGTTTATGGTCTTGAAAATGTAAAATGGACTGAATTTACTGATTTTCCGGGCTACAATGTTACCATACCGTTTATTCGGGCAATTGCCGGGCCAATGGATTACACTCCCGGAGCCATGCTGAATGCCAATCGTGCAAATTGGAGGGCTGTATTTTCAACGCCTGTAAGTCAGGGTACGCGCTGCCATCAGTTGGCCATGTACGTGGTTTTTGAGTCACCACTATCAATGATGGCCGATAATCCGACTAATTATTTACGTGAGCCTGAGAGTACAGCATTTATAGCTTCTGTACCAACCGTTTTCGACCAAACTGTGGCCCTTGATGGAGAGTTGGGTGAGTTTGTAGCCATAGCCCGTCGTAAAGGAGACGATTGGTATGTTGGCGCCATGACTAACTGGAATGAGCGTGAAATCGAACTCAATTTTTCATTTCTTGGCGAAGGAAACTACAGTGCCGAAATTTTTAAAGATGGCATCAATGCCGATCGCAATGCCGCCGATTATAAAAGAGAGCTTATGAACGTTACCAACAAAAGCATAGTTAAGGTAAAAATGGCGCCCGGAGGCGGTTGGGCTGCCAGAATTACGCTTGTAAAATAAGAGTCTATTTAAATTTAGGTTGCTGAGTTTATTATAGGCTGTTAGAAGTTTTAACACGTGTTCCTATTAAACGGAACACGTGTTTTGCGTTTTTAGTTAATCAGTTTTTTTAATTGTTTTAACCCTCTGTGTTAAATTTTGTTTTGTCAAAATCGAATTTGTTAAGCTTATTTTGGAATTATTATGAGTTGGCTGTGTAATTGTTTTTATTTTTTAATGGTTTGAAATATAGTTTTATAAATTATGCGTATAAGTAATATGGATGAGTTTTTTATGAGGTTATTTATAGAAAGTTATGAGTATAATGTGAATTGAAAAATTAGGATTCGTTAACATATGCAGGTAGTTTTGAACCATCAATTTTGAGTCAATAGAATTGAATGGTTTATGGTTAAATTTCTGGTTTATATTATTCTGTTATTGTCATTAAGCAACGTTGCTGCTCAGGAACGCAATGCTAAACGAGGGCTGGGATATGGCTCCCACTCGGCGGCCGATATGGAAGCCATTGCACAGGGCATTATCTGGTGGTACAATTGGTGGCACCAGCCCGATAATAGTCAAATTCAATCGGTTTACCGTAATTATAATATGGAGTTCGTTCCAATGGCCTGGAATGGAAGTTTTAATAAAACAGCCATGCGGGCATTTCTGGCGAGCCATCCCGATGTAAAATATATTCTCGGTTTTAATGAACCGAATTTTCTCGACCAGGCTAATATGACTCCATCTCAGGCAGCAGCAGCCTGGCAACATATTGAAGAAATTGCCGATGAGTTTGATCTTAAAATTGTAGGACCTGCAATGAATTATTCATGGGTGGGTGGTGCGCCTTCCGAAATTATTGATGGACAACTGATTCACTACAACGACCCTTTTGTGTGGCTTGATGCATTTTTTGCAGCCTGCCCCAATTGTAGGGTCGATTATATTGCTGTACACAGTTATATGAACCATGTAGGAGCCTTGGAGTGGTTTATTAATCAATTTAAAAAATACAATAAACCCATCTGGTTAACTGAGTTTTGTGCCTGGGAAGGAGAGGTATCTCTGGCTACACAGAAAAACTTCATGAAGGCTGCATTAAATTATCTCGATAACGATAATGATGTTTATAGATATGCCTGGTTTTCCGGACGGTCGAATGGCAATCCACATTTTGGTTTGTTTGGTGAGTCGGGCCAACTTACAGAGTTGGGTAAAATTTACGTAGGGTTGCCCGAAGAAATTCAAAATGGTATTACCTTACGGGTAGTTGATAAAACCAAAGGTGCGGTTACAAACAATGTAGTTTGGCCGGATGAAGCTGTTTACACCTGGCTTGGTAATACCACCAATTGGGCTGCCATATCCAATAATGGTACCTGGTGGGCGGGCATGTATAATGGTTTGACTGGTGGCCGACTCGAAAAAACCGATAATGCTTGGATTTGGTCTTTTACCTTTGAGCCCGAACTGGGGAAAACTTATCATTGGAATCCCGGTGTTTTTTCAGATATCAACCGAACTGAAAATTCTTTTAAATGGATGCATGTTAACCGCAATCTGATGTTTTCAGTTAGTACCAATGGCATCGTTAACGGAGAGGTTACTTTAGTTATTGAAAACAGCATTACTGCCACAGTTACGCCTGAAACCTACTCCATTTACACTGCTTTAAATTCCAATCCTATTGATTACTCAGCTCAGGTTTCAGTATCACCAAATCCGATAAAAGATAAGGTATATATCAATTCGCCTTTTGCCATCAGCTCCATCACGATATATGATTTCAGTGGCCGTATTGTTTTTGAAAGTAAAAAACAAAATCATGCCGATTTATCGCAGCTTTCGACCGGTAATTATATAATGCAAATAATTACAGATGATAATGGTTATGCCATGCAAAAAATTTCTATTGTAAAATGATTATTTACACCACCTTAATACACAAATTCACACACAACACAAATTTGCACCTAACTTTAAAACAAAACAATTATGAGAAAAATCTACTTTTTATGGCTGTTAGTTTTACTTCCTGCTATTACATGGGCTCAGGAATATCAATTGGTTTGGGAAGATAATTTTGATGGAACCACGCTTAATGCCGATGTTTGGAATGTTGAAACTCAGGTTGGAATCTGGAACACCGGTTCAAACCGTGAATTGCAGCATTACCGGGCCGGGAATGTTTCGGTTGGCCCTGATGGTTTTGGAAACAACGCGCTTATTTTAACCGCCAAACGTGAAGTTTATAATGGCTATCAATTTACATCCGGACGTGTTAATACAAGATACAAAGTGGTTGCCCGCTACGGTAAAATTGAAGCCCGTATAAAGTTACCGGTACTTGCCAATGGTTTATGGCCTGCTTTCTGGACCCTTGGAACGCAAAACGGATGGCCGGCCTGTGGCGAAATTGATATTTTAGAGGCGGGTCACCAACAAGGCATTACCAATAATCAGCAGGAAAGAACTTTTAACGGTGCCTTGCATTGGCAGCACGATGGAAACTATGCCGGTTACGGACCACAGGTTGTAGCTCCGGCAGGAACATCGCTTTACGATTATAATAAATTCACACTGGTTTGGACACCTTCTCGCATTGAAATGTTTCTGAACGATGGCACTACACCTTATTTTGCCATGGATATAACTGGAGCTGATGCAGAAGAGTTCCGAAACTGGCCGCATTATTTCATATTTAATCTGGCAGTGGGAGGATCATTCCCGGGTATAACTAACCCTGCCAATATTACAGCTCCGCTACCGGCAAACATGTATGTCGATTACATACGCGTTTATCAAAAACAGGGAGAAGGCGAATTGGTAGTTACGCCTCCTGTTGCGCCGCCTTCAGGCAATTATTATGGCGTTTACACAGAAAACCCGGCCATCACCGATAAATTTGTGATTGATGATGTGGTGAATCACCTCTACACCTGGGAGAACAGTTTGTTTGTAATTGAAAATGCCCCAAGCTACGATGGCAATGATGTGTTGGCTTTTTACGCCCCGGCATCACGCACATGGTTTGGTTTTGGACTCAACGCCAATCAGGGGGTCGATTTACGGCATTTTTCCGATGGATACCTCCATTTTGCTTTGCGAACATCATCCAATGTTAATTTTTGGGTTGGTGTAGGCGGTAAAGGAACCACCGAGGCTAAGTTTAATTTTAATAATGGTAGCGATCCGTTTGGTTTTGTTCGCAATGGACAATGGCATCGCATTGTAATACCGGTTTCCCAAATTCTGGCTCAGGGTGTTGACCTTTCACAGAGCGGCAATCTATTTATGCTCGGAGGAGCGCCCAATATTACTGATATTCTGGTGGATGATGTCTATTTTTCAAAATCAGCCGATGTCTTGGCAAATACTTCCATTAACCCAAACAGAAACAATTCATTGGCCATGCCCGATAATAAAATTGTGGCCGATGTATATGGCATCTACACCGAGAATCCCAACGTAACAACACGTTTTAATATCGACGATGTAACAGGACATATATATATATGGGAAAACACCTTGGCCGGCAATGCTACCAATCCTTACGATGGTACCGATGTTATTTCGTATCGTTCGCAGGGTGGGGCCGGCTGGTGGGGCTTTGGTATTCACGATGATCTGGCACATGATCTTACCCACTTTGCAAATGGTTATCTCGCTTTTTCAATGAAAACAACTTCGCAACAAACATTCGAAGTCGGGGTTGTTGGTACATCCGGTTCAACCGGGTTGATTCAATTTAAGGCCGATTCCGACCCCTATGGTCTTGTGCGCGATGGCAAATGGCACAGAGTTTTAATCCCTGTTCAGGATTTAATTGCCAAAGGTCTTAACTTATCAGGTGTAGGCATTGTGTTCAGAGCTTCGGGTTCGGTAATTTCCGATATAGCCTTCGACGATATTATTTACACCGTTGGTGCTGCCCAACCCGAAAATCCCAATATTAATCCCGACGATGATAATGGTGGAGATGATGGCATAACATCCGATTATTATGGCATTTTCACCGAAAGGGCTTCCATTACCAAGAAATTCAATATCGATAATGTTACAGGTCATCTCTATTTATGGAATAATCTGGTTGCATCAACAGGGCAAACCCCTTACGAAGGTTCAGAATTACTGGCATTTCAATCGCCCGGGGCAGGGTGGAGTGGGTTTGGTATTTTTTCTGGTGTACCGCTCGATTTAAGTTATTATGCCACCGGTTACCTTAATTTTGCCATTAAAATACCAAGCGGCTCAACCCAAACATTTACTGTATTAATGGAGGGGAAAGAGAATACAAAGGGTGAAATAGTGTTTACCCCCGGTGCCGATCCTTATGGCGTAAAACGCGATGGCAGTTGGTATTTTGTTTCTGCTCCCATGGGCCAGTTAACCGGACAGGGGCTAAACCTTTCAGCATGTGGGAATATTTTTGCCGTGGCCAGTGGTGCGCCAACACCCGGGTATTTGTTTGATGATGTTTATTTGTCGGCGTCAAAACCTACTTCTATTAACAAACCCTCTGTTGATGCGGGTGATTTGAAATTGTACCCCAATCCTGCTACTGAAAGTTTCTATGTCTATTCCGAAAATGGTATCAAAACCATTATAGTTACCGATATTTCAGGAAAAACACTCTACCATCAATTGATTTCCTCGCCTGGTAATACCATCCCTGTTAACAGTTCGGGTTGGAGCAAAGGTTTATATCTGGTTGAGGTTATTGACCAGTCTGGTTATAAAAATATTTCAAAAATCAGGATAAAGTAGTTCTAGAGTTAAGTTTGATTTGGATGATTAATCTCCTTAAGGCTGTCCGGAAAACTGGATGGCCTTTTGATTTTTTTCACATTAAAAGAGTTTTGAATACACAAACAAATTTTATTAAGGCACCTTTGATTGGAATTAAAAAAATGTAAGTGCTGTTATGGATGGAAGGTTATTTTTTAAAGTCAAGAAAAACAGCATAGTACTAAACACATATAAAATAAAATACAGCGAGCGATTTTGAATCATGATAAAAATCATGCCGGTAAATTTTGACAGTAATAATCGCATAGTATATTTGTAACAATAATAAAATATAACCTTTTAAAATGTTTTAAATTAAAAGACGACTTTAAAATTATAATATTGTTGTG
>CALEUX010000174.1 GCA_937920475.1 uncultured Marinilabiliaceae bacterium
AAAATAAAGAACCATATAGGCAGGATTACATATGTCTTGACCCGAGAGAAGTAAAAAATAACAATAGCTCCACAAAAAAAGTGGCTTAAAAACTTGTAATTTATTAGAGTATATGAAACGAGCCATGTCTGACGCTTCGACACACAGAAGAATGATAATTGGTGAGTTCCCCCGATAAATCGGGGCAGGCAATCTGACCAATAAAAACCAAATTATAAACAGATGAAAGGGCCTTACACCATTCTAATAACCAAGCTTGAAAAGGTAATTCAGAAAACCTTTAGGTATTGACGATTTAAAAATTTACAGTTAACAAACGTAGTGTTTCTAAACATTATATGTTGGAGAACATTTTGCAGTCAACCATTTGATGATTAAATTTTTATTAAAGCATAAAACAATCAAATTGTTGACATTTGGGTAATTTAATTTCAGAAACAGACAATGCAGAATTATACTTCTGAATATCAACTCTTTAATTGAGCCTCGATTTCGCGTATCTGATTTTTAAAATCACGGTCGGTTTCCATTAAGTTTAGAATTGTTTTACAAGCGTGTAATACAGTGGCGTGGTCTTTTTTACCAATTTTGGAGCCAATGACCGACAATGATGAATTGGTAAGATTTTTAGAGAAGTACATAGCAATCTGACGAGCCTGAACAATCTCACGTTTGCGGGTTTTCGACTGTAAGGAATCGATTTCAAGACCGTAGTAGTTACATACAGTTTTCTGAATAAAATCGACCGATAATTCGCGGTGAGATTTACGCACCAGTTTATCAACAACGTTACGGGCAGTTTCGAGGGTAATCTCTGCCCGGTTAAGAGTTGACATTGCCAGCAACATAATCAATGCCCCTTCGAGTTCTCGTACGTTATGATTAATATGAGAAGCTATATAATGAACAACATCGTTGCCCACACTCATCCCGTCCTTATAGATTTTGTGTTTTAAAATATCAACGCGAGTATTAAAATCGGGAGCTTTTAAATCAGCTGGTAATCCCCATTTAAAACGCGAAAGCAACCTTTCTTCCATACCCTGCAAATCGGCCGGGGCTTGGTCGGATGTTAGAATGAGCTGTTTGCCAGTTTGCTGCAAATGATTGAAAATGTGGAAAAATGTATTCTGAGTACCGGTTTTCCCTGCAAATTCCTGAATATCATCCAAAATCAACACATCTATCATCTGATAAAAATTCAGAAAATCGTTCTGAGTATTGCATCTTACAGACTCGGTGTATTGTGTTTGAAATTTGTTGGCGCTAACATACAAAACTGTTTTATCAGGATAATTTCTTTTAACCTCTACTCCAATAGCCTGAGCCAGGTGCGTTTTCCCTAGTCCTGAATTGCCGTAAATAAAAAGGGGATTAAATGCCGTTTTTCCGGGATTTTTGGCCACAGCCTGACTGGCAGCGCGAGCCAACCGATTACAGTCTCCTTCAACAAAATTCTCGAATGTATATTCAGGATTTAACTGAGGGTCAATATCAAGCTTTTTAATACCGGGAATAACAAAAGGATTTTTAATTGAAGGTTGATTGTTACCTGAATGAGTTGGAGCAACAGCCCTATTTCTAAGGTCAGACTTATTGCCTGTGGGAAACTTAACAGTGTAAGGATTGGGATTGGGTGCATGCCCCTTATCCATAACAACACTATACTCCAGTTTGGCAGATGGGCCAATGAATTTGCGCAAACTTTGACTCACAAGGCCTATGAACTGTTCTTCAATAACTTCGTAAAAATATAAACTGGGTACCTGAATGGTTAACACCGCATCTTCAAGTTTCAATGGTACAATGGGTTCAAACCATGTTTCAAAAGAAGTTGAATCAATTGAGGTTTTAAAAACCTTTAAACAATTACTCCATACTTTTTGGTGATCCAGTATCATTTTCCTGTGCCTTCCTTTATATATTATGTTTATATGTTATTTTATCTCTTCTGACAAAATTTGTGAAAAAAAAAATAAAAAAAAAATAGAAAAGTGCTTGATTTAATCAAAAAACATTAGACACTTAGTTTTCAAAACCTTATAACTAACACCGTTTAATTAATTGATATTCAAATATTTAATAATTCAACCCAACTTTCGGTCGATGCTTCCAAAGTCTTGTATAAAAGCTTGTTGGTGTTCTTCGAAAAAAAAATAATCCATTCGTCAAAAAACAAATTGGAGATTTCTATTTAACACTATAATCAATTTTTGATGTTTATTTTCCGGAGAGCTGATTTTAGCCTGATAGGTTTTCCATCTTTAAGCGCGATAATGTTGGCTTCGGGGAAAACTGGCAACAGCCGATCGTTCAATTTAAGTATTTCAGGATACGAGCGGGTTTCACCAACTGTATACACATAGCTTTTCCCGTTATAGTCTTCAAAAACTACTTTATCGTCTAAAACAATGGAGTTTCGTATTTCGAGGGGAGTATTTGACTGCGCCACTTTAACTTTAAATGTTATGCCCTTCTCTTCGGCCAACGATTCATCGGTATTAACATAAATTCTACGGCCAAAATTCACAGCTGAAAAATGGAGGTAACGCTCCGGATTGTGACGAATATCGGCCAGTAATCGATCTAAATTGGCAGTAGCATCCTGCATATTCAAATAAAGGCTTTGGTCACTTAGCAGCATTCCTAACGAGCCATCACCTTTGGTGGCCTTTTCAATTAAATCGTTAAGTACAATTAAGGTAGAGTCGGCCGATGACATTAAACCAGAAATATCGGATTGATTCAGCTGAACTGCAAATCCCGCCAGATTGGCTGTGATAATATCCAGATTGGCCCTTTGCATTTGAAGCGCATTGGTAAAGCCTTCCAGATTGCTTAGGCTCATTCCGATACTTCCATTTTCGTCAAGAGCCTGATTTAATTTTTCAGATATTATCGCCACATTGGCCATTGTTTGGTGAAGGCCTTTTATTGAGTATTCCAGATTTTTTCTGTTTTCGACTGAGAAAACACTCCCAATATCGGTTAATACCGAGTCGAGCTTAACGATTAGTCGTTCTGTTTTTTCTTTCAGAGGCAAAACTTCCATGCTAACCTGGTCAACCAAATCGCCCATTACCGATGTACGCAAAGTATCGCCCGGCATTAACAATCGTGTTCCGTGAACTTCAATTAACTGAACACCTTTTGAGCCCATCAGGTCGAGGCTGTAAATTTGTGCCACAGTATTTTCGTTTAATTGAACGGGTTCGTTTATAAAAAAGGCAATCAAAAACAAACCTTGTTGGGTGGGATGCATCTTAATTTCACGAACCGAACCAACTTTAAAGCCTTTATAATAAATTGGACTACCCTGATTTAAACCATCAACGCGGCTATAAACGCCATAATAGGTATCGCCCGACAAAAAAATATTGGTGCCTTTTAAAAAGTTCATGCCCCAAATTAAAACCATCAGGGACACCAAAACTAGAAATCCTATTTTAAATTCTCTTCTGATTTTCATGAAGATAATATTTTAATAACAAATAAATTGATTAGATGTAATTTATAACACTTTAATAAACCCAAATCGACTCAGGTTCAGATCAGACTAATACCACAATGTTAAAATGGCAAAAATTGAAAACAAAACCAAAGATATAAGAAATTAAAGAATGTCAGAAATCAAAAAAATGACACAATTTCGTAAAGTGCTATCTAACTGAAGAAACAGGAACCTTTGTTCCATTTTTAAAAGCAATAATAAAGCTGTCGGGCACTTTTTTTCGGACTTCTTTTAAAAGTTCGGCTATTTCGTCGTAACTATTGGTAAGTCCTGTGGTGTATTTGAATAAATTCCCTTCCTGATACATCCAAACATCCTTAAATAGCGAATATGGCCCGGAATTCTCCCTGATTCTTTGCCCGGAGGATGCAACCTGAATTCTGAATTCAACCATATCTTTGTTCTGAATGGGCTGATTCTGATTAACTGTTGCTGGCGTTGAGGCGGGCTCATTCTTAACAACCACAACCGGCGACTCAGTTTGAGACGTTGGTTTAACCAAACCATTGCGTGCTTCAAAACGGTTTTTATAATCCCTTATTGCTCTAAATATGGCGGAAGCAAGATATGTTTGCCCCTCTTCAGATGCCATAAAGGTTTCTTCGTTTCGGTTACTTAAGAAACCAACTTCAACCAGGATTCCCGGCATGGCAATTTTTCTAAGCACCAAAAAACCAGCCTGTTTAACGCCCCTATTATGACGTCCGGCTCTTCTTTCAAACTGATCCTGAACAAGCGATGCTACCTCAATACTTTGATCGAGGTAAACGTTTTGCATCAATTCAAATATAATATACGATTCTGTTGAATTAGGATCAAACCCCTCATATTTAGTGGTATAATCATCTTCCAAAACAATAACTGAGTTCTCCTTTTTTGCCACTTCAAGATTTTCCTGCGAACGGTGCAAACCCAGCACAAACGTTTCGGCTCCAAATATTTTAGGATTACTGATGGAGTTGGCGTGTATGGACACAAACAAATCGGCTTTAGCACGGTTGGCAATTTCTGCACGCTCATCGAGCGGAACAAAAACATCGGTTGAACGAGTGTAAACAATATTTACGCCTGGCATTTCTTTTGTAATGTATTCGCCAACTTTAAGAGCTATTGGTAAAACAATGTCCTTTTCTTTTATCTGTTTGCCAACAGCCCCTGGGTCTTTACCACCATGACCGGCATCAATAACAATGGTTTTAAAGCTTTGAGGCTTATTATTCTGGGCTTTAGTGGAAAAAAGAAATAAAAAGCTGAACAAAATAACCAGAATATTTACAGCATTTATGTTTGTAATTTGGTTATTTAACAGTTTTTGTATCATAATATAAACAAATATCAGATGGAATATTTCAATAAAATACAATCGACTAAAATTCACTTTTTAATCAAAATTCCAAAAAAGACTTTTGGTTCCGGTTAAAAATGAATTCAGGTTAATGTGGGTAAACACAAACCCTGCCAAAAATAATAAATATCTTCCTGTATGCCAGAATCAGTATTAAGTTTTATGCCTCATAAATGTCTATTGACCGATTTTTAGTTTATTTTTGTGGGCACGACAAAAAGAAATAACGCTTTGGTTACACAACAACATATCATCTTTAAATATTTGCAAAGCCGGCACTTATGGCTTTTATCGGTATTTATCACAGTGATATCATACACCGTTTCAGCCCAGGAAAACCCCCAGTTGCGGGCACTTTCTGATACTACATTAACTGATGTTAACCAGATAATGGAGAATGATTCCAAAGCAGCAGCACAAACAGACACTCTTCCCAGCCAGCAGGTTCGAACCAAAAAGAAAGCTCCATTACTCGACTCAGAGGTAAAATACAGCGCTAAAGATTCCACTTTGTTTAATTTAGGTAAAGTATTTCTTTATGGCGATGCTTCTGTGAGTTATCAGGATGTTTTGCTTACAGCGTATTACATAGAACTGGATTTGGACAGTAGTTTGGCCTATGCGGCAGGAACGCGCGATTCGTTAGGAGTAGAAATTGGCTTGCCGGTATTTAAAGATAAGAGTGGCGAATACACCATGCGCCGCATGAAATACAATTTCAAAACCGAGAAAGCCATTATTGAGCATGTGGTAACCACCCAGGGTGAAGGTTTTGTTGTGAGTGAGCTGGCCAAGAAAAATTCAGATAATACCTATTTTTTAAAAGACGGACGCTATACAACCTGCGACCATCACGACTGTCCGCACTTTTATATTAATATGACCAAAGCAAAGGTCATTCCAGGGAAAAAAATAGTTACCGGTCCGGCTTATCTGGTTGTTGAAGATGTTAAATTCTATCCGCTCATAATTCCTTTTGCTTTTGTACCCAGCACAAAATCATACAGTTCAGGTTTTTTAATGCCTTCCTATGGCGAAGAGAGCAATCGTGGTTTTTTTCTTCGTGATGGAGGCTATTACTGGGCGGCCAACGATTATTTTGACCTGGCCTTAACCGGCGATATTTATGCAAACAGTTCGTGGGGATTAAATGCCAATTCGAGATACAAGGTTTTGTATAAGTACAGCGGCAATTTTTCGGCTCGCAGAATCACCAATGTATTCAGTGAAAAAGATTTGCCCGATTACAGCAAATCGAATGATTTTTCGTTAACCTGGAGCCATAGTCAGGACGCCAAATCCAGTCCCTATTCAACATTCTCGGCCAGTGTGAATTATTCTACCAGTTCGTTCGACAAAAACAATGTGGGTAGTATAATTAACCCGGAGGTACTCGCCACCAACCAAAAGCGTTCGAGTATTAACTACTCCCGGCGATTTCCTGAAAAGCCATTTACGCTAAGCGGATCGCTGCAACATTCACAAAACAGCCGCGATTCAACTATCGATTTAACCATTCCTGACCTAACATTTACCGTGAATCGGATTTTCCCTTTTAAGAGCAAAAACAAAATTGGTTCGCAGGAGTCGTGGTACGAAAAAATCAGCTTAAGCTACACCGGTAACACCCGAAATTATATCCATTCGAAAGAGAGTGAACTGATGGATGCCAGTTTAACAAAAGATTGGAAAAATGGTGTGAAGCATACCATTCCGGTATCAATGAACTTAAAAATGTTAAAGTACTTTACACTTACGCCAAACTTCAACTATACCGAAAGATGGTACTTTAAATCTATTACCAAGGAGTACGATGAGAATGCCAGAAGATTGGTAACAAAAGATACCACAGCCGGATTTCATAGGGTTTATGATTACAGTTTTGGTGTTGGAACCTCTACTAAACTTTATACCTTTTATAAACCAAGCAGGGCACTTTTTGGCGATAAGGTTGAAGCCATCAGGCATGTTATGACGCCATCGGTAAGCTTTTCGTATCGTCCCGATTTTGGAGATCCAAAGTATGGTTACTGGGACTGGGTTGAATATTACAATGCTGCCACTGATGAAATAAGAAGGGATTATTACTCTTATTACGATGAGGCGATATATGGAGTGCCCGGTCGTGGAGAATCAGGCTCAATGGGTATTAATTTGGGAAACACCCTGGAGATGAAAGTTAAAAGTGACCGAGATAGTACCGGGTTTAAGAAAATCAGTATTCTGGAATCGTTAAACTTCAGTACATCCTATAATTTTCTGGCCGATTCTCTTAAATGGTCGAGAATTTCGATGAGTGGGCGTACTAAAATTTTTGGCACCAGTATTAGTTTTGGCGCTACTTTCGACCCTTATGTGCTGGATACACTTCCAAAGGGACAGGTAGTAAGAATGGACCGCTTTGAATGGACAGAGAACCGGAGAATTGCCCGTTTAGAAAATGCCAACCTTAGTTTTGGTTTCAACTTTGGTTCCGAAACATTTAAAAAGAAGAAAGAGGGCTCCGGCAATCAGGAGCAAACAGGAAATAATCCCAATACTGGGGCTGAAGGCATACCCGGCTCCGAACCAACCGGCCAGCCCCCTGCGATGACCATTGAGGAGGATGATGATGGCTATGTTAAATTTGATATTCCCTGGAGTATATCGGTTAATTACAGTATGCGCATTATACAGGATTTCACGGCTTTTAATAAAGAAAAAATGGCTTATCCCTACAAACTCTCAGCAGACGTGAATTTATCGGGCAGGGTATCATTAACACCTAAGTGGGATTTAAACATGTCGTCGGGTTATAATTTCGACAGAAAAGAAATCTCGCATACCAACCTAAGAATATCGCGAAATTTACATTGCTGGAGCATGAGTTTTAATGTGGTTCCAACCGGAAGATATAAATCCTTTTTCTTTTCAATAGCTGTTAACAGCAGCATGTTGCGCGATTTGAAATACGAAAAGCGAAGCAATCCGAGAGATAACCCAAACTGGTTTTAATTAAGGGGAAGTGAGACTAGTGACAAGTCAACATTAAAAAAAGCAGAAGTTCCTAGTTCTTAGCTCCTAACAGCTAAAACCTAACACCAAATAGCTAATACCTAACAGCCAGAAGCGGATTTCTTACCTCTAATTATGATTGACATGACACATATAACCAAAAAATTTATACCGATAAAACAAGCATCCGCCATAGGCGGACAAAAATAAATGAATTGAAAATCGGCCGAAGCCAAAATTCATCTTGCGAGTTTCATTAAGTCTTACATTAGTAATTATTTCCTTATGAAACGAGCATGATTCGTTAAGCACAAACACGGATGAAAATTCATCATGCGAGTTCCATCCGACCTTATTATTAAAATTATTGACGGATGAAAAAGATTATCCAAACCAACAATGCACCTGCTGCTATCGGACCTTACAGCCAAGCTGTGGAGGTTAACGGTACCCTTTATATTTCGGGACAAATTCCCATCAATCCGGCTACAGGAACAATGGTTGAAGGTGGAATTACAGAACAAACCAAGCAAGTTTTGGAAAACATTGGCGCCATACTTAAAGCCGCAGGATATTCATTTTCCAATGTGGTTAAATCAACCTGTCTGCTTTCCGATATGGACCATTTTAAAGCCATGAACGAAGTTTATACCACCTACTATAATGAGAATCCTCCAGCCAGAGCTGCTTTTGCTGTTAAAGGTTTACCGCTTGGTGCACTCATTGAAATAGAAACCATTGCTGTTAAATAATTTATTAAAACAAAGAGGCTGTCTCATAAGTTTTTTTAAGGCTCTGAAAATTGAGTATTTGAAAAACTACTCGAGTAGGAGTACGAATAAAAAGAGGGTGTCTCTGACTTTTGAGACACCCTCTAAGCTGTTTGTTTGAAAAACGTAATATGTTTGTATAAGATAATTTATTATTCGGGAACCACTTCAAATTCGATGGCTACCTTAACATCGCGATGCAGTTTAATATTGGCAGTATAGGTACCAACTTCTTTAACCTGATCATCCTTAATGGTAATGTTTCTGCGTTCGATGGCGAATCCTTCTTTTTCGAGGGCTTCAGCAATCTGAATATTATTAACGGAACCAAAAATCTTACCGGTTGAACTTGTTTTGGCGCCAATGGTAATTTTCTTACCTTCGAGTTTAGCAGCTAAAGCAACAGCTTCCTGACGGACTTTCTCTTCCTTATGTGCTCTCTGACGCTGGTTTTCGGCATTAACCTTACGGGCCGATTGGGTTGCAAGAACGGCTAAACCTTGTGGAATCAAATAATTTCTTCCATAACCCGGCTTAACCTTTACAATATCGTTTTTATGGCCAAGGTTAGCCACGTCTTCTTTTAAGATTACTTCAATCATGGTCTGTTCCTCCTTAAATTATTTCATCAAATCGGTTACATAAGGCAATAAAGCCAAGTGACGGGCTCTTTTAACTGCCTGAGCTACTTTACGCTGATACTTCAAAGAGGTACCTGTTAAACGCCGTGGAAGAATTTTACCTTGCTCGTTAAGAAACTTTTTCAAAAATTCGGGATCTTTATAATCCACATATTTGATTTTGTTCTTCTTAAAGCGGCAATACTTTTTCTTTTTTATCTCAACCGATGGAGGAGTAAGATATCTGATTTCGCTTTGATTCTGTGCCATGGCTTATTTCTCCTTTACTTCTTTTTTGTTACCACTTCTTCTTTTTTCGCTGTACTGAGCTGCATATTTGTCCAGTTTAAATGTTAAGAACCGGATAACACGCTCATCACGACGATAATTCACTTCCAGCTTTTCTACAAAAGTAGGGTCGGCTTTGAACTCAATCAGGCTGTAAAAACCTGTCGATTTCTTCTGGATAGGATAAGCCAGCTTTTTAAGGCCCCAATTCTCTTCATTGAGAATTTCGCCTCCATTCTCCAGGATTAATCCCCTGAATTTTTCTACCGCTTCCTTCATCTGAACATCAGACAAAACGGGAGTTAAAATGAAAACGGTTTCATACTGATTTAACATACACTAATAATTAAAAATGTTAAAAATATTTTGAGCGGCAAAAGTAGCTATTATTATTTATAAAACCAATAGCCGAATCTATTTGATTGATTTCAGGAATAACATTATCCGTTGTGCTCTCCAAAATAACGCATAAACTGAACTCTTTCAAAAAGTTCAGGATTTGCCGGCATAGCCTGTTTCCCGAGTTGGTGTATATCATCGATGGTGTTCAAACATTTCTTATCCATCCATTTCTCTAAACCATATAACATATCCCGAATATATCCAGGCCCATTTTTATAAAGCACTGATGCAACCTGCACCCCCGCAGCCCCTGCCAGCAGCATCTTGATGATACCTTCAGGGTTATGAATTCCGGTAGATGCCATTAAATCGGCTTTCAATTTACCCGATAAAAGTGAAATCCACCTTAGCGGTAAAACATAATCGCCGATGTTGGAATAAACTGCACCAGATGTTACCCTGATATTATCAATATCGATATCGGGATTATAAAAACGGTTAAAGAAAACAAGACCTTTAGCGCCAGTACCTTCGAGTCGATGAGCAATATTGCCAAGATTGGTAAAATAAGGTGAAAGTTTTACCGATACCGGAATGGAAACATGTGCAATTACTTTTTCAACAATACGCAAATAAACAGCATCAATGGCATCAGCAGCTTCGGTGGTTTGCTGAGGCATTTTAAAGATGTTTAATTCAAGTGCATCGGCCCCGGCTTCCTGCAGCTTCTGTGCATAAGAAAACCATTCGCCAACCGACCTGCAATTGATACTGGCTATAACAGGTATATCAGTGGCCTCTTTTACCCTGCCAATGAGTTCGGCGGTTTTTGTAAGCACATCATTTTTAATCTGGTAGTCGTAATAATCAAAAAACTCCAGATTGTTATCCTGGTAACCCAGCTCTTTTTTAAGTGTTTCCTGAAATTCAAGCTGAATTTCCTCTTCAAAAATGGATTTGAGCACCACTGCCCCGGCTCCGTTGTTGGCCAGTTTTATAATGGATTCAACACTGCCGGTTAAACCGCAGCTACCAACTACCAATGGATTTTTAAGTTGAATGCCTAAGTATTTTGTAGATAGATTAGCCATATAAGGTACAATTTAAGCCTGGTTATTACTTAAATAATCGTGCATGGAAGCTGCTGCTTTGCGGCCATCGCCCATAGCGAGAATAACAGTTGCCCCTCCCCTGACAATATCGCCACCGGCAAAAAGGTCGGGAATAGAAGTTTGTAAAGTATCGGGATTAACCTCGAGCGTTCCCCACCGGCTCACTTTTAAATTTGGCAACGACTGCGAAATAAGCGGGTTTGGAGATACACCAACACTTACAACAACTGTATCAACATCAATGAGATATTCAGACCCTTCCAAAGGTACTGGCGAGCGCCGGCCACTGCTGTCGGGTTCTCCCAGAACCATTTTCTGAACCCGCATTTGCTTAACTCTTCCGGTGGAATCGCCAATATATTCAACAGGATTACAGAGCGTTAAAAACTCAACACCTTCTTCCATGGCATGCTTAACTTCTTCAACACGTGCAGGCATTTCCTCAAGCGAGCGACGATAAATAATCATGGCTTTTTCGGCTCCAAGGCGTAAAGCGGTACGAACCGAGTCCATGGCAGTGTTTCCACCACCAATTACTGCTACATTTTTACCGCATACAACAGGCGTATCCATTCCTTTTTGAGAGGCACCCATCAGGTTAACCCGGGTTAGGTATTCATTGGAGCTTAAAATTCCAACCAGATTTTCGCCTGGGATATTCATAAATCGAGGTAAGCCGGCTCCGCTGCCTACAAAGAATCCTTTAAAGCCTTCTTCGCGCAAATCGTCGATGGTGGCAGTTTTACCTACAATAAAGTTATTTTCGAATTCAACTCCCATTTTTTGAAGGCTTTCAATTTCAACATCCACAATGCGATTGGGAAGACGAAACTCGGGAATACCATATTTCAATACACCGCCTATTTGGTGCAATGCTTCAAAAACATGCACTTTATATCCAAACTTGGCCATATCACCGGCAAAAGCCAATCCGGCAGGACCGGAGCCAATAACAGCTACCTTTACACCGTTGTTTTGCGCCACCTCAGGAATGGATATTTGTCCGCTTTGTTGTTCATAATCGGCTGCAAACCGCTCGAGATAACCTATTGCCACAGGTTCTTTTTTAAGCTTGAGCTGATAAAAACAACTGGCTTCGCATTGCTTCTCCTGAGGGCATACTCTGCCACAAACAGCAGGCAGGGTACTTGTTTCTTTCAGAACTTTAGCCGATTCAAGAAATTCGCCTCTTTCGATGTTTTTAATAAACTTAGGAATATTAATCTCAACCGGACAACCGCTGATACAAGTAGGGTCGGGACAATCGAGACACCGGGATGCTTCCAGAACAGCCTGTTCGGTAATTAATCCGGAGTTCACCTCCACGTACGAATGCCGTCTTTCCATGGCAGGCGCCTCGGGCATATGTACACGGGGAATATCGGTGCGTTCCTTATTTTTCTTTGATTTACGTATTTCATCACGCCAGGCAGCATCACGCTCCTGTTTCAGTTTTTCTATGTTCGTTGCCATAATTTACTTTTTTTTCGAAGCGCAAAGATATTCCACCTCCGCCTGTTTTTCCAGTTCCTTATAACCGCCTAAACGCAGCAGCATTTCGTCAAAATCAACCTGATGGGCATCAAATTCAGGCCCATCCACACAAACAAACCTGGTTTTTCCGCCAACAGTAACACGGCAGGCACCACACATACCAGTGCCATCAACCATAATGGTATTGAGGCTGGCAATGGAAGGAATGTTGTGTTTTTTGGTTGTGAGCGATGCAAATTTCATCATGATAGCCGGACCAATTATTACCGCTTCATCAATTTTTTCGCGGGCTATAACCATTTCCATACCCTCAGTAATTAACCCCTTGGTGCCATACGATCCATCGTCGGTCATTACAATTACCTCATCAGAAAAAGCTCTGATTTGGTCTTCGAGGATGATTAAATCCTTATTGCGGGCAGCAATTACTGAAATAACCCTGTTTCCGGCTTCTTTCATAGCTTCCACTATGGGCAGAAGCGGAGCAACCCCAACACCTCCACCGCAGGCCAACACAGTACCTACATTTTTTACATGAGTAGCCTGTCCCAATGGCCCAACCAAATCGGTAATGTAATCGCCAGGTTCAAGTTCTGCCAGTTTACGTGAGGTAACGCCAACTTTTTGAACCACTAAAGTGATGGTACCTTTTTGTATATCGGCCGACGAAATGGTTAAAGGAATACGTTCGCCTTTATCTCCCACCCTAACCATAACAAAATGACCGGCTTTGCGGGCTTTGGCTATGCGTGGTGCCTCAATTTCGATACACACCACATTTTCTGAAAAGAAACTTTTACTTACTACTTTGTTCATTATGTTACTTTTTCAACGAATGGCACTAAGTTATAATGATTAACTATGTTTCCAAATAACAGTTATCAGGATATTAAGAAACTGTTTAAATTTAGATATAAGATATATAGATGTAAGATGGATAGAGAAGATTTGTAAGTTTTTATAGATGTCTTAGCATCTTTCCAGATTTATCTATC
>CALEUX010000175.1 GCA_937920475.1 uncultured Marinilabiliaceae bacterium
GCGGTTGAGTATTGCCGAAAGAATGGTGTCGAGTTCTTTGCTGTTAACGCCAGTTACATGGGCGAGGAAATGGATGGCTCACAAAGCAGAAAGGTTAATGCCGATATGTTTATCGACGATCGTAACTTTGGCGGGTTTCCCGGTTGGGGCGTTATATATCAAACCATTTCAGGCAATGCACCCTCAAAAGAAAATGAATACTGGAAAAAATATGAACAACTGAGCGATCGTAGTTTGTGTGGTTTTTTTAAAAGATTGTTTTGCAGAGAAAGATAAAACAGAATGTTAGATTTTTAGATAATTAGATGGAAATTACATCTAATATTCTTAAAATCTATAAATTAAGTAATAACAGTTTAAAATTAATAACAATGAAGAAGTTTAAATGGATATTAATGGCTCTTGTGGCAATTCCGCTTCTGAACAGCTGCGGCTATAATAAAATGGTTGAGCTTCGCGAGGGCGTTGATGCTCAATGGGCACAGGTTGAAAACGTTTACCAACGACGGGCCGATTTAATTCCAAATTTGGTAGCCACTGTTAAAGGTTATGCTTCGCACGAGCAGGAAACGCTTGAGGGTGTTATTGAAGCCAGAAGTAAAGCCACCGGCATTAATATTAATGCCAATGAAATTAACGAGGAAAGTATGAAGCAGTTTCAACAGGCGCAGGCCGGGTTAACTTCAGCCCTATCGCGTTTAATGGTGGTAGTGGAGCAATACCCCGATTTAAAGGCCAACCAAAGCTTCCTCGATTTACAGGCCCAACTGGAAGGAACAGAAAACCGGATTACCGTGGAGCGTAATAAATTTAACGAAACTACCAGAGGTTATAATACCTACATTTCAAAGTTTCCGCAGAATATTATAGCAGGGATGTTCTCGTTTAGCCGTAAACCTTACTTTGAGGCAGAAGCTGGCAGCCAGAAAGCCCCACAGGTTCAGTTCTGATAAAACGTAAAGGAATATGCCAAAGAATCATTTTCAAACAGCCGACAGGGAGCGCATTGTTGCCGCCATTAAGGAAGCTGAAAAAAATACATCAGGCGAAATCAGGGTGCATATAGAATCGGTTTGTGCCGAGGATGTTATGGACCGGGCCGTCCATTATTTCGAAACCCTGAAAATGCACAAAACAGCTTTGCGCAATGGTGTGTTATTCTATCTGGCCTACAAAGACCGGAAATTTGCTATATTGGGCGATGCCGGCATCAATGCCAAAGTACCGGCAGGGTACTGGGATAACATAAAGGAAGCCATGCTTAATCATTTTAAGGAGGGCGATTACACCGGAGGTCTCGAAAAAGGTATTCTCATGGCTGGCGAACAGTTAAAAGTCCATTTCCCTTATCAAAAGGACGATGTGAACGAATTAAGCGATGAAATTTCATTTGGTCAATAATGGCAAAGCATAAACTCATTCAGTTTTTTAGCGCGCTGGTTTTTATAGGACTAGCCTTTCAGGTGGCTGCTCAGGATTTCCCCAAGCAACCTGACCCGCCTCGTATGGTAAACGATTTTTCAAGTCTCCTTAATGAGGCATCACGCAACGAATTGGAGAGAAGCCTGGTGCAATTTAACAATGAAACCAGTACTCAAATAGCCATTGTTACCATCGACGACCTAAATGGTTACGATATTTCTGATTATGCTTTCCGTTTGGCTGAGAAATGGGGGATAGGACAAAAGGGTAAAAACAATGGTATTTTAATATTGGTTAAGCCCAAAAAGGGCAACGAAAAAGGGCAGGTTTTTATTGCCACCGGTTATGGATTGGAAGGAGCTGTTCCCGATGCCGTGGCGCACCGTATTGTTGACTTTGAAATAATTCCCCGGTTCAGGCAGAACGATTATGCAGGTGGTTTACAGGCTGCAGTAACTACATTGATGGAACTTACCAGGGGAGAATACACTGCCGATAACTATATGAATAAAACCAAGGATTCATCGGAACATGTGGGTGGTATTATTTTTCTGTTGTTCTTTTTTGCAGTTATTTTTATTGTTATTAAAGGTCAAAAAACCAAGTCTTCTTCAATAGGAGGGTCCGATTTACCATTTTGGGTACTCTTGTCAATGCTGGGCTCCAGTGGACGGCATTCCGGCCGTTGGGACAGCTTTTCGTCAGGCTCCGGAAATTTTAGGGGAGGCAGCTTTGGAGGCGGTGGCTTTGGAGGTTTTGGAGGTGGTAGTTTTGGAGGCGGTGGTGCCGGCGGTAGTTGGTAAATGAGTAATACTAACTGTTGTTATATTTATAAATTTTAATAAAGTTATAAGTACAAAAAAACGGTAAGCCTGAAAACTTACCGTTTTTTATTTGATGTTATGTCGTCGAAGGAATGTTGAAAGGATAAAAGCAAAACATCCTGTTTTTAATTCTTCCGGTCTTCAGACTCCCTTCTCCGGTCTCCCTTCGTCTACAATTCGCCATCAACCAGAATCCGTCCGCAATATTCGCAAACAATAACTTTCTTGCGTAACTGAATATCGAGCTGGCGCTGAGGTGGTATTTTATTAAAGCAACCACCGCAAGCATCGCGGGCAACAGTAACAACAGCCAAACCATTACGGGCATTTTTGCGAATACGCTTAAATGCCGCCAGTAAGCGTTCGTCTATTTGCTTTTCAATTTCTTTGGATTTGTTTTTCAAACGTTCTTCCTCAACTTGGGTTTCGGAAACAATCTCGTTCAATTCCGATTTTTTTGCCACCAGATCCGACTTACGCTCCTCTAATAATTGCTTTGACGAATTAACCTGATCGGTCTTTATTTTCATCTCGGCGGTAAATTCGCGGATTCTTTTTTCGCAAAGTTCAATTTCAAGGGTTTGAAATTCAACCTCTTTGGTTAAAGAATCGTATTCGCGGTTGTTGCGTACATTTGATTGCTGGGCCTCGTATTTTTTTATCAATAAACCAGCATCCTTAATTTCATTTTTCTTGGTAAGGATGTTGTCATTCAGTTTCTTGATTTCCACATCGAGATTGGCAATACGTGTTTCCAAACCTTCAATTTCATCTTCCAAATCCTGAACTTCTAAAGGCAATTCTCCTCTGAGAGTTCTGATTTTATCAATTTCGGAAACCACTTTCTGCAAATCAAAAAGCGCACGAAGTCTTTCTTCTACAGTTACTTCGCCTGCACTTGTTTTGGGATCCATTGTA
Organism: uncultured Marinilabiliaceae bacterium; assembly: GCA_937920475.1. Lineage (GTDB taxonomy): Bacteria > Bacteroidota > Bacteroidia > Bacteroidales > Marinilabiliaceae > CALEUX01. The sequence goes on from CALEUX010000175.1 coordinate 3,165, forward strand.
GCCATTATTCTAAAAGTATTTAATGGGATTGGTATTTACATTCGATAAACGGATTGCAAAATTAGGGAATTTTTTTGTAAGTACTTCAAAAAAAAGTTCTTTAGTGAATTGTTCACTCTCATAATGTCCAATGTCAGCAATCATCATGTTTTCCGGGGCCTCAAAAAACTGGTGGTATTTAAAGTCGCCCGAAACAAACGCATCAGCTCCGGCACTGGCTGCTTTTTTTACAAGAAAACTACCACTACCACCGCATACAGCAACCTTTTTTATCGGCTTACCAACTTTTTCTGTGTATCGTATGCAGCCTGTACCTGTAATGGACTTAAGCTTTTGGAGAAACTCATTTGGGCTGAGCGCTTCGGGTAATTCGCCAATAACGCCATATCCGGTCTCATTCCACTGGTTTTTTAATGGATATAAATCGTAGGCAGGCTCTTCGTAAGGATGCGTACTAATTAGAGCCTTAACTACATTGTTTTGCAGGTGCGTTGGGAAAATGGTTTCAATTCGTATTTCTTCCTCGGTATGATATTCTCCTTTTTTGCCCGCATAGGGATTGGTTAAATCGTTACCACGAAATGTTCCATGTCCTGTTAGATTATAGCTGCAATAATCGTAATTGCCAATATGACCGGCACCTGCTTCAAACAAGGCAACTCTGACTTTTTCTGCATCGGCATTTGGAACAAACGTGACCAGTTTTATAAGCATGTTGGCACGGGTTTCAATAATGCTGCAGTGGTCCAATCCAAGTTTTTTGGCCAGTTGCATGCTTACACCATTTTTAACACTGTCGATATTGGTATGTGCCGAGTAAATGGCAATATTTTTCTGAGCAGCCATTAATACAATGCGTCCGGTAAGATGGTCGGGTGTAATTTTTTTTATCCCCGATAGTGCTATTGGATGGTGCGATATTATGAGGTTGCAGTTGTTGGCTTCTGCCTCATTTAACAAGGCCTCTGTTAAATCAAGAGTAATCAGTATTCCGGTTACAACTCTATCGGAATCGCCTATTTGCAAGCCGCAATTATCGTACTCTTCCTGAAGAGCTATTGGAGCAAAATTCTCAATGTGCCCAATAATGTCAGATATTTTAATTTCCTGCATTTTTAAAGTTTAGAAGCTACTGAAATTAAATTGTTTTTTGTTCATGTGAGCCTTAGGCTTAATGTGAAGCAAAGCTTTTAGATCGGGAATAAAAGCAATAACTTGGATGAGAATATTGATTAAATTTATCTGGCGGGTATTAATTTATACCGGTGTAACAAGAGTTTGTAAAATTGAATTACAGGTGCTTGGTTTGTGTTTTGTCTAATCTAATAAACATCTTAAAAAGCAAGCCACATTAAATAGCTACTGATGCTTTTTACACTACTTCGGCCTTTAGTTTCTTTTGAGCTTCTTTACGGTGTAAAACAGAGCTTAACTTAACATCCACTCCGGCCTCTTTTTTCTGTTTCCTTTTCCGTTACTCGGAACTCCACTATGTTAAGTCTCTGATTTTCCTTTTTCGGCCTCCCTTCCCCATTCTCCGGTCTCCAATCAAATACTATCCTTTATTTCCACTAAAAGCTCACGAATGTTCTTTAGTTTACTAACAACTTCAAAATTCTGAATGGTATCTTCCTTATTCTCTTTTAGTTTCTTTTCAGCACCTTTTAAGGTTAGGCCTTTTTCCTTAACCAGATGGAAAATCAGGTGAAAATTTTCAATATCCTGAGGCGTAAACAGCCTATTTCCCTTTTTATTCTTATAAGGTTTAATAATATCGAACTCCTTCTCCCAAAAACGAATTAACGATGTATTGACGTTAAACATTCTTGCTACTTCGCCAATGGTGTAATAAAGTTTTTCAATTTTTGGTTCTTTGTAAGGCATATGGTCACTATTTTAATTCTATCTACAATTTTAACCTTTTTTTTTATCGTAAACAATGCCTGGTTTTATTATTGCTCATGTTTTAAAATAGAATAGATCGTTAGATTTTTAGAATTTTAGATGTAAGATGAAAACAATTGTCTGATTTTATGCGATTTACATGTTTAACAAGGGAGTTGCTATCCATCTGTAAATCTGACACATAAAAAAGATTAACGAACAATTAAAAATAAAAAGGCCGCACTGCGACCTTTATCTGTATAAAATAATATCAAACTTGCAATTTAACTGGCCATGAGAAAAAGTTCTCACAAAGATGACTAAAATACCGGATTCTCCCGATAAATCGGGACAGGCGATCTGACCTATAAAATAAAAACTAGAAACAGATGAAAACCATGAGTTCTCTATAACTCTCGGGATACCTTTATATTTAGGAGTATGTTACTCCGGTCTTCAGTCTCCCTTCTCCGATTTTCCTCAAATTGTTAATCAAACGTTTGGTTGCTATTCGATGAAATATGAATCATTTTCTCGTATTGTTCAGGTGTTAAATCCTGGAAGAAATAGTGAGCAGGGTCAACAGCTTTGCCTTTAATGCGCACTTCATAGTGCAGGTGAGGGCCGCTTGATTTTCCAGTGTTACCAACAAAGCCAATAATATCGCCCCGTTTAACTTTTTGCCCGGGTTTAACATTAAAGCCATCCATGTGTGCATACAATGTTGAATAACCAAAGCCATGGTCAATTTCAACATATTTACCATAACCAATAGGCGACACAGTAACATTAATAACCGTTCCGTCGCCGGTGGCATATATTTCTGTTCCGATTGGGGCAGAAAAGTCTAATCCCTCATGAAATTTTCTGATTTTATAAATTGGATCAATTCGCCAACCCCAACCCGAGGCAGTGCGGCGCAAATCGTTGTTTGAAACTGGTTGAATGGCCGGAATGCTTCTAAGCATCTCTTCTTTGCGCTTGGTCAAGCTTTCAATTTCATCAAATGATTTGGATTGAACATAAAGTTGCTTCATTATGACGTCCAGCTTGGTAGCGGTTTTTACAACAAGGCTGGCGTTGTCCATATCTTCCAGGTAACTGTATCGGTTAACACCACCAAATCCGGCCCGCCGTATGGAATTGGGTATAGAATCGGCCTGATAAATTACACGGTATACATTTTCATCGCGCTGTTGAATATCGTCCAGTACCAGTTGCACTTGGTCCAATTTCTTTGCCATGATTTCATATTGTGAAATCAATCTGGAATTCTCCCGCTCCAGGCGAATTTCACGCGGGCTATCAAGCAAATAGATGTAGCCCAGAAAAAAGAAAACACCCATTACAGCACTTGAAAGAAAATAAGATAAAATGCGGGAGAGATAATATTTAAATCCGGTTTCAACCCGGTCGTAACTTAATGTTTCGGGATTATAACGGAATTTAACTTTTGACATAATTGAGTATTTTTACTACAAAAAAAGAAAAAATGCCTATTAATAAGCAAAAATCAG
>CALEUX010000176.1 GCA_937920475.1 uncultured Marinilabiliaceae bacterium
AATGAGGGTGTCTCAAAAGTCAGAGACACCCTCTTTTTATTCGTACTCCTACCCGAGTAGTTTTTCAAATACTCAATTTTCAGAGCCTTAAAAAAACTTATGAGACAGCCTCATTTATTTCAATATGTTACCGATGGATATATCGCTATGACGAAATAAACTTAAACCATAAATTAAATAACTTCCAAGGCCGATGCAGGCATCCAGCCGGGCGTACCATCTTCAATTTCAATTTGATGCCATTGCCCTATGGTTTGAAGAATTTTAACCCTTGTTCCTTCGTGCAAAACAAAAATTTCGGTGCCACTGGCATCCGGCGAACTGCGAACGGTTACCGATGGTGTCATAATAATAGCTCTATTGCGGTTAATAAGCCGTTGTTTCTGACTGCTTGAGAAACTAAATGTAATGGCAGTACCCAAAAGGAATATCACAGAGAAAAAGAATGAAATCTTTCTGAAAAGTGTTGTTTTAGCAAAGAAGAAAAATAAGAGTCCAGTTAAGAAAAGTACAAATAAAACAACGGAAAATACAGCCCAGGTGTCCGAATCAGTACTGCTGCGCAGCGAATTAAACCATCTGGTTATAAAAAACTCTCCAACGGGTTCAATTTTATCCGCTATTTTGCTGTATGCCAACTCCAGGTTGTATCGAATGTCCTGATCGTGAGGGGCCAGTAACAAGGCACGTTCGTAATTTAATATGGCCGATGGCAAAAGGCCAAACCTGTAATAGGCGTTGCCCAGGTTATAATACAACTCGGGCGATTCAACACCTGTTTTAAGTATCTCTTCGTAAGCATCAATGGCTTCCTGAAACTGGCCTTCGGTATAATAGGCATTTGCTTTGGTAAAGCGCGCATCGGAACCAAATGTGTTTACCGATATTACTATAAATAGTAATAATAGTAAGGGCTTTAACCAACTTGTATATGTTTTATTTACACACTTCATTGTTATATTGATAAGATAATCAGTAATTTGTTTAAATCTTACTTTTCCGTTTGAGCTGACTCTCGAGCTTGCTAATGGTTTCAACAGCCTTTTTATACAAATAATCTCGTTCCTGATGGTCAGATTGAGGCGCATACCTGGCATATTCGCACGTGTCGAGGATATCGAGGAAATCAGCCGTTGTTTGTTCATTGGCACTGTATTCGGTCAGAATGGAGCGGGCATTATCGCGGTTCAGTTCCGATTGTGGTATGGCCAGTTTGTCGCTGATGTAGCCCCATAGCGCTCTTGTAAGCTCATCATAAAACCCTTCCTTATCATTTTTCTTCAGATAGAAAGCCGACTTTTTAAGTCTTTTCAAAGCCATTTTATTGGCCTTGCGGGTTTTCATCATCTGAATATTGGCATTTTCCTTAATTCTTTTTTGGAAAAGGATGTATATCAGGACAAACAGTACTATTGGTAAAATAAACCCAAAATAAAACAAGGTGCTTCCAAACAGGAAAGTATTTGCAGGTTTCAGTTGAATGGCGCTTGTTTTAATAAAACGAATATCCTGACCTAAAAACCGAACGTTTTCGCGAGTTGCTGCAATGGGTGATTGAACTGCAGTGGTGGCATTTTCGGCACCTGTGCGCTCTACGTTAATGGTAATGGGATTACTGCGAATGGTTTGGTAACGACCGGTTGAAGGGTTAAAATAAGCGTATTCTACAGCAGGAATCTCAAAACTCCCTGCATGACGCGGGATTATTAGTGTTTCAATGGTTCGGCTTCCTTTACCGCCCTGTGTGGTTTGAGTTATGTTGTTAGTAACTTTAGGATCGAAAACATCAAAATCGACCGGATATTTTACTTCAGGATTTTTGGCCAAACGAAGGTTGCCATTTCCCGAAACAACCATACGTACAGTAATGCCATCGTTTATTCCAGCCGTTGTTTTAGATGCAGTTACATTTAAAGTAATATCGCCTACAATTCCCGAAAACGATGGTGGTACAGGTGATGGCAATGGTTTAACATTCAGGTTGATACCTTTTGATGTGGCTCGTCTTTTAACAGTACGGTACGAATCAAAAAAATCATCAAATATACTTTGCGATTGCCGGGCCGAACGTTGACGCAACAGAAATTCGATGGACATGGGTTCAATTAACAGCTTGCCCGAAGTTTGTGGATAAATTACCCGTTGACTAAAAACGCCGGTTCGGTAAGTTTTTCCATTAATATTCTGAACTGTCCATTGAATATTCCCTGATTGAGCTTCCAATTCTTCAACTACAAAATTTCTGAGCTCGGGATTCTTAATATCGGAAATACCTTCCAAATTGACCCTGGTATAAATACGGGTGGTTATTAAAACGGGTTCATCTTGGTAAACATCCGTTTTATTGGCAGTCATGGTTATAAAAATATCTTCGTCCGATAATGCGGCATTATCGGTAACGGCCTGGTTGCTTTGCTGTTGCTGTTGTTGTGTGGCAGCATCGCTCTGAATAACTTCAATGGTCAGTGAGTTTGATTCTATCCGTTTTCCATCCACTTCAATAGTGGCAGGTCCTATATTAAAAGTACCTGTTTTATCGGCTCTTAAAATATAGGTGAATGAATAGTTTACATTGCGGGTAACCTGCCCGTTAATAATACTCACTTGCGAACTCGAGGAAGTTGTAGGCCCCATTAAAATCTGAAAATCGGGAATATTCGGGACTCTCAAATCCGAAGCTTCTTTATTAATACTATAAACCAACTGAAACCGTGTACCCTGAACCACTGTTTTTGGCGCAGTTGCCGAAAAACTGGCATCCTGGGCAAATAGTGTCAGTGTTCCTAAAAAAGCTATCAGTCCTGATAATATTATCTTTCTCATTCCCCAAAAGGTAAATTGTTGTCGCTTAATAGTTTCTTTTCTTTAACAGGATTACCAGTTTTTCTCAATTCTTACAGGTTGAGCTTCCTTTTGTTTATTCATTTTTTCCTGAAGTTGTTTCTCATCCTGTTCCATGGCACGTAAAATTCTCTCAGCATTTTCCCGGCTAATACCTTCCTGTTGTTGCTGCTGTTGTTGTTGCTGCTGTTGGTTTTGTTGTTGGTCCTGTTCTTGCTGTTGTTGCTGTTCCTGCTGTTGCTGTTGATTTTGTTGCTGGTCGTTTTGTTGCTTCATTTTCATGGCAGCAATCAGATTATACCGGGTTTCATCGTCGAATGGATTATTTTTTAATGCTGTTTTGTAGGCTTCTATTCCTTTGTCGATTTCTTTTAAACCCAGATAACTGTTTCCAATATTGTGATAAATTTTCGATAATTTATCCTTGTCGGTTGTTTGGGCCGATAGTGCCTGTAATTGTTTGATGGCATCCTGATACTTTTCCTGTTTAAACATGGTTGCAGCCACATTAAACCGAGCCTCAAACGAATTGTTGTTTTTATCTAAAGCTTTCCAGTATTCGTTCTCTGATTCCAGATACTTCCCCTGGTTGTATTGCTCGGTTCCTTTACGAATGAAGCGTCTTTCTTCCTGAGCCTCTATATTAGTAATAGCAAAGGCTGCAAAAAAAACTAACAATAAGGGAAGTGCCAACTGTTTCAATCTTTCAATTCGTACCATAAACGCTGCAAATTTAAGAAACGTATATAATTTTGCTTTATTTAGTTTTTAAAAAGGCTTTTTTAATAAAGCCAGTGAATATTATTCAATCAGTTTATTCCTTCTGAATTTTGTCAATATTCTCAACTGTAAACAGGTCAATATTTTTCAACAACTTATTTTTCCGCTCAAGAATAATAAAGTCAATAATCAAAATAAGCAGAGCAATAAAAGCCAGGTATTGAAACTGGTCTTCGAATTCCGTGTAAACCTTTGATTCGAACTCTGATTTTTCAAGGTCTTCAAGCTGGTCCATCAGGGCATTTATACCAGCTCTTATGTTATTGGCCGGAATGTATTCTCCTTGCCCGGCAACAGCTATTTGCCGCAACATCTCTTCATCAAGCCTTGTAATAACAACATTGCCATCGCGGTCGGTTAAAAAGTTGCCGGCTCCTCCTGTTGGGATTGGACCTCCTTTGGGTGTTCCCATGCCAACAGTGTAAACTTTTATGCCTTTTTCCGCAGCATTTTTGGCAGCGCCAATGGCATCATCTTCATGGTTTTCTCCATCGGTAATAATAATGATGGCACGGTTTACGCCTTCCTGCTGACTAAACGATGAAACCGAAAGGTTTATAGCAGCACCAATGGCGGTGCCCTGAACCGGAACCACATTGGTGTTTACTGCATTCAGGAACATTCGGGCCGATGCATAATCACTGGTAATTGGGAGCTGCACATAAGCCTGCCCGGCAAAAACTACCAACCCAATACGGTCGTTTCTAAGTCGGTCGGTTAAACGGCCAATGGCTTGCTTGGCGCGTTCCAGTCGTGTGGGCTCAATATCGTTTGAGTTCATACTATTTGAAACATCGAGGGCAATAATAAGCTCTATGCCTTTGCGTTGAACCGTTTCGAGGCGAGTTCCAAATTGCGGCGCCGATAGTGTAAAAATCAATGTTGTAAGTGCCAGTAATAGCAAATAAAACTTTACCACAGGCCTGAAAAACGATACATCGGGCATCAGATGCGATAAAAGCTCAGGATTCCCAAATCGTTTTAGCGCTTTCTTTTTCTGTGCTGTAAAAACAAGCTGAATAAACGCAAGTATTGGGATGAGTACCAACAAGTATAAATATTCAGGGTGTCCGAATCGAAACATGGTTACAATGTTTATTATTAAACAATTAAGGAATGGTTCTTAAAACAGTATTCCTTAATAAAATTTCTGTAAGCAGGAAAATAAAAGCCAACAAAGCAAAAATCAGAAACTCTTCTCCTTTCTTGGTATATTCCTGAATTTCGGTTTTTGTTTTTTCCATGGCATCAATTTCCTTATAAATCTCTTCCAGCTTATTTTTATCGGTTGCTCTGAAATAATGACCACCTGTTAATGCGGCTATTTCTTTTAGCATGGCCTCGTCAATTTTAACTTCCATATTCTGAACTTGTTGGCCAAAAACGGTATTAATGGGGAAAGGCGCGGTACCAATGGTTCCAACACCTATGGTATAAACCCGAACGCCAAAGGTTCGTGCTATCTCTGCAGCGGTTAGCGGCGCTATTTGTCCCCGGTTGTTTTCACCATCTGAAAGAAGAATAATGACTTTACTTTTCGAGTCGCTGTCTTTTATCCGGTTTACTGCTGTTGCCAGTCCATCGCCAATGGCAGTGCCATCTTCGAGCATACCGGTGCGTATGTCGCGGAAAAGATTGATTAGTACGGCATGGTCGATGGTTAATGGGCATTGAGTGAAACTCTCAGCCGCAAAAATTACCAGGCCAATACGGTCGTTGGGTCGTCCCTTAATAAAATTAATAGCCACTTCTTTGGCTGCTTCCATGCGGTTTGGCTTAAAGTCCATGGCAAGCATACTGGTTGATATATCCAGCGAAATCATTATATCTATACCTTCGGTGGTCGATTTTTGCAGTTTGTTTGAACTTTGTGGACGGGCAAGGGCAAAAATGAGCATGGTAAGGGCTAAAACCCTTAAAATAAAAGGTACATGCCTTAGGTATATTTTTTTCGACTTTCCAATGGCGCTAAATCCTCTTAATGAGCTGATTTGGAGAGACGCGTGCATGCTTCTCTGTCTCCATATATACCAGCCAATCATTGGAATTAGCAGCAGCAACAGGAAAAAATATTGTGGATGAAGAAATTGAAAGTTCATTCTGTTTTATTTTTTAGTGTTGCACAGTCTCTTCTTTTTCTCTTTCAATTGATTCTTTAGCAGCTTCTTCGGGCGATTTTAAATCTTCTATCTTAGTCTGATTTACAAAGAAGAAGGCGCTGATTAAGCTTAAGTCGTTTTCATCGGACAGGGGTTCGTATTTGGCAAATTTTGCAAGGTCGGCTGTTTCAAGAATTTGTTTCATTTTTTGATACAGCTTATCATCAGGTAAATCAACGCTCTTGAGCGATTTTAAAATATCTGATGTTATTTGCTCCATGGCAGGGAAATGATAACGCTCTTCCATGTAGATTCGCAGAACATCGGTCAACTGCGAATAGAATTGTTTTACCTGCCCCTTTTGCCAGATTTTTTGATTCTTTATTTGCTCTAATTCTCGCAAGGCTATAACATGAGCAGGCTCTTTTGGCTTTTCTTTAAATAGCAATTCCTTTAATGGATTACGTTTTTTGAGCCACCAATGAATGCCCAGTACTAACAACGACGAAAACAGCATAAATGCCAAAACCCAGTTTAAAAATTTTAATAATTCGGCAAATGTGAATGGTGTATTAATGGGCTGCTTAATGTCAAATATCCCTTCTTCGGGATCAACTTTTACAAACGGGTTCACTACCAATAATGCCAGCGCGTTGGAATTTTGTTTTTCGATTAACTCGCCACGCTTGTATTCAAATGCAATGGGTGGTATGTAATGCAAGCCGCTGTCGAACGAAGTAATTCTGAATACCTGCGATATGTTTAACAGGTTGTTATTCTGAACAATGGTGTCGGGTTTGCTTATTTCAACAATTTCAATGTTTTTAGTAATGGTATCGATAAATTGTGGAAACTGAACCATTAAACCGGCCGGTTGGGTAATATCAATGGTAAAATTCATTTGTCCGCCAATTACCATTAATGTAGAATCGAGCGATGCCGACACTGAAATGTTTTGCGCCCGTAAATTCCCGGTTATGCCTGTTAACGAACATACCGTTATGGCAATCAGTAGTATAATTGAGTTGAACTGTTTGTTCTTTCTTATCATTTTAACTTCGTTTTTTAAATAACGACATTAAAGCTTTTACATAATCTTCATCAGTTTTAACAGCCACATTATCGATTCCGCAACGAGTAAAAACTGATTTGATGCGCTGTTCATTATTTGTCCACCATTGTTGATACATCTCCCGGTTTTTCCGGTTCGAAGTGTTTATCCATTGGTAGTCACCGGTTTCTGCATCTTTAAACTGAACAAAACCAATATCGGGCATTTCTGCTTCGCGTGGGTCAAAAACTCTTAATGCCACCACATCGTGTTTCTGATTGGCAATTTTTAGTGCATCCTCGAAGTTTTCGTCAATAAAATCGGAGATAACAAAAGTAGTACACCGTTTTTTTATAGCATTGGTGAGGTATTTTAAAACCCCTGATATATCTGTTTTACGCTCTTCGGGGGTGAAACTGATTAATTCGCGAATAATGTGCAGAATATGTTTTTTCCCTTTTTTAGGTGGGATGAACTTCTCAATTTTATCGGAAAAAAAGATAACACCGGCCTTGTCGTTGTTTTGAATGGCAGAGAATGCCAAAACGGCAGCCATTTCGGTGATGATATTCTTTTTGAAGCGCCATGTGGTGCCAAATTCGCGCGAACCCGATACGTCAATCAGCAACATCACGGTCATTTCGCGCTCTTCTTCAAATACTTTAATATAAGGATGGTTGAAACGTGCGGTTACGTTCCAGTCGATGTTTCGGATATCGTCGCCAAACTGGTATTCCCGAACTTCACTGAACATCATACCGCGCCCTTTAAACGCTGAGTGATACTCTCCAGCAAAAATATTGCTGGAAAGACCCCGCGTTTTTATTTCAATTTGCCTTACCCGTTTAAGTATATCAGCTGTTTCCATTTAAATCAGTTATCAGTTAACAGAAATCAGTTAACAGAAATTAGTTAACAGTAATCGGTTAAAAACCAATAGTTAATAGTCAACTGCTCATAGTTTTGGTTGTTTGTTTATTGAGTTAAATTTCAATTAACCCTCAACTCTCAACTCTCAACAAATCAACTATTTTCTACCACTAAGGTACTTCAACAGTGTTAAGTATTTCGCTGATAATTTCTTCCGATGTTACATTGTTGGCTTCGGCTTCGTACGATAATCCGATGCGATGGCGCAATACATCATGACAAACAGCTCTTACATCTTCGGGGATAACATAACCGCGACGCTTAATAAAAGCATAAGCTTTTGCTGCCATGGCCAAATTGATACTGGCACGTGGCGAACCACCATACGAAATCATATCTTTAAAGCGCTCAAGATTATAATTTTCGGGATAACGGGTGGCGAAAACAATGTCGATAATATATTTCTCAATTTTTTCATCCATATATACATCTTTCACTACTTTCCGGGCTCTGATGATATGGTCAGGTTTCAGGATGGTGTTTGCTTTTGGGAATTCCTGGGCCAAATTGTGCCTGATGATTTGTTGCTCCTCACTTTTTTCAGGATAGTTGATTACAACTTTCAGCATAAAACGGTCAACCTGAGCTTCGGGAAGGGGATAGGTACCTTCCTGTTCTATTGGGTTTTGCGTGGCCAGTACCAGAAATGGCTCCTGTAACGGATAGGTTTGGTCCCCTAAAGTAACCTGGCGTTCCTGCATGGCTTCGAGTAAAGCACTTTGCACTTTTGCAGGGGCACGGTTAATTTCATCGGCCAAAACAAAATTGGTGAAAATGGGCCCCTTTTTAACCATGAATTCTTCTTTTTTCTGGCTATAAATCATTGTTCCCAAAAGGTCGGCCGGTAAAAGGTCGGGGGTAAACTGTATGCGACTGAATTTGGCATCAACAATGTTAGAGAGCGTTGTAATAGCTAATGTTTTAGCCAGCCCCGGAACGCCTTCGAGTAATATGTGTCCATCAGAAAGTAACCCAATTAAAAGACTTTCAACCAGATGTTTCTGGCCTACTATTACTTTATTCATTTCAAGGGTTAACAGGTCAACAAATGAACTTTCCTGCTTAATGCGTTCATTAAGTTCTTTAATGTCAACAGTTTGATTCATGGTTTGTTATTTTATCAGTTTATTTTTATTTATTGTCAACGTCATCCAAAATTAGAACAATACATTTCCCTTTAACCGCGAAAGTGCGTTAATAATTGTTAATGAGTTGATGCTATTTTGGTACTTAAGGGAATTTGAATCCGGTCAAATGTTAACAAAATTTGTTCCATTTTCGTTTTGGCAGTAAGTGGTTAATGAGGTATTGTATTTTTTGCTATATTTATTGTTAACGTAATTCCTTTAAAAACATTATTATGAGTTCGATTTTTGAAGACAATGATTTTGTGTGTCGCCATTTACGACTAACAAAAGCTGATTTAATAAAAATAATACGCGAAAAGGGGTTAACATCTTTTACCCAAATTCAGGATGAAACCGATGCCGGAACAGTTTGTGGCTCGTGCGTTGCCGACATTGAAGAAATTCTTGAAGAGGAACTGGAGCGTAAGAAGAATTTAAAGCAATGAGTCGGATAGCAGTAATGAACTGTCGCCATAGCTCAAAAAACGAAAATCGTGATCTAGTGCATATTGATAAATACGTTGCCAATCATCGCCAACTAAAGCTGATATTAATAAAAGTAAAGTACTGCGTGGTTGATGGAAGTTTGTAACCAATCCTCTAATTACTTTAAAACGATATCCGGGTATAATAATAATGGATGTTGATGCTTCAAATGCATTTAATTCGTTATCATTCAAATGTTTTAATATGTAATCAAGTGATTCCTGAAATGTGAGCGAGGAATTAAATCTGAAGCCATCCCATTGGCTAATATGGTTAGAAGGAACTTTCTCTTTGAGCTTAACGCCTGCAAGGTATAGCGATTCAAGTGTTCTTACAGTGGTAGTGCCCACTGCAATAACCGGCCCTTTATGGTTCATCAACGCGTTAATTGTATGCACTGGAACATGAAAACGCTCGGTATGCATCTCATGTTCGTCAATTGTTTGGCTTTTAACTGGTTTAAAGGTACCCGCACCCACATGTAAAGTAAGTTCAATGGTTTTTAATCCTTTAGAAGTTAATTTATTAAACACATCAGGGGTGAAATGCAAACCAGCTGTAGGTGCTGCTACCGAACCATCGTGTTTCGAGTAGATGGTTTGATACCGCTCGGTATCAATATCTTCTGCTTCTCGGTTAAGATAAGGAGGAATAGGCGTTTGCCCCATAGCTTCCATAACAGTAGCAAAAGGTAGATTGCCATTCCATTCGAAACGGATAATAACGCCATCGCTTAACTTTTTGATTATCTCAGCAGCAACTGTGATTTTATTGTTATCAATAACGACCTGGTGATAAACCAGTCCCTCTTTCCATTTCTTTTGGTTGCCAACCAGGCAATGCCATTCCACTTTTTGGGTTTGTTGAAAAGCCAGTTCAGCATTGTTGGGTTGTGTTGGTTCCAGACAAAATATCTCAATTTTAGCGCCGGTTGATTTCCGGAAATTAAGCCTGGCCCTGATAACCTTTGTATTATTAAAAACCAATAACGAATTTTCCGGTAAATTATCGGGCAGATTTATAAATAAGTTATCCGCAATTTCACGGTTTTTGAATACCAGCAGTTTCGATTGGTCACGATTTTCCAATGGATACTTAGCAATTCGCTCGGAGGGTAATAAATAATCAAAATCGTCAATATTTATTTGTGGAATTTTCATAGCCTCATTTTAAGCCTGCAAATTTAATTAACTTTGTCACATTATATATAGTACAAGATTTGTTAGTGAGAAACAGGCAGAAGTTCTTAGATCCCAGTTCCTAGTTCTTAGCACCTAACACCTAATACCTAATAACTAAATAATTGATAATAATGAAAATACAGCCTGGAGATAAAGTGCGTTTCTTAAATGAAGTAGGAGGAGGTATTGTTACCCGATTGGAAGGTAATCTGGTTTTTGTGGAGGATGAAGATGGATTTGAGGTTCCGGCTCCTGTTTTTGAGGTGGTTGTGATAGAAAGAGCACAAGACCTTGAAAGTGCCGCATCAAACGATAAGCCAGCCTCTAAAAAAGAAACCAGAAATGAAGTAGTATCTCATCGCACAGTAGTTGAAAATGAAATGGAAGAGGATGGACATGACGATTTTAACCCACGTATCTATCTGGCCTTTTTAAATGGATCGAAAATTCTTGATGAAAAGAGTGTTTTGCAAATGCACTTGATTAATGATAGTAATTACCATTGTACTTATTTACTATCCAAATTGGGAACAGATGGATATATGCATGCCCTGCACCAGGGCAGTATTGAGCCCAATACAAAAATTTCATTGGCCGATGTTGCCGTAAAGGATTTGGATGTTAATTGGGAGATGCAGTTAATATTGTATAAAAAAGGGAAACCATTTCCTGCCTTGGCTCCGGTTTCTGTTTCATTAAAACTGAAGGCCAGAAGATTTTTAAAAGACAATAGTTTTGCAGCCAATGACTTCTTTTATCAGCCTGCTTTATTAATACCTGTAATTAAAAGTGAACTGGAGCAAAAACTCGATTTGCTAACAGAGACAGAAACTCTGGCTATAATAAAGGAGAAGGAGATAAAACTACCAACCCAAAAAACATTTAAGGCAAAATCAACCCCCGAATTGCTCGAAGTAGATTTACATATACATGAATTGCTCGATTCGTGGGAAAATTTGAGCAATGGAGAGATTCTGCAAATACAATTGGATAAATTCAATTCGGTTATGCAGGCCAATGCCAATAATAAAGGACGCAGATTGGTATTTATTCATGGGGTAGGGAACGGAACCTTAAAAACAGAACTCAGGAAACAACTGGAACGAAAGTATAAGGGCATTAATTTTCAGGATGCGTCTTTTCGTGAATATGGTTATGGTGCTACCATGGTTATAATATAACATAGTTTGGTAATGGTATTCAAGCAATAAAGCCACGAGGTTATGCCCTTTTAATTTCATTAGAATTGAATATTTGAAATAATTATAGGTTTAGAAAGAAAATAAAAAGAGGGTGTCTTCAATTTTGGAGACGCCCTCTTTTTTGTAATAAAATTTATTTTGTCAATCAATTAATACTTCCTATTCTCATTAATAAGATAAAAAATAAACATATAAGGCATGCAAAATGATTTTAAGGTAAAATTAGAGTTATGCCTATATCTTCTATGTTTAAGGAAAAATCACCAATAACTACAATTGGCGGTTATTATTTCTACAATCCCGAATAATAATGTCATGTCTATCCTGAGAGGCGATTTGGTCTTTAAAGGTACTAACTAAGAGAAGTGGCTAAAACTCTTCTGCCTAATGCCTGTTCACTCGTTACATTAATTAAAATCTTCCTGATTGACTGTTTTTAAGTAGCAGACATGCAATGTATTAAGCAGATATTTCTTTCTGTTTAATAAAAATTCAAATCGAACAGTATTCTTAAAATATCTAATCTA
>CALEUX010000177.1 GCA_937920475.1 uncultured Marinilabiliaceae bacterium
ACCAGACAGAAAGACGTGTCCCGGTTTTTCGGGAAAAGACTTAACAGAAATTACAGACAAACAAGACGATTAAATTATTTTGCTTATTTTAAGCATGTTACTTTTTATATCTATTTCCGATGAACCGGAACACGTGTCTAAGCGTCTTTCCCCGATACTCGGGACTTCGCGTCTTATGTCTAAAAAATAATTTTAAACAGTTTCTGAGTTTTTACAGATTTTTTTAAGATATTGGTTTAAAAGTCTTAAAGGTATTTGTTAAATACCAGGTTTTTTGGATGAACACTCATGTTTATTTATTTTAGGATAGGAAATCAGCAGCTTTGGTAAATACTTTTTTAAAATACGGTTCAATGGTAATAGCAATATTTGGGTTCTCCATTGGGAAAGGCTTTTCATGGCTGTAATTATACGGAAAATCAAGTATCTCAACTGTAGAGGTGTTTCCATGGTGCATTAATGTTTCGGCAATGGCTTTGCCGGGGACTACCAAATCGTTGGTTAATCCTAAGGCCATAATTTGCCCTGATAAATTCTCAAAACCAGTTTCGCATAAGGTTGCATGCATATTTTGATTAATCATTGACTGAAAGTATTGCCATGCATTATGTAGTAAAGGTATTTGGTAATGTGGTAATGTAAGCTGGTTGTTAATTTCGGGATTGCAGGATATGAAACTCTTTAAACTTTCGAAGGCATGGCTGTCCATTATGGAACGTGATACACCATTAATTTTGTCAAAGGTGGCGCCTCCACAAAACAGAAAGGCTTTTTCGTTTGTGAAAAGGTTCAATGGATTAGATAAAAGTGCAATCTCTGCTAAAACTGCACCAATTGAATAGGCAAAGAGACCGATGTTGCAACCAACGTTAAACAATGGGTTTTGACCCGATTTTAGAGCGTCGACCAGTTTTATGAGATCAAAATAGCTTTGAATGCCCGAGATGGCAAACATTTGAGGGTCAGTGTCTATTCTAAGACTCATGGCTACATTGGCAAATGTGCTCATTTGCACTGTTGGGATTTTCTTTTTCCGAAGAGCTACTACTTGTGACATCAATCTTGGACAACTCCACGATTTTGGCGAACGGTTCATATGAAAGGCCAGGGGAAAGAGCAGTACCGGTTTCCCGGTTTTCTTAACCAGAAAATATGCCCATGTAAGGTATTTGTCCCAGCTCCGTTCGTTGAGTCCATGCAGCAAAACAATACAATTGTTGTATTTATTTTTTCTACCGGGTGTAAAAATTGCATATCTAAACGTTCGGTTGGTTTCCTCTCCGGTCTCGTTTGAGAAAAGTTGGTTAAGGTTGATTTCAGAATATGTTTTATTCGCAGCAATTGCGTCTTTGCCGATATATTTATTGGTTTGCTGAACTTCAAAATCTAAACTGGTTTCTGTGTTTGAGGTAAAGTCAATATCCGACTGAAATATTTGGGTGTAACAGGTAATCCCTTCCGGACATTCCATCTCAGCTGCTTCCAAATTAAACAGACTTTTTAATTGATTGTAAAGTTCAAAAAGTTTCATAGGGTTTTTGTTTCGTAGTGATGGTGCAAATTAAACTCATTATTTTATCAATTGCTTTTTAATGCAGTGGATAGCAGACTTCTGGGGTGAACTGCTATGCAGATGGGGTGAATTTAAACGTAGTGGGGTGATTTTTCGAGAGCATTGTGTCTTTATTTATAAGTTTGGATTGAAGTAAGATAACTTTAGTTATTTTTGCTTTGTAAACCAATAATAAACCATGAGCAAACCCAGCAAAATAATTCCCGATTATTTCGTAACGCGGCGCAATACGGTTATTCAGATTTTGTTTACAACCCTGTTTGCCTATATTTTTATAAATATTTACCGTCCCTTTGGGGCGGGTGAGTGGTACGATGTATCATATCTGCTTTTTTTATTGGTTTCGGGATTGCTGGTTTTGGCAGGTATGTTAGTGGTATTGATTAGTCGTTTAATTATGTTCCGAATAAAGCAGTACAGGCCGGTAACCGTTGTTTATTATGTGCTGATGGTTGCCGCCGAGGTATTGTTAATGGGTGCCCTTTATGCTATTCTGGAACGTATAGTTTTAGGTGATATACGACGGTTTGGGGCACTCTTGTACATTGCAATTCAAAACACCTCGCTTATTTTGCTTATTCCATATACCATGAGTTTACTTTTCTTTGCCTGGCAGGAAAAGAAAATGACACTTGAAACACTGATCGACCAAATCCGACGGAAAGCCTATTTTATCCCGTTCCGTGATGAAAATGGGGTTTTGCGCATTACGCTTAAATCGAGTGACTTGATTTTTTTGGAAGCAAGCGATAACTATGTAGTTATTCATTACCAGGCAGGGGAAAAGGTGAAGTCGTATCTAATACGTAACACGCTTAAAAGGCTTGAAAGTGAGCTTGAAGGATTTATGTTGGCACGTTGTCATCGCTCCTTTATGGTTAATATTCCCAGAGTAAAAATGATGAAGCGCGAAAAAGGCGTATTTCATTTATGGATGAACGATTCGGGATCTATCTCCATTCCTGTTTCCCGCTCTTATGCTCCGCAAATGGCCAAACTTTTTGAATCTAATAATTTTGTTAGCGAAGAATAGGTCTGTTTTTTAGTCTTCTTCACATATTTCGATAATGAAATTTTGCCATAGAAATGGATGTCAGTATCAAGAATCCCTTAATAATAACCAAAGAATAAAGGTTTAAAATACTTTTAATAGTTAAAAGGAGCTCCTGAATCTAATTGGTTTTATTCAGGAATATTAAACATTTTTATAAAACTCTATAGCTTAATAGACGTATCAAGGCATAAATCTGAGTAGAAAATATATCGATAAAATGCGTTTGAATATAAATCTAACAAGAAAGAGTATTATGAGAAAATTTGTTTTGTTTTTAGGAGCCGTTTTGTTTTTCCAGTTAAATGTACAAGGGAGTAATCAACTTGAGAAGTATCAGGTAAATTTTATTTACAATTTTACCCGTCAGATTCAGTGGCCAAATCTTCACAACCACACTGAATTTGTAATAGGTGTTTTTGGTAAAAATCACCCTTTAACTGCTGAATTGCAGAAAAGCGTTGGCGACCGCAAAGTAGGTGGTCGTGATATTAAAATTGTAGAGTATAGCACAGTTGAGGAAATTGGTTTCTGCCACATGCTTTTCATTCCCAACAACAGAACCAATCAGTTAAAGCGTATCAGCGATTCACTCTCAGGTTCTCCGGTTGTTTTGGTTACCGAAGTACAGGGGCGTCAACCTGCCGAGTCTGTTATCAATCTTTCAATTGAGGATGATAAAATGGGCTTTAGAATTAATGAAGAGTCAGCCAAACAAAGAAATTTATTGGTAAGCAGCCAGCTTATTCAATATTCCAGGAAATAATTTTAGAAAGTGGCGCCTTTCAAAACAAACAGGCAATCATGAAAATGGTTGTCTGTTTGTTTTTTGCACCAAATTTAAATTATCCCAACCTACTTAAGGTTTTAACAATCTCCATACTGTTTATTTTTACTTCACGATTGTTTAGTTCAATAATACGGTCGTTTTTAAATTCAGCAAGGGTTCGTATTAAACTTTCCTTGGTGGTGCCGGCCAATTGCGCCAGTTCTTTTCTGGTTAAAGGAAATCTAAAGGTTAAGTTTTCTTCGTAAAGCCTGAAGAAATATAAAATAAGATCTGCGATTCTTCCTGGTAATTGCTTTTGGTTGATGGTTATGAGTCGATTAATAATATCAAGCGAATGAGAGCTTATCATACCCAAAATAAAATCGGTGTTTCCCTTACTGGTGGTAATCAGATTTCTAAATGTGGTTTCCTCTATTAAGTACAATCTTGTTTCCTCTATGGCAACTGCATTGAATGAATTTATTTTATTATCCCAAAGTGTCGCAATACCTAAAAAAATTCCCGGCCCATTCACGCTGATTATGGTTTCGCGATGGTTTTTTGTTTCCTTGTAGATTTTAACTAATCCGGCATCTATAAAATAAACATGCTGAAACGGCGAGTTTTGTTTAAAAACCAGTTCGCCAGATTTACAAGTAACTACAATACTGTTTTCTTTTACTTTCTTAATTAGTTCTGACGATATCTCATGTTTGCCCTGTATCATATAATGAAGTAAGGTTTTAGTTATAAAAATACAAATCCTTGATTAAAAAGTGAGTAGATTTCGAGGGATATTTTAAATAATCTAATTATTACAATATTTATTAATAAGATAAATAGATTTTACTTGCTTGTTGGATGGATGCATCAATATCCCCACGTAAAAATTATTTTCTGTCATTTTATGTAAAATTATTAAGTGATAGGTTATTGCCTTTTAAGATGAAGTTCCATATTTTTATGAAACATCTGATATAGTTGAAGCGTATACTAATATTGCCTTGAATCATTTTAAGAGAAAATTAACTTGTCAATAAAGAGGTTTACCATGTTGGAAAAGCTATTTGAACAGTCGCCCTTTGCAGTAATTTATCATAAATATAATTTAGGTAACAAAACTGATTCAAACGGATATTTTTTTGTTGAGGCCAACAAAGCGTTTTACCAATTGTTTGGTTTCAGCGTTGGTGGTTCAACCGAGGCCTCTTTAAAGCGTTTTTTTTCAGAGCCGGTAAATCCCTCTTTTACCTGGGTTAATTTGTGGAATGAAGCGATTAAGCAAGAAAGGAAAATTGTTAAACGAACTTATTTTGAAAATTACAAACTTAATTTACAAATAGAGGCTTTTAAAGCAGAGGAAGGTTCGTTGATAACTTTTATTTCAAAAACTTCTGACATTATAGGATTAAAGGATTGCGGTGAAGAGGTTGCTGGCATTTATAATGAGAATAAAGAAATACATCTGCGTCAACTTATTCTGGCTACTGAGTTTAGTCCTGCTTCAATTGTGGTCACCAATAGTGAAGGATTGATTGAGTATGTAAACCCAAAGTTTACTCAATTAACAGGGTATACGTTGGATGAGGTAATGGGCAAAAATCCAAGGGTTTTAAAATCAGGTGAAACCCCCGATGGGGTTTATCAAAACTTATGGCAAACTATTTCGTCTGGAAAGGAGTGGCGTGGTATATTTAAGAATAAAAAAAAGGACGGAGAATTATACATTGAAGAAGCTGTAATAACCCCAGTCTTTAACGAGTTGGGGAATATTTGCCATTATGTTGCAGTAAAGGAAGATATTACCCACAGAGTAAAAACAGAAGCAACCATTCAGCAGCATCAGAACAAACTGGAGTTGCTGCTGGAGGTAAGCCAGATGTTTGTGTCCACTTTAGACTCGAATAAATTGGTGCAAATTATAGTGGAGAAAGGCGCTCAACTTATTGATGTTGAAAGTAGTGCGTTGTATTATGTTGAGGGTGAGAACTTAAAGCTGGTTGCTAGTAATCCCCCGTTATCTGAAAATGTTCCAGCAGTTTTCAGGGAAGCTGTTCTTAACGATTACCCAATACTGAAGCAGGCTGTTATTAATAAAAACCCATTTGTTCTTGAGGATACGTCAAAAGCGGTTTTATCGGCAAAAGAGCAGGAAATTATTAATCACCGCCATCTTAAAACCATTTTCTATTTGCCATTGGTCGTGGAAGAAAGGGTGTTGGGGGTTCTACTATTGGGCACCCGAAGTCAAACCAAAAAGTTTTATCCCGATGATGTGGATTTATGCCGCACATTGGGTGCACAGGCTGCATTGGTGTTACAAAATGCCCAACTGTTCGCGAAAATGAATCAGGTTTCAAAAGAGTTTATCCTTCAAAACGAAGAATATGTGAGGGTGAACAACGAACTGGAGGTAAATTATGCCTGGATTCAGGAGATTAACGAAGAATTGAAAAAAGCCAAGGAGAAAGCAGAAGAGAATGAATGGAACTTACGAAAATCGGAAGAGCGGTTGAAATTGAAACTCGACTATTTGCTTACTCCTGAAATGGAAATGCCAGATTTAGCTTTGTCCGATTTGGTGGATTTGAATCATTTGCAAACCATTCAGGATAGTTTTTCCAAAGCTACCGGTGTGGCTTCGGTTATTACCAACAGTAAAGGTGTTCCAATTACTGAGGTTAGCAACTTTTGCGGAGTTTGCAAGTTGATTCGCGAAACCGATGAAGGACTTAACAATTGTATTTTGTCTGCAAGCAAACTTGGGCAAAAAGCTGCTGAAAGAAATCAGCCGTATATTGAAGAATGCTTTAGTTGTGGTTTTATGAATGCTGCCGCGCCCATATTTGTGGGTAATAAGATGGTTGCAATTTGGTTAATGGGCCAAAGCTGTACCGGCGGTGTAGACGAATTGCGCATAGCCAATTACGCCGATAATATTGGGGCCAATAAAGAGCGAATGCTGGAAGAATTTTCGAAAATGAATAAAATGTCGCGTAGCCAGTTTGAAGATATTGCCCGGTTACTTTGGCTTTTTGCACGCGACTTAAGCTTTATGGCCTATAACAACCTGCTATTAGCCCGCAAAATTGAAGAGCAAAAAGATTATGAGGCACAGTTAATACAAGCCAAAGAGAAAGCCGAAGAGAGTGATAGACTGAAAACTGCCTTTTTGCATAACATGTCGCACGAGATTCGTACACCCATGAATGGTATTCTGGGTTTCTCGGAGCTGCTTCGTATTAACAACCTTTCCGATGAAAAGCGACAATCATATATTTCTCTGGTAGTCGACTCCACCAACCGTTTACTTGGAATTGTTAACGATATTATGGATATATCGCGGTTAGAAGCCGGCGATGTGGTGCTGAAGTCGGAACCGGTTTATTTAAACGAGATGTTCAATCAATTGTATGGGAAATACAACCAGCAGGTTTGCAATAAAGTTAAACTTGAAACACCCTTTATTGATGCACGATTGTTGCGGCTCATATTTAACTCGGATGGCGAGCGGTTAATGCAGGTTCTTGATAAGCTCTTATCAAATGCTGTTAAATTTACTCCTGAGGGAAAAATCCGCTTTGGTTGTGTTCAAAGTAACAAGAGTCTACGGTTTTATGTTGAAGATACAGGAATTGGCATCATTCCCGATAAAGTGGATTTGATATTTAAACCATTTTATCAGGTTGACATGGAATCGACCCGGGAGTTTGAAGGGAATGGATTGGGGTTAACCATTGCATCACGAATTATTGAAAAAATGGGGAGCCGGATAATAGTTGAGTCGAAGCCGGGCGCTGGTTCAAGGTTTTATTTCGACATTTTGCCCCAACCCAATATTTACAACGAGGATTTTAATACGGTGGGCAATTTAATCATTGACGAGAGGACTTTTGCCATTTTGATAGCTGAGGATGATTTAATCAACTATTTATTTATTCAGGATGCTTTGAATGAAAATCCAGATGGCATTGAATTTGTGATTCACCATGCCCGCACAGGAGCAGAAGCCATAGAAAAATTAAGGGCTCACAAAGACATTTGTCTGGTTTTAATGGACATTAAAATGCCGGTTATGGATGGGCTTTCAGCCACACGAATCATAAAAGAAGAGTGGCCACATATGCCGGTAATTGCTCAAACAGCTCTGGCTCTGTCGGGCGAACACGAAAAGGCCGTAGAAGCCGGTTGCGATGCCTATCTAACCAAACCAATCAGACGCGAATGGCTTATTCAAACCGTTTATCATTATCTTAAAAAAGTGAAGCAGTAAAAAAATGTTGAGTCAACAGTAAGAAGTCAAAAGGGTTTAAGTTCTTATTTATAATCAGATAACTTAGTTATTGAACAAAAAAAATTATCTTTGCCAATTGAAATTTTCACCAGTCAGATAATGGAAGATTTAGAGAAATTGGCTCATTTTAATAAAGACCTCCTGATGGATAAAATATCAGGGAAGGAGACCATTTACCGGCGATTAATAGAAACTGCCTTACATACATTCCCTGCTTATTTCTCAGAAATTAAAGCAGCCATTAAAGCCGAAAATCATGTGCTAATTGGCGATATAGCCCATACCATTAAAGGGGCCGCTGCTACCATCTGCTTTAGCCGACTTGAAGAAATGGCATTCAAGCTTGAGAAATCTGATGACGATTTTACAAAAATTGCGAAACTCCTTAGTTTGATGGAAGAAGAGTTTGAAGTGTTAAAACAACTTGTTAGACATCCGTAAGGTATTGCAATTAGGTTCTAGTTGTTAGCTGTTAGTTCTTAGCTCTTAGCTCTAAACCCTACGCCCCCTGCTCTCCGTCCTTCACTCTCCGCTAATAAAAATACCCGCCTTTTCGCTGTAGACTTTCCCCTGGTTTCTGATTCTCAGATAATTTAAAACAATTATTATGCTAAGGTTGTGTTTTTGCTGGTGATATATATCACCAACAGCGATGATATGTATCACCGGTGAAACTGTCACCTTCTTACTTTTAAGCCGTAAATTGCAGTATGTTTAATAAAGAAAATGTTTTGCATTAATAAAGGTAGAAACTCATCGCTATTAAGCAGTAAAAGTTTAAATAATAAAGACTAAATAATTACATATGGCAATTACTGGTAAATATATTTTGATAGTTGACGATTCTCAAACCAATAATGTTTTATTGGAAGCAGTACTTGAGGAGGCAGGGTATGCAACACAAACAGCAACTTCTGCAGCCGAGGCATGGAACATACTTTATAAGGAAAAACCGGCTCTTATTCTTCTTGATTTGTTGATGCCGAAGGTTTCGGGGTTTCAGTTGCTGGAGAAAATTAAAAGTAAGGAAGAGTTGGTTTCAATTCCAGTTCTGATAGTTTCAGCATTGAGCGAGCCTGATACTATTTCAACATTAAAGCAAATGGGAGCCGATGATTTCTTCTCAAAGCCACTCGACATTAAAAAATTGGTAGCACGGGTTGGCGACTTCTTTCCTTTATAGGTCTTTCTAAGGCCTAACTGTATAGGTCATATAATCAGCGGGATGCATGCTTCTGTCGAAGCGTGATGGGGGGATGCTTGTCTGAAATTTTAACTAACGATCAAACCAACCGGAAAAATAAACTATGATCTCATCATTCGAAAATTTCCAATCCAAGTTTATAGAGGAGGCATTGGATAACATACACGACCTTGAAAAAGCACTGCTCGAACTGGAGTTGTCGCCCGGTAATAAAGAACTGATTGAACGCGTTTTCAGGGCTATGCACTCGCTTAAAGGTGGGGGCGCCATGTTTGGATTCAACCGCCTGAGCGAATTTACCCACCGGATGGAGAACATCTACGATTTGGTTCGTTCGGGGCAGATTCAGGTGTCGCCCAATTTGTTATCGGTTACCCTGAAATCGGTCGACCTGCTTAAAGACTTGCTCAACCCTGCTTTGGCCGAATCCATTCAGGTAAACGAACGGTTTAAAAAACTTGCTGCGGCCATTGATGATATTCTGAAAATTGAAACCCAGATGCTGATTGCATCGGTTGGAAGCAGATTGACGAAAGCGGAAGAATCCACCACGGCCGACAACCAAATGGGAACATACTACATCCATTTTTACCCCGGAAAGCACGTGCTCGAAAACGGCACCAATCTTTTGTATCTACTGGACGAATTGCATGGTCTTGGTCAGGTATTTGCCATTTCGGGTGTGCGCGAGGTGCCATCGCTGGAGGAGTTCAATCCGCTTCATTCCTATATATTCTGGGACATATTCGTAGCTACTGATCAGGGGCAGAATGCGCTTTCTGATGTGTTTATTTTTGTGGAAGACGATTCTACCATCGAGATTCATAAAATCAGTTCATCCAATTTGCTCGACAATGCCAACTTTGTGGATCGACTCAACGAACTATCGGGCAAACAAAATGAAATTGAGTTATCTGACTTATCTGATTTTATAGGTGAATCGCAAAATTTGTCCGAACCATGTTCACAGGTGTCTGAACCTGTGTATGCATCCTTAGAGGAGCTGAAAGCACGCGGCAATTCATCAATTCGTGTTTCATCCGAGAAAATTGACGGGTTGATGAATCTGGTTAGCGAACTGGTTATCAGTCAGGAACGGCTAAACATGATTGCCTCGCGCTATCAGATTGCCGAACTAAAAATGGTGACCGAAAACATTCAGAAACTTACAGGGCAGCTGCGCGACAGCGCCTTCAGCATAAGTTTGATACCCGTTGAGAGCCTGCTAACCCGGTTTCAGAGGTTGGTTCGTGACTTGAGTGGCGAACTGGGCAAGCAGGTCTCTTTTACGGCTACCGGCACCGATACCGAACTGGATAAAACAATGATTGAAAGTTTAACCGACCCGCTGTTACACATTATTCGCAACAGCATCGACCATGGTATTGAAATGCCCGATGAACGCCAACGAAAAGGCAAGCAGCCCTGTGGTAAAATCTCACTCAACGCTTTTTATTCAGGTGCCAATGTGGTTATCCAGGTTATTGACGATGGAGCCGGCATTGATGCCAAAAAAATCCGCAAAAAAGCCATCGAAAAAGGATTTATTAAGGCCGGTGGCGATTTATCCGACGAGGACGCACTGAAACTGATTTTTCTACCTGGTTTTTCTACTTCTTCGGTGGTTACCGAGGTGTCGGGACGGGGTGTTGGTATGGATGTGGTTAACCGCAATATTGCAGCCATCAGAGGCGAGGTGGCCATTGATTCGGAGCCCGACAAAGGAACAACCATCTCTATTACATTGCCTTTGGTGCTTTCCATTATTGATGGGTTGCTGGTACGAATCAACCAAACGCTTTATGTTATTCCCCTGTCGCTAACCGACCGCATTTACCCGGTAAACTCCCAGTTGCTCAACCGCAATTTTATCAACCTCATTACCCTGGATGGTGTTCAGTACCCGTTTTTTAACCTGCGTCAGGAACTCGATTTGGGAGGAAATCCGTCTGCACGCTGTCAAATGGTGGTGGTAAATCATTCCGAAATGAGGGTGGCTTTGGCAGTTGACCAAGTACTGGGTAAAATTCAGGCGGTATTAAAGCCCTTAGGACGGCTTTACCACGACCAGAAAATGATTTCGGCGGCCACCATTATGGGCGACGGCACCATAGCACTGGTTCTCGATACAAATGCCATTATTAAACAATTGAGTCATCAATCTTAATTTACAAAATATGAGTAAAGAAGATTTAGCCGCGATAAACTCTTATCTCTCTTTCCGGCTGGGAGATGAAATCTTTGCCATCCATGTGGCCAAAGTGCATAAAATACTGGAGATGTCCAGTATTACCGAAGTACCCAAGGCCCCCGATTACATGAAAGGGGTTATTAACCTCAGAGGCAGCGTATTGCCTGTGGTTGATGCCAGGGTGAAATTTGGCATGGAACCGGCTGAAAAAACCAAGAACACCAGCATACTGGTTATTGAAGCCGATATTTCGGGCGAAACGGTTATGGTGGGCATGTTGGTTGATGCAGTACATGCTGTGATGAAAATTGAACCCGAGAATTTACTGCCACCACCACAATTAGGCGACAAATACCGGTCGGAGTTTATATCCAATATGACACAGGTAAAAGATAAGTTTTACATCATCCTGAATATGGATGCCATCTTCTCATCGACCGACCATATTAATATGAAGGAGATTACCAATGTTAAAGATGTGGTGATAAAAAAGGAAGCAAAGTAAACCAACAATAACGAATTAACTGACAAAAAATAATTTAACCGGAGGAACCAACAATGAAATTCAGAGATTTAAAAATAGGACAAAAAATAATAACAGGCTTTGCTGCTATTGCCGGTATTGCCTTAATAGTTGGTGTTATAGGATTAATTGGCCTGCGCAATGTAGGCTATTACTTTAATGATGTAGCCAAAGAAAAGATGCCTGCCGTTGTTCATCTAAAAGAAGTTGAAGCTGGTATTGAGAACCTTATGGTGGCCATGCGAACATTGCTCAACCCAAATTTAACAGCTCAGGAGCGCGCCAATCAGATAAAAGCAGTTCGTGAGGCCAGAGCAAATTACAATGCCGCACTGGTTGAATTTGAAAAATTTCCATTAGATAAAGAAGAGGAAGATTTGTATAATCGTTTTAGAGCATCAGTGGCAGAATGGCGAAAAGCCAATGAAGCTTTTGAAGCTGATGTTGAGAAACTTGATCGACTGGATATTCATTATCCAATGCAATTTTTAAAAGATTTGGAACGATTTGAGAAAGACCATTATGCGCTTCAGGTTCGCATGTCCAATGCCATTCAAACCGGGGTTGTTTTTGATGGTGGCGACGATCATACTGCCTGTAATTTAGGCCGCTGGATACCAAACCTGAAAACTACAAACAGTGTTATTAACACAGGCATTGCCAATATGCGCGAGCATCACAATCGTTTTCACCGTTCGGTACACGATGCTATGGAGCAATTACGCCGGGGTAACAGAGGTGCGGCTCAAAATATTTATATGCAACAAATGATTCCTTCAGCAAATGAAGTGTTTAAGTATTTCGAGATTCTCAATGAGCAGGCTATGCAGGCTGTTGAATTATTTTCAGGCATGGAAGTATTGCAGATGACAGAAGCTTTAAAGCATTTAGAAGTACTTCAGGCTAGTTTAAAAGGCTTGGTTGAGTTAAATATTAAAGCAGCCAACGATGAGGTGAGGATGGGTTCAACAGTAATTACTGCAAGCAATATAATGATGATTCTGGCTATACTGATTGGCTTGGCCATTGCTGTTTTTCTGAGTTTATTTATTTCCAGAATAATTACCAACGGTATTAATAAGGGAGTTGCCTTGGCCGAAACAGTTGCTGCCGGCGACTTAACCATAGAGGTGGATGATGAGCTTTTAGAACAGAAAGATGAAATTGGCCATTTGGCCAGGTCGTTGCAACAAATGGTGGAACAATTGCGCGACATTATTGGCGATGTTATTGCCGGTGCCGAAAATATTACCAGTGCCAGTCAGGAAATGAGCGGTACATCGCAGCAAATGTCGCAGGGTGCGAGTGAGCAGGCATCATCAGCTGAGGAAATTTCATCATCAATGGAAGAAATGGTAGCCAATATTCAGCAGAATACCGATAATGCTCTTCAAACCGAGAAAATTGCCATTCAGGCTGTTGAGGGGATACGTAAGGGCAGCGACAGTACCGATATAGCTGTAAAATCGATGAAAGAAATTGCTTCAAAAGTTTCGATAATTGGAGATATTGCATTCCAAACCAATATGTTGGCATTAAATGCAGCTGTTGAAGCAGCTCGAGCCGGGGAGCATGGTAAAGGCTTTGCCGTGGTGGCCGAAGAAGTTCGTAAATTGGCCGAGCGTAGCCAGATTGCAGCCGAAGAAATTGATATATTATCGGTTAATGGTGTACAAATAGCCGAACAAGCCAGTAAGCAGCTTTCAGAAATTGTTCCTGAAATTGAACGTACCGCCAAATTAGTTCAGGAAATTGCGGCTGCCAGTATGGAGCAAAACTCAGGCGCCGATCAGGTGAACAATGCCATTCAGCAATTGAATCAGGTAATTCAGCAAAATGCAGCTGCTTCGGAAGAAATGGCTTCAAGTTCTGAAGAACTATCGAGCCAGGCTGAACAAATGAAAGATGTGGTTTCTTACTTCACCATCGAAAACGATATTCGAATGGTTAAAGGGAAAACGAAAAAAGGAAAAAAACCGGTGGTGATAGCCAAAAAAGCAAATACTAAGGTTCAGCCATCGCGCGAAAAACAGGATGTTAAAGGCGTTGATTTTAAGTTGAACGAAGTGAGCGATGATGATTTTCAAAGATATTAGAAAATAATAATCTATAATTGTAACCCAAAACTGTTAAATACAGTTTTGGGTTATTAGTTAGTTTTATTTTGATAGATTACGATATTTTTTAGGTTATTTTGGAAAACAACCCTGCTTCAAAGTGAATTATGGATAGCCAGCCCCAATGGGGCGCAATCAGAAACATAGGGCAACGCCCTATGGGTGTAACCCAAATCAATAGTCGCCCTGTAAGGGCAAAATCAGTTAGTTATTTGAATCTGTCAAAGTAAAGATAGTAGTTATCATAAACAGTTAAAGTAAAAACTTCTCATTGGCCCCAATACAACTTTTGTTATGTCAATACTCAATTTAAGCGAAATATACAGGGCAGAGCTTTCCGATGAAGATTTTGATAAAATGGGTACGCTAATTTTTAAAATGGCAGGGATTAAAATGCCTCCATCGAAGAAAATTATGGTGCAGGCCCGGTTAAAAAAGCGTTTGCGTGCTCTTAATATGAACAGTTTTGCCGAGTATGTCAGGTATGTTTTTAGTAAAGAAGGTATGGATATGGAGCTTATTCATATTCTGGATGTGATAAGTACCAACAAAACAGATTTTTTTCGTGAGCCTATTCACTTTAGCTTCCTTTCGGGGCAGGTATTGCCTCAGTTTATGGAGCAACACCAATCGGGCAGTTTTAAAGTGTGGAGTGCAGGGTGCTCAAGCGGTGAAGAAGTTTATACACTGGCCATGGTTTTAAGTGAATTTTCGTTAGCAAAACCATCATTTGATTACAGCATACTGGGAACCGATATTTCTACCGCCATTCTGGCCATGGCAACCAACGGTGTTTTTACCGAATCGAGGTTAAAGCCGGCTGTACCAGATTGCCTTATTCGCAAGTATTTTATGAAAAGTAAGGATGCAGCCCAAAAAACGTATCGGGTAGTTCCCGAAATTCGTCGGAAAACCAGGTTTAACAGGGTTAACTTTATGGACGACTCTTACCCGGTTGGCGAAAAGTTCGATGCCATTTTTTGTCGCAATGTTTTGATTTATTTCGACCGCGATACCCAGGAAAAGGTGGTTCAAAAACTTTGCAATTACCTGAAACCGGGAGGTTATTTCTTTCATGGCCATTCTGAGTCGTTAATAGGTATGAATCTGCCTTTGAAAAATGTTAAACCCACCATTTTCAGGAAATAGTGGTTGCAATAGTAGGGGGAGAAGGTAAATATGGTTATATTTATTATCAACAAAGCAGTTACTTAAATTTTATAGTGGAATTTTTATTAAGATTGGTAGATCGAAGATTATTAGAATGATGGATTAGATTGGAAAGATGTTTAGATATCCTCAAAGCTAAAAAATCTTCTCTATCCATCTTATCCCGATTCTCGGGACTACGCGATGCTTCGATTCTAAATATCTTATATCTAAGTGTTAACAGTCACTAAAAAGCTTAACGGTACATGACGGGCCTTATAAAAAGCGATAAAATAAAAGTTTTAGTGGTTGACGATTCAGCAGTGGTTCGCCAAACCTTATCGGCTGTAATTGAATCCGACCCGGCATTGCAACTTATGGGGGTGGCTTCCGATCCTTATGTGGCTGCCCGTAAAATGCTCGATGAAGTGCCCGATGTAATTACGCTGGATGTGGAAATGCCACGTATGGACGGGCTTACTTTTTTGCGGCGTATTATGCACCAACATCCCATACCAGTGGTAATTATTTCAAGCCTTACCGAAAAAGGTACTGCAACTGGCCTTAGAGCGCTGGAGTTAGGTGCTGTGGAGATAATTACCAAGCCAAAAATGGATACTAAAACCTTCTTCGAAGAGTCGCGCATACGTATTTGCGATGCCATTAAAGCTGCCGCACAGGCAAGGCTTAAGCGCAAACTGGCGGTTACACCATCTATTAAAGTTGAACCAAAATATTCGGCCGATGCAGTTATCCCATCGTTAAAAACGGGTAGCAGTATGATAAAAACAACAGAGAAAATTGTAGCACTGGGGGCATCAACCGGTGGTACCGAAGCGCTTACCGATTTTCTTCAGGCCATGCCTCCCGATAGTCCCGGAATTGTTATTGTTCAACATATGCCCGAAGAATTTACCCGCTCGTTTGCCAACCGACTGAACCAACTTTGTGCCATCACCGTGAAAGAGGCTGAGAATAACGATACCATTATTCGTGGGCGTGCTTTAATTGCTCCCGGTAACAAGCATATGCTGGTAAAAAGAAGCGGTGCCCGTTATTATGTTGAAGTTACCGATGGCCCTTTGGTAAACCGCCACCGACCAAGCGTGGATGTGCTTTTCAGGTCGGTTGCCATTAATGCCGGAGCTAATGCCATTGGTGTAATAATGACCGGCATGGGTGCCGATGGCGCAAAAGGTTTACTGGAGATGAAAGAGTCGGGGGCCTTTACCATTGCGCAGGACGAAAAATCGTGTGTGGTTTTTGGAATGCCTCACGAAGCCATTAAATTGGGAGCTGCCGATAAAATATTACCACTCGACCAGATAGCAGGCATGGTTTGGCGGAAAAGTGGTGATAAGTAATGGCTTTTTATAAACATTCATATTCAGGTTATGAAGCATTTGATGTTAAGATACAAGAAAACCATTATTACCATATTTGCCGGTGTGGCCACTTTTCTTTTGTCGCAGTTTGGGATTAAAGCCAATTTGGGCGAAATACAAATCAATATTCCCTGGGCATTAATTTTTCCTGTATGTATTTCGATGGCATGGGGTTGGCGTTATGGCTTATTGTCGGCTCTGTTTGGAGGTGCTTTATATCCGTTTTTATTGTGGGAAAGTAATGGATACGCCAATGTTATGAATTCTGTTTTGCTTGGTATATTTATTTG
>CALEUX010000178.1 GCA_937920475.1 uncultured Marinilabiliaceae bacterium
CTTTTTAAGGCATTCATGATCCGCTTCGCTCCACTGCAGCAAAAAAAGTAAGCACATTTTGCTTTGAGTGAGCGCAGTGAGCAAACTTGTTTGCATCAATGCCGAGCGTAGCAAAATTCAACGGAGTTAAAAAATGCCGCCCTCTGGTAAACAAAAAGCTACTGATTCCCTTATGTACAAACACATTCACGTAAATTCAAAAAATTTAATCGGACAATAGTGAAAATAAATCTAATAAAAAAGGGATTTCATTAATAGAATTTAATTCAAATTAATGAAATCCCTGTTATATCACAAGGAAATAATCGTTAATTACTGTACTTCCTCAACGCTCTTCTCCAATTCGGCAGCTGCTTCGTCAATTTCTCCAGCAATAGAATCAATTACTTCAGCAGATTGTTCAAGAATTACTTCTTCCTGAGTTTCTTGTTGTTTTGGGGTAGAGGTTCCGCAGCCTACAAAAAATGCTGCAACGGCAAAAAGAAAAAATAGTTTTTTCATTGTTAATTAGTTTAGAGGGTTTTTGGTTGAAATTGTTATCTCTCAGGCGTTAAAAGTAATAATCCTAATTTAAATAACCACATTTTTATATAAAAAAATAAACCGGCAACTGTATAAAAATACAATTGCCGGTTTATAAAATATTTACAACCAATTAATTAACAGGCTTAAAAAAACCAAGATCATCAAGAGTTGAATTGGTAATATACTCAGCTTTTCCACGGTTTTCCGATCTACCCATCTTAATAAAGATGTCGGCTGATGTTCTAAACCGGTCTTCCTGCTCAGTATCGAGTACCAACAGGTAGCCCATAATTATATTTCCTGCCATTTCAACCAAACGACGTGCGTGAAAATCGATAAATTCATTATCTTTCTTTTCAACTACAGTATGAACAGCTTTTTCATACTCCTCTGTCATTCCAATTAAAATACGACGATACCCATGCAATTCAGGTTTTAAAGGCATTGCTTCATACTCTCTTATTCTTTCAAGATACCCACCAGTAGTTACTCCACGAATGGCAGCTACCACCTGAAGCTGTGTAGTACCTTCGTAGATTGTAGTAATACGTGCATCGCGATAGATACGTTCGATGGGATAATCCTTCATAAATCCGCTACCACCATGAATCTGCAATGAGTCGTAAGCCAGCTGGTTTGAATATTCGCTGCTCATACCTTTTAAAAGCGGTGTAAAGAAATCGGCCAGTTTCTGGTAGTATTTCATTTCTGTACGCTCTTCCTTGGTTAATGCCCGCTCTTCACTGATGTGCATATAGGTTTTATAAACATCTACAAAGCGGCTTGTTTCGTATAAAAGCGTTC
Source organism: uncultured Marinilabiliaceae bacterium (assembly GCA_937920475.1). Classification (GTDB taxonomy): domain Bacteria; phylum Bacteroidota; class Bacteroidia; order Bacteroidales; family Marinilabiliaceae; genus CALEUX01. The sequence continues at coordinate 1,330 of CALEUX010000178.1, forward strand.
TGGCAGCGTCCAGTTTGGCTTTCATGCGTGCAATCATTTCATAAACTGCCGGGAAGTCGATAATTGATTTTCCAAACTGCTTACGCTCATTGGCATAATTAACAGCTTCACGGTAAGCAGCCTCGCAAAGACCAACCGATTGTGCACCAATTCCCAAACGGGCACCATTCATCAGAGCCATTACATATTTAATCAAACCCATTTTACGGTCGCCAACCAACTCGGCAGGAGCATCTTTAAAAACAAGTTCGCAGGTTGGTGAACCTTTAATACCCATTTTATTTTCGATACGACGAATGGTTACTGCTTTGTGGTTACGATCATAAATAAACATTGATAAACCACGCCCATCTGAAGTACCAGCTTCACTACGCGCCAGAACCAAAGAAACATGACCATCGCCGTTGGTAATAAAACGCTTAACACCATTCAGAAACCATTTGCCCTTTTTCTCATCAAAAGTGGCTTTTAATTGAACGGCTTGTAGGTCAGACCCGGCATCAGGCTCAGTAAGGTCCATAGCTGCTGTTTCGCCATTGCTGATACGTGGCAGGAAACGGGCCTTCTGATCTTCATTGGCAAACTCGTTAATCGTTTCGGCACAGTCCTGCAATCCCCATATGTTCACAAAACCTGCATCAGCTCTGGAAACAATATCAGCAGCCATAATGTAAGGAACAATCGGGAAATTCAAACCATCATATTTTCTTGGCAGAGTAATACCCATTAAACCAGCTTTCACAAGAGCATCGAGATTTTCCTGGGTACCTTTGGCATAAATAACTTCATTGTTAACAATCTTCGGCCCTTCGGCATCAACACCTTCGGCATTGGGAGCAACAATGTCGCCGCAAATTTCGCCAACAATTTCAAGCACTTTTTCGTAGCTGTCCATGGCATCTTCAAAATCCATGGGAGCGTAATCAAATTTATCCTTATCCGCAAAGTCTCTTTCTTTGAGGGCTACTATTTTCTTCATCAGCGGGTGCTTGAGATGAAATAGCAGATCAGGGTTATCTGTAAAAAAATTAGCCATTTTTCTTCCGTATTAGGGACCGTAATCGATCCGGAATAAAACTTAATTTAAAAAACAGTCAATTACTTGCTGTTCTTTTTATAATATTTAATCATTCGGGGAATAATCTCCATTACATCGCCGGTTATTACATAATCGGCAATTTTATTGATTGGAGCATTGGGGTCGTTATTGATGGCAATAACCATCGACGATTCCTCCATACCAGCTGTATGCTGAATTTGACCGGATATACCACAAGCTATGTATAATTTGGGACGCACGGTAATACCTGTTTGTCCAACCTGACGGTCGTGGTCGACATAACCTGCATCAACAGCAGCCCGGGAAGCACCAACTTCTCCGCCAAGCACTTCTGCTAAATCGTAAAGGACCCTGAAGTTTTCCTTTGATCCCATTCCATATCCACCTGAAACGATGATAGAAGAGTTTTTGATGTTCACACGGCTTTTTTCCATGTGACGTTCAATTACTTTCACAACTACATCTTCAGGTTTAAGATATTTGTTAACATCCAATTGAACGGCTTTGCCTTTATGGCCGGCTGAAAAAATTTCTTTTTTCATTACACCTTCCCTAACGGTAGCCATTTGTGGACGGCAATCTGGATTAATAATGGTAGCTACAATGTTTCCACCAAAAGCGGGACGAATCTGGTAAAGTAAATCTTTATAAACTTTCCCGGCTTTCTTATCTTCATGGTCGCCAATCTCGAGGGCAGTACAATCGGCTGTTAAACCACTTACCAATGCCGATGATACCCTTGGTCCAAGGTCGCGGCCCATGGTTGAAGCTCCCAACAAAGCTATTTGTGGTTTCTGTTCGGTAAACAAACCATTAATTACAGCAGCGTGAGGTAAAGTTGTATATGGATCGAGGCGGGCATCATCTCCAATGTGTACGATGTCAGCTCCATAAGGGAACATCTGGTCCTCAACGCCTTTTAATTTATGTCCAAGAACAACTGCTTCAAGCTTGCAATTTAATCTGGTGGCAAGGGTACGGCCTTTGGTGAGCAATTCAAGGCTCACATCGGCAACTTTGCCCTCATCCATCTCACATATTACAAAAATATTGTTCATTTTATTCACAATTTTCAAACCCGAAACCGGGCTGGTTTTACATAATCTGATTGAACAGAATTAACCAATAGTATGGTTAACAATTAGTTCTTTAATTAATTCTTCGATTTCGGCATCGGTTCCTGACAAAACTTTCGATTCTTTAGCCTGGAAAACAACATTTTCAATTGTTTTCACCTTAGTAGGCGAACCGGTTAAACCTAACCATTGATGATCGGTTTCAATATCGTTAACACTCCACTCCTGGATGTTCAGATAAGGGCGATCGGCAGTTAAATCAATGTAATCTTCTGATTGATTCTGTCTTTCAGATATAGTACGGGCATGCTTATATTTCATAATAAGCTTGGCAGCTCTGGGGCGACAAGATGCTGCCGACCCATTAACTGTAATCACACATGGAAAGGGTGCTTCAACGGTTTCAACCCCCCGCTCCAAACGTCGTTTTACAACAATTTTCTTTTTATCGGCCGATAAAATATCCTCAGCATAAGTTATCTGTGGTAATCCAAGTTTCTCAGCAACCTGAGGTCCAACCTGAGCTGTATCTCCATCAATAGCCTGACGACCAGCAATAATTAAGTCGTAATCTTTAATTTTTCGAATGGCACAAGATAATGCGTAAGATGTGGCCAAAGTATCGGATCCTGCAAATGCACGGTCGGTTAAAAGAAATCCATTATCGGCTCCACGATATAATCCTTCACGGATAATATCTGCTGCCCGTCCAGGTCCCATGGTTAAGAGAGTTACGGTCGATCCTTTATGAATATCCTTTAATCGTAACGCTTGTTCAAGTGCGTTTAAGTCTTCCGGATTGAAAATGGCCGGCAACGCAGCACGGTTTACCGTACCGTCTGCTTTCATAGCATCCTTGCCCACATTTCGTGTATCAGGCACCTGCTTGGCAAGAACAATAATTTTTAATCCCATTTTAACAAATTTAAGTACAAGAGTTATTTCACGAGCAGCAAATATAGTAAAACGGATTGTTCCTGCAACCCAATAAACAGGCTGTTAAACAATCAATTAAAGAAAAATATCCTCTTTGGTATTTTTTTACGCACATTAACAATTTCTAACATCCAACCCAACAATAAGTTATAATTAATGTTGAAAACCTCATTTTTTGTGTTACCTCAACCAACATTTTAATTGGTTTTGCAATTTATATTTAGTTTAAGTAAGGGTGAATTTTTGAATTCTTTGTACAATAGTTTGAGCAATATAATAGTGTTAGAGTTCATTAAACTAAACTTTAACCTGGTTCCATTGTTAAAATATTGAGAAGCTATTATTTCAAAATAGAATGCCGCCGGATAAACTGTATAAAACACAATTATGAAAAAGTCTTGTATAGTTCTATTGATTCTATTATTTAACCTCCAACCTGAATTTGTTATGTCGCAAAACAATATTAAATCGGATAAAGAATTCAAGATTAACACTTTAACCGATTTGGAAAAACAAGTAATAATTTATAAAGGTACTGAACGTCCTTTTACAGGCTTGTATTATATGCACAACAAAAAGGGAACTTATGTATGCAAACAATGCGACCTGCCTTTATATAGAAGCAACGATAAATTTGATGCCCATTGTGGATGGCCGAGTTTTGATGATGAGATTAAAGGAGCGGTAAAACGCGTTCCCGATGCTGATGGACAACGAACCGAGATTGTATGTGCCCGCTGCGATGCTCACCTGGGTCATGTGTTTATTGGTGAAGGCTTTACACCTAAAAACACACGGCATTGTGTTAATAGCATTTCTTTAAAATTTATTGCGGAGAAAGAGGGCGAATAGCCATTAGTTTTAGGCAGAAGGCAAGGGAAAGAAGGTAGTAACTGAGAGACTGTTTAAAATTATTTTTTAGACATAAGACAAAAGATACAAAAAGTAACATATTTAAAATAAGCAAGATAGATTAACTGCCTTGTTTGGCTATACTTTGTATTTAGTCTAATCCCGATAAACCGGGACACGTCTATCTGTCTGAAGTCTAAACTTCTTATAGTCTCTAATAAAATTAGAAAACTAAATTTAAACTGTTACTGAGGAGCTATAACGAAAAATCTTAGGTGTTTACTTCACCATTATTTTAAAAGTGGCCGATGGCTGGTTTAAAACCGGAGTGATACGCACCAAATAAACACCATTTTTTAATTTTGAAGCTGGTACCCGGGCCATAGAAGATTTTAATACATCCTGTCGCAATACTTCGGTGCCTGTAAGATTAAATACCTGAACCAGATAATTTCCATCGAAGGGATTGGTGATTATTAATTCGAGACTGGCATTATTGTAATAAACACTAGTAGTCTTTTCGGCAGGTTGCTCTTGTTTACCGGCGGCAGATTGGGCTTTAGAATCAGAAAGATTCAAGCCAGCAAAAATAATCAGCATTATCAGGAGTCGAAGTATACTCATACGCAACCTTTTTATCTACACTACCTCTATTCAAATATAAAAGTATACAAAAATAATCCAATTTTGTTTCATTTGTGAACCTTTTTCTTTATTTGGAATCATTGGTGTCCGGTAAAAAATTTTGGAAATGATTAAATGCTCTAATTCATGAGGAATCCAGAAGGTTTTATTTTCTTGCGGCTTACTTTCCGCCTCAGAGAAACGATAGTTCTTTGATACCATAAGAGATTATAAT
>CALEUX010000179.1 GCA_937920475.1 uncultured Marinilabiliaceae bacterium
CAAAAAAACAGATGGCTAGGATTTCTGTCTATTCCCAAATATGGGTTTAGCCAAAAAAACAAAAGGCCGCCCAAAATTGCTTTTGAGACGGCCTCTTATGATTAATCAAGTTTGGATTACGATTCCTTTGCTTTTGCACCATTCTTAGCGGGAACTGCTTTAAGACTCACAATTTTGGTGGTAATTTTCTCAGTTTCACTATCGAATCCCACTTCAATTATATCACCTTCAGTAACGGAAGCCTGAATAATTACTTCAGCCATTTCATCTTCAAGATATTTTTGAATGGCCCTTTTCAGAGGTCGTGCACCATACTGAATATCATACCCTTTTGACGCAATAAAATCTTTGGCTTCATCAGACAGAAGGAGTTTGTAACCTAAGCTCTCAACCCGGGCATATAATCCGGCCAATTCAATATCAATGATTTTATGAATATCAGATTTTTCAAGGCTATTGAATATAACCACATCGTCAATCCGGTTCAGAAACTCAGGTGCAAAGGCCTTTTTTAAAGCTTTTTCAATAACACCACGTGCAAAATCATTATCGCCTTTTGAGCTTGGGGGGACAAAACCAACGCCACGACCAAAATCTTTTAATTCACGTGTTCCAATATTGGAAGTCATTATAACAATAGTATTCTTAAAATCGACCCTTCGTCCAAGACTATCGGTTAACCTGCCCTCATCCAAAACCTGAAGCATAAGGTTAAACACATCGGGGTGGGCCTTCTCAATTTCGTCCAGTAAAACAACCGAATATGGCCGACGGCGTACTTTTTCAGTCAACTGACCACCCTCTTCGTAACCAATATATCCGGGAGGGGCTCCTACGAGACGCGAAACACTGAATTTCTCCATATATTCACTCATATCTATGCGGATGAGTGCGTCAGTGGTGTCGAAAAGGTATTGTGCCAGAATTTTAGCCAAATGTGTTTTTCCAACTCCAGTGGGACCTAAGAATATAAAAGAACCAATCGGGCGGTTAGGGTCTTTTAAACCGGCCCTGTTACGCTGAATGGCTTTAACAATTTTCTGAATAGCTTCCTCCTGACCAATTACTTTACCTTTAAGCTGTTCGCCCATTTTTAGCAATCGGAAACCTTCAGCCTGGGCAACCCGTTGAACCGGAATGCCGGTCATCATGGCAACAACCTCGGCAACTTTTTCAGCATCAACAACTTCTTTATGCTGCTGAAGTTCGTCCTCCCATTGTTTCTTTGATTTTTCTAATTCGTCCAGAAGATTCTTTTCCCGGTCGCGGAAACTGGCTGCCAATTCAAAATTCTGAGCCTTAACAGCTTTTATTTTGTTTTCTTTAGTCTCTTCAATTTTCTTTTCAAGTTCCAGTATAGTTTCAGGAACAACAATGTTGGAAATATGAACTCTTGAGCCGGATTCATCTAACGCGTCAATGGCCTTGTCGGGCAAATGACGGTCGCTGATGTATCGTTCTGTTAATTTTACGCAAGCATCAATGGCTTCGGGCGTGTAAATAACATTATGATGGTCTTCATATTTCCCTTTAATATTGTTCAAAATTTCAACAGTTTCGCCAACAGAAGTTGGTTCAACCATTATTTTTTGGAAACGACGTTCCAAAGCACCATCTTTTTCTATATGCTGACGGTATTCGTCGAGGGTAGTAGCTCCAATGCATTGAATTTCACCTCTGGCCAAAGCCGGTTTCAACATATTGGCAGCATCCAGCGAACCGGTTGCGCCACCGGCACCAACAATGGTGTGGATTTCATCTATAAACAGAATGATTCCGGGATTTTTCGATAATTCGTTCAGAATGGCTTTCATCCGCTCTTCAAATTGCCCCCGGTATTTGGTTCCTGCTACTATTGAAGCCAAATCAAGCGTAACCACGCGCTTGTCGAACAAAACGCGCGACACCTTCTTTTCAATTATACGTAAAGCCAAACCTTCGGCAATAGCTGATTTTCCAACACCAGGTTCACCTATTAATATAGGATTGTTCTTTTTGCGTCGACTTAGAATTTGGGCCAGTCGCTCAATTTCACGTTCACGTCCAACAATTGGGTCAAGCCGGCCTTCCTCAGCAGCCTTGGTAATGTCTATGCCAAAATTATCAAGTACAGGTGTTTCGCTGGCGGTTTTTCCTCCGGTTTGCTTGGGCCCTTCGTGCGACGCCCCTCCAAATGGACTGTCCTGATCATCATCATCGGGCATTTCCGATTTAGAAACAGGAGTCTGTCGGGTTAATATTTGTTTAAGCTGTTCGTATTTAATATTGTAATCTTCCATAATAATTGAAATTGAACCATGTGTATCTCTTAACAATGCCAGCAAAAGATGAACAGTAGTAACTTTCTCACTTTTTAAAGCTCGGGCTTCCAAATGAACAATCTTCAAAATTTGCTCGGTCGATTTTAAAAGCGGTAAATGGGCAATATTGTTCAATGGCTGATTCGATTTTAGTTTCTCTTCAATGGTTTCTCTAACCTGTATTGAGTCAACTTTTAACCGCTCCAATAATCTGAATGCCTTACCTTCTGTTTGACGCAAAAGACCTAACATCAGGTGCTCGGGAGCAATAAACTGATTACCTAAGCGCAGAGCTTCTTCACGACTATAAGTTAAAACATCCCTAACACGGGACGAAAAATTTAAATCCATAAACAATGATACTTCCTGTTAATTTTTAAACGCCTAAAATGGTTTTTTAAAAACGTTTTTACAAGCATTTATTCCTCAAAAATAGTATAAAATAAAATATTCTCATATAATTAAGCCTGTTAATAAATTCAAAGGCTTCGGATTTTATTCTTAAGCAAGAAATGATTAATTTAGTCCGTTCTAAAAGAGGGCTCTTCTAAAGGCCTTTTTTTATGTTTCAGACTTGTCTAAAGATACTATAAATGATTGAAGGAGATAAAATTATTAAGATCAACATTGAGGAGGAAATGAAATCGGCCTACATTGATTATTCAATGTCGGTAATTGTTTCCCGTGCTTTGCCGGATGTGCGTGATGGTTTAAAACCTGTACATCGTCGTGTTTTATTTGGAATGAATGAACTGGGCGTTAATGCCGGCAAGCCTTATAAAAAATCTGCACGTATTGTAGGTGAAGTGTTGGGTAAATTTCACCCGCACGGCGATTCGTCTGTTTATTTTGCCATGGTTCGGATGGCCCAGAATTGGTCTATGCGTTATCCATTGGTTGACGGGCAGGGTAACTTTGGCTCTGTTGACGGCGACAGTCCTGCTGCCATGCGTTATACCGAAGCAAGGTTGAATCGCATTGCCGAAGAGACCTTAATGGATATTGATAAGGATACTGTTGATTTTCAGCTGAACTTCGACGACTCGTTAAAAGAGCCAACTGTATTACCAACACGCGTTCCTTTATTATTGGTGAATGGTTCTTCGGGTATTGCCGTTGGTATGGCTACCAATATGGCGCCCCATAATTTAGCCGATACGGTTGATGCTATTATTGCCTACATCGACAATCCGGAGATTGAAATTGATCAGTTGGTACATTACATTAAAGCGCCCGATTTCCCTACAGGTGGAATTATTTATGGCTATCAGGGTGTTAAAGAATCATATGCAACCGGTCGGGGCAGGGTAGTGGTACGCGCTAAAACAGAAGTGGAAACCGATAAAAGTGGCCGAGAAAAAATTATAGTTTCTGAAATCCCGTATCTGGTTAACAAGGCCGAGCTAATTATTAAAATTGCCGATCTTGTTAATGAGAAAAAAATTGATGGTATTTCAAATGTTAACGATGAATCGGACCGCGATGGTATGCGCATTGTAATTGACCTCAAAAAAGATGCAATTGCCAATGTTGTTCTGAACCATTTATATAAATACACTGCTCTTCAGTCGTCGTTTGGTGTTAATAATATAGCATTGGTTAAAGGGCGACCCAAAATGCTGAATTTAAAAGATTTAATTTCATGCTTTGTGGAGCATCGTCACGATGTGGTTACCCGACGTACAAAGTTTGAACTCGACCAGGCCCAGAAGCGCGCGCACATTCTGGAAGGTTTAATTATTGCCAGCGATAATATTGACGAAGTAATTACTATTATAAGAGCTGCGCAAACTCCTGATGAAGCACGCGAAAACCTGATTAAGCGTTTCGAGTTGAGTGATATTCAGGCTCGTGCCATCGTTGAGATGCGTTTACGTCAGCTTACCGGACTTGAACAGGATAAATTGCGTGCCGAGTATAACGATTTATTGCAGGAAATAGCACGGTTGAAAAATATCCTTGAGCACGTGCATTTACGGATGGAAATTATTAAACAAGAGTTGGTAGAGGTAAAGAGTAAGTATAAAGATCCACGCCGGACTGAGATTGTTTATGCTTCGGAAGAATTTAACCCGGAAGATTTCTATGCCGACGAAGAGATGATAATTACCATTTCTCATCTTGGATATATCAAGCGCACACCATTGGTCGAGTTTAAAACACAAAACAGGGGAGGGGTAGGTTCAAAAGGAACTACCATGCGCGAGGAAGACTTCATTGAGCATATTTATCCGGCTTCCATGCACCACACCATGCTTTTCTTTACCAAAAAGGGAAGGTGTTTCTGGCTTAAGGTTTATGAAATTCCTGAAGGAACTAAAAATACCAAGGGTAGAGCTATTCAAAATCTACTGAATATTGATCCCGACGATGCGGTAAAAGCTTTCATCAGAGTAAAACAGTTAACCACTGATATTGATTTTATTAACTCTCATTACATCGTGATGGGGACAAAGAAAGGGGTAATTAAAAAATCACTGTTGGCCGATTATTCTCGTCCGCGGCAGAATGGTGTTAACGCTATTACCATCCGCGAAGATGATGAACTGATTCAAGCCCGGTTAACCAATGGACGCAATGAAATATTAATGGCTACACGGTCGGGCAGAGCTATCCGTTTTAACGAATCAAAAGTTCGAAGTGTTGGTCGTACTGGTCAGGGTGTCAAGGGTATAACACTCGACTCTGACAAAGATGAAGTGGTTGGCATGGTTTGTGTTAAGGATATGAATGAAGATATTCTGGTAGTATCGGAAAAGGGTTTTGGGAAACGTTCTAAAATTGAAGATTACCGGGTAACCAATAGAGGCGGTAAAGGTGTTAAAACTATGCGCATTACCGATAAAACAGGCGATTTAATTACTATTAAGAGTGTTACCGATGAAAATGATTTAATGATCATCAACAAATCGGGAATCACCATTCGCTTGTCGGTTGCCAATATACGTATTACCGGTCGTTCAACGCAGGGGGTTCGACTTATTAATCTTGAA
>CALEUX010000180.1 GCA_937920475.1 uncultured Marinilabiliaceae bacterium
TATGGCAGAGTAAGAAACAATTGGCTGAACAAATAATAACCTATGTGGATACTTACAATAGAGAACGAGCTAAGCCATTTGAATGGACTTACAATGGAAAAAAGAAAAATAGTTCGTCTAATATCAAATCTTTACACTAGAAACGTCTGCCTTATTCCGTTGACTTTTCACTAGTACCTGTAATGGTCGGGCTTGTAAGGACCTTCAACAGGAACGCCAATATAGTCGGCCTGTTCTTTGCTAAGAACCGTTAACTTAACACCTAATTTATCGAGATGCAGACGGGCTACTTTTTCGTCGAGAAACTTAGGCAGGGTATATACCTTATTTTCGTAAAGGTTGTTGCGCAAATGCAGCTCCATTTGTGCCAATACCTGGTTGGTGAACGATGTTGACATTACAAAACTTGGGTGACCGGTGGCACAGCCCAGATTCAGCAATCGGCCTTCAGCTAAGATTAACACACTGTGCCCATCGGGGAAAGTCCATTTATCGTATTGTGGCTTTATATTGGTTCTCTTAATACCCGGCACTTTGGCGAGTTCTGCCATCTGTATTTCATTGTCGAAATGACCAATATTGCCAACAATGGCCATATCTTTCATTTTGGCCATATGTTCTCGCCTAATAATGTCTTTGTTGCCGGTAGTTGTTATAAAAATATCGCCATAATCAAGCGTATCTTCAACTGTTAAAACCTGGTATCCTTCCATAGTAGCCTGGAGGGCACAAATGGGGTCAATTTCAGTAATAATAACACGTGCGCCCTGACCTTTCAGCGATTGGGCACAACCTTTACCAACATCCCCATAGCCACACACTACCGCTACTTTACCGGCCAACATTACATCAGAAGCCCGCATTAAACCATCGGTAAGTGAATGGCGGCATCCATACAAATTGTCGAATTTCGACTTGGTAACCGAATCGTTTACATTAATAGCAGGGAAAGGCAACTGGCCTTGCTCAGCCATTTGGTAAAGCCGGTGCACACCAGTGGTTGTTTCTTCCGAAACGCCTTTAATGGCTGCTCTTTTCTTTGTCCAGCATTGCGGGTCTTCTTTCATGACCTTACGACAGAGGTCGAGAAAAACGCCCCATTCTTCTGAATCGGCAGCGGGGTTAAAATCAGGAACCTTACCAGCAGCTTCAAACTGAGAGCCTTTAATAACCAGCATAGTGGCATCGCCGCCATCGTCGAGAATCAGGTTAGGGCCTGAACCATCAGGCCATTGCAAAGCTTTATAAGTACACCACCAGTATTCTTCAAGCGTTTCGCCTTTCCAGGCATAAACAGGAGTTCCCTGTGGATTTTCGGTGGAGCCATTTTTACCAACCACCACAGCTGCTGCTGCATGATCCTGTGTTGAGAAAATGTTGCACGATACCCAACGAACATCAGCACCAAGTTCAACCAGGGTCTCGATTAAAATGGCCGTTTGTACGGTCATGTGTAACGAACCCATTATTTTTGCACCGGTAAGCGGTTTCTGACCTTTGTACTCGGCACGAAGCGCCATTAAGCCCGGCATTTCAATTTCAGCCAAATCGAGTTCTTTACGCCCCCATTCGGCCAGGGCAATATTTGCGATTTTAAAATCAGGTTTTTTACTCATTGCAAACAATTAAAGTTCTTGTATAATATCTTCAGTAATGTCGGGTTTGGCATCGAGCAGAATTTCCCGGATAATTCCTTCGTCCTGTTGCAGCTGATGCCTTAGTGCTTCCACATCGGGAAAACGCATTTCATCTCTGGTTTTGGCTACAAATTGCAGTGTAACCTCTTCAGAGTAAATATCTTCTTTAAAATCAAGAATATGAACCTCTATGGAGCGATTGTCCATTTGATTATTAACAGTTGGGCGATAGCCGATGTTTACCATACCACCGAAATATTTTCCGGTAACTTTTACAAAGCAGGCATAGACACCATCAGGAGGAACTAATTTGGCTCTTTCCTCCAGAATCAGATTGGCTGTAGGGTACGATAGTTTTCGGCCCAATTGCAGGCCTCCGGTTACCCGGCCGGTTATAGAATATTTATATCCTAATAAAATGTTGGCTTGCCTTATCTTCCCTTCTAAAAGTAAGTTTCTGATTCGGGTTGAACTTGGGTACTGCCCATCGATATCGACGTGTCTGAATTGGCTAAGGTCAAAGTTAAGCCTTCGCGAAAGTTTAAAAATTTCTTCCAGGGTTATGCCCCCTTTGCCAAATCTGTGATTAAACCCAATCACCAAATGTCCTACGTTGAGGTGCTTTACCAAAACTTTTTCGAGAAACTCGGCAGCCGTAAGCGAAGCTAGTTCTGTGTTAAAGGGAACCACAATTAAATGGTCGATACCGAGCTGGCTGATGATTTGAATTTTTTCATCCAAAGAGGTGAGGAGCCTTAATATTTCTGCGTCGTGTCCGAGTACAATGCGCGGATGAGGCCAAAATGTGAGCACTACCGATTCTTTATTTTCGGCTATGGCCAGATTTCTGACTCTCTTTAACAAAGCACGGTGGCCTGGATGCACACCATCAAATGTGCCCATGGTTACTATGGGTTGGTTCCCCTGAAACGATTCTAAAGATGAATGAACTTTCATTTGTTTGTTAATAGTCAGTTTCTTAGTTTTTCTCAAAAACTTCATCTGCCCCGTATTCCATCAGGTAGGCTTTTATAAATCCATCTAAATCGCCATCAAGCACAGCCTGCACATTCGATGTTTCGTAACCGGTGCGCACATCTTTTACCAATTTATAAGGCTGTAAAACATACGAACGAATTTGCGAGCCCCACTCAATTTTCTTTTTTTGCGATTCTATTTTATTGCGCTCTTCCATGCGCTTGCGCAGCTCTATTTCGTATAATTGCGATTTAAGCATACGGAGCGCATTCTCTTTATTCCCGCCTTGCGAACGCGATTCGGTATTTTCTATGATGATGCCGGTTGGTGCATGCCTTAAGCGAACTCCTGTCTCAACCTTGTTCACATTTTGGCCACCGGCCCCGCTTGAGCGAAATGTTTCCCAGGTAATGTCGGCGGGATTGATATCAATTTCTATGGAATCGTCGATTAGAGGAATTACAAAAACTGAGGTAAAACTGGTCATTCGTTTATTGGCCGAATTAAATGGCGATAAGCGTACCAGGCGGTGAACGCCGTTTTCGCTTTTCAGATATCCGTAGGCAAAATCGCCTTCAAATTGAAGTGTAACGGTTTTTATTCCCGCTTCATCGCCAGGCAAAAAGTGTGTTTCATTTACTTTATACCCGTTTTGCTCGCCCCAGCGTATATACATGCGCATTAGCATTTGCGCCCAGTCCTGACTTTCAGTACCACCTGCGCCTGCATTAATTTTCAGGATGGCACCCATTTTATCTTCTTCTTTTTGAAGCATGTTGCGTAGCTCCAGATCTTCCAGTTCTTTTTTGGTGATTTCAAATTGCTGGTTCACCTCCGATTCATCGGCATCGCCAGCTTTATAGAAATCGTACAAAACGGTTAAGTCGTCGATGTGTGATTTTATTTTTTTGTAACCTTCAATCCAGCTTTTTAGTTCCTTTATTTTCTTCATTTGGACTTCGGCCTTGGCGGCATCGTCCCAAAACCCCGGAGCCTGGGTTCTTAATTCTTCTTCTTCCAGTTCAATAAGTTTGCGGTCGATGTCAAAGATACCTCCTTAACGCCAACTCACGTCCACTCAAGTCTTTTATTTGTTCTGGTGTTATCATAATTTCAATGGCATTGTATTTTTCAGGCTGCAAATTTACTAAAAATTATTGAGGCGGAGAAGAAATGGTGTTATTGCTTGATATTAAGGGTGATACAATAATGGTGGTTTGTTAGAGAAGGATATACATTAAACGTAATTAATAACCGACCCTGTTTAAGTTTAGATAAAAGATATTTAGAAGCGAAGCATCGCATAGTCCCGAGCATCGGGATAAGATAGATAGAGGAGATTTGTAAGTTTTATTAGATGTCTTAGCATCTTTCCAGACTTATCTATCCATCTAATAATCTTATCCCGATACTCGGGATTGCGTAAACTTCAATTCTAATCATCTTAATAATAATTTCAATATTAATTTAAACAGTTTCTAATGCCCTATTTTAAAAACCATAGGAACTCATTAACTGGTCTAAATCTCTCCATTTTTGGCCATAGCTAAATTTTGCTGCTTCTGCTGGCTGCATATTCTGTATTAACACCTGATACATACCGAGCCTTTTAATTCGCTTTTTTAATATTGCGTTAGCCTTGTTTTCCTCAGCAATCATGCCTGCGTAAAGCACGGTAAACCACTGTTCAATTTTTTCTTTATCTTCATCATTATAGGTGCTTGTAATAGATTCTATGAGCATTAAAACCTCCTGATTAACAGATTTGTCAGTTTGGTTATATATTTGTACAAAGTCATTATAAATTTTATGGTTTGAATACTTCTGTGAGATGGCGTATAACTCGGAGAAATAAGTTACATCTAATGGTGCTTTTATAAAACCATTAGCTTCTACAACATAAACGCACCAGTTATCAAATCTACCTTTATCAAAAATAACCTTTCTATTATTTTTTAAGTTTTTAATTAAGGTACTCATGGTGAAAAAGTATCAAATTTATTGGGTGCTACCGATTGGAAGTTTCATTTTTTTAAGCTCTTTGCTATTATTATAATTGTTTAGTTAGTGATTAACAACTCTGTGAGTTTTCCTCGTTTTTCTGCGTTTGAGTTAATCATTCTTTTTGCATATACTCTTTTGATATTAAATTGGTTATACAAATTATCGAAAAAATCGTTGTTGATATTTTCTCCTTTAACATCTGAATTGCTTAAGATAAATTTATATCCTAGCTCATCAATTTTTTTACAAAAATCTGCCAATCTAATTTGTTCATTATCATTAAAATCTTCTTTTGCATAAGAGTTAAAACCTGATGTTTGGTTTAAAGGTTTATAAGGCGGGTCAAAATAGAAGAAGCTGTTTTTTGTAGCATATTTAAGCGTTTCTTCAAAGTCGCCTGTAAGAATTTCTACCTTCTGAAGAAGTTTGCTGTCGGCAAATATCGTCTGTTTGTCGCAAATTTTCGGATTGGAATACCGTCCAAATGGAACATTGAAAAGACCTTTGCTATTTACGCGGTATAAACCGTTGAAACACGTGCGGTTCAAAAAAATAAACAATGCCGTATTTTCAACCGAATCCAATGTTTTTGTATTGAACCTTTCTCTTTGTTTTAAATAGTAGTCTTTTCGTTTTTCGTCGCTCAGCGGCAAGTATTCATCTTGAATCATTTCCAGTAAATCTACTAAAGCGGAAGGCGTTTCCTTAATTGTTTTATAAGCAGTTGTTAAATCAGGATTTATATCATTAACAACAGCATTTGCAATATTTGGATATTGTTGTAAAATCCAAAATAAAACGGCACCTCCACCAACAAACGGCTCTATGTATATAACATTTTTTAATTGAGAAAAATTATCAGGCAATGATTTCTCAATACTTTCAATTAGTTGAGTTTTTCCCCCAACCCACTTTATAAATGGCTTTGCTTTTATAGTCATTGATATTTCTTATTCTAACAAATATAAAACTTTAGCAGTAGTTTATTTTTTTTTGATGGTTCAAAAATAAGTTAACAGTTAAGCTATGAATAACTGCACTTAAGTGATGCATTATGATTAAAATTGGGCTATTCGCTCCTTGAAAATGTGTTTTTACGCAGTTCGGAGCAATGGCGCGATAGAAGTTTAAAAGCCTGAAGGTGTCCATGTTTACCTGCTTTTTCCCAATCGGCACAGGCTTTGTCTTTTAAGCCGGTGTTGAAATAGGCCATTCCTCTGTTCATCAAAGCATGAACATCGGTGCCATTTTGATTGATAGCCTTGTCGAAATCGAGAATGGCTTCGAGGTAATCCTGTCGGCTGAATTTTATATTCCCGATAAGCGTGTAAACACCGTCTAATGCCGGATTAAGTCGGGCTGCGCGCGAAAGATCTTCAAGTGCTTTGTCTTGGTTGGATGAGTGTTGAACATACAAACGCCCCCGCTCATACCATGCCTCGGCAAGGAGAGAGTCAGTTTCGAGTGCATAAGTGAAACTGGCAAAGGCTCGCTTTACGTCACCATAAACAACCTGAATGCGCCCTATCTCTAAAAATGTGTCGGCAAAATTTGGATTGGCATCAACAGCCTGAAAAAAATCTTCAAGGGCTTTATTTCTGTCTTTAGCAAGCAGGTGAAAATGAGCCCTGGCATAATAGGGATAATAACCTTTGGGGTCGAGGTTCAGTGAATAGGTGAAATCTTCTCTTCCGCCAACATTATTGCCATAGTTGAAACGTGTTAATGCTCTCAGGCCATGAATCATGGCATCATCCGGGATTATTCTTAAAAGTGTAGTGTATTGCCGGGCTGATTCGAGCCAATTGCCAATACCCTGGTTAATAAGAGCCTGAGCGTACAAGGTGTTGGTTAACCTGTTTCGTAGTGGGTTGGATTTAAAGGCTGTCCAGCTTTGGTTGACTGAGGTCCAGTGGTCGTCAGTAATCATGCTTACAGGTAAAAGCATGGCTTTGCTTTTCGACCCGTTAAAATAATACAAGCCAATAAAATCGCCCGAGGAGTTGACAATTGGTGCGCATTCTGAAGCAGCTCCGGCCTTAATGCTAATGTTGGCGCATCTTCCTAAAAACATAATTCGAACCACGGTGCCGATATTTCCATATCCAAGGCCACGGTCGGCATCGGCATTATGGGTAAATGCCAAAATCTCGTTTAAACTTTCGAATGGCTTTCGCGATGGCTGAATAAACTCAATCTCCCTTGTTCGGGGGTTTCGAAGTTGTATAAGTGCCAGATTTCCATATTTGTGACATGCTACAATCCGGTTTAGTTGTAGCGGTCGATCTTTTTCATCGGTGAAAATAACGGTGTCTCCTTTCGAAAAAAGCGAGGCGGTTG
Organism: uncultured Marinilabiliaceae bacterium; assembly: GCA_937920475.1. GTDB lineage: Bacteria > Bacteroidota > Bacteroidia > Bacteroidales > Marinilabiliaceae > CALEUX01. The sequence continues at coordinate 6,960 of CALEUX010000180.1, forward strand.
TAATGGCCAGTCCATCGGCACTGATAAAAAACCCACGGGTGGTATCAACGGGAACGCCTTTATTGTTTAAGGCATAACCATTAATGCACGATCGGGATACTTTATCTAGTTTGTCAACAATACTTTGAGCAGACAAATGGAGTGGGCACAGAAAAATAATTGCAGACACGCCTATAATCCAGAGGCGCAATTTTGTAGATAATCTATTGTAAATAAAGACTTTTTCCGTGTAGAAGTCTGCCATTTTCAAGGATAAAGATTATGGGTTTTAACCTCGTGAAGGTAAGGATATTCTGACAGAAAAATAATAGGGTTTAAGAAAAACTGAGCATAAAAAGTTATGAGGAATAGCTGCTAAAAACAAAAAACTCACTAATTCAAAACTGATTAGTGAGTTTTTGGGTGAAAGACCGGATTCGAACCGGCGACCTCTAGAGCCACAATCTAGCGCTCTAA
>CALEUX010000181.1 GCA_937920475.1 uncultured Marinilabiliaceae bacterium
GATGCGAAGCAACGCATAGTTCCGGTTTGTCGGAATAAGATAAAACCATTGTCTGAATAAAAGTGTTTTAAAATAAAAACTAAATAATATGAGAAAAACATTTGTACTATTTCTTACCCTGCTGGTAACATTGGCAGGAAAACTAAAAGCCGATGAGGGCATGTGGTTGCTGCCGCTCATTGAAAAACTCAATATTGAAAAAATGCAGCAGATGGGATTAAAACTCTCTGCCGAAGATATTTACAGTGTAAATCAGGCAAGCTTAAAAGATGCCGTGGTAATATTTGGTCGTGGTTGTACCGGAGAGCTGATTTCCGACAAGGGATTAATTTTAACCAATCACCACTGCGGCTATGGCCAAATTCAAGCCCTGAGTACTGTTGAAAACAACCATCTTGAAAATGGTTTCTGGGCCTTATCGCTACAGGAAGAAATACCGGCTCCGGGTTTAACGGTTACATTTTTAAAGCGCATGGAAGATGTTACAGCCCGTGTGGTGGAAGGCTTAAATGACCAAATGAGCTTTGACCAACGCCAGGAGCATATCCGTAAAGTATCTGCCGAAATTGCCTCCGAAGCTAAAGGCGACACCCATTATCAAACTTTTGTTCGCGATTATTTTGCCGGCAACCAGTTTTTCCTGGTGGTTTACGAGGTGTTTAACGATGTTCGCTTTGTAGGCGCTCCTCCTTCATCCATTGGAAAATTTGGTTACGACACCGACAACTGGATGTGGCCACGCCACACCGGCGACTTTTCGTTGTTTCGGGTTTATGCCGGTAAAGATGGTAAGCCGGCAGCTTACTCGCCCGAAAATGTACCTTACAAACCTGCTCATCATTTACCCGTTTCGTTAAAAGGATTTGAAAAAGATGATTTTGCAATGACCATTGGTTTTCCGGGAAGCACCGACCGTTATTTAACTTCGTGGGGAATTGATGAGCGGATGAATATTTTCAACTATTCGCTGATAAAAGTGCGTGGCATTAAACAGGATATATGGTCGGAAGCCATGGCCGCCAGTGATAAGGTACGACTCCAGTATGCTTCAAAATTTGCCAGCAGTTCTAATTACTGGAAAAACAGCATTGGTATGAACCGTGGCCTTGAAGCCCTTGATGTACCTGCCAAAAAGAAAGAAATTGAAAAAGAGTTCGATGCATGGTTAAAAGCCGACCAGGCCCGAAACAAAAAATACGGTAACGTACTGAGCTCGCTCGAAGCTGCCTACACCGGAAGAAAAGAAACTTATCTGGCCAGCAACTTTTTGCGCGAATGCCTTATAAGAGGAACAGAAGCTTTGTCGTTCGCAACTATTGCCCGTGAATTGGAAGAGGCTTTAAAAGCAAAAGACAAAGATGAAATTGCTAAAGCCACCGAGACTTTGCGTATGGCTGGCGCTTCATTTTTCAAGGATTATAGTGCTCCCACCGACCGTAAGGTAATGGCCGCCATGTTAAAAACCTACGCCAACGAAATAAGTCCGGTTTGGCATCCCTCGTTGTATCAAACCATCAATAAAAATTTTAAAGGCAACTACGAGGCATATGCAGGAAATTTGTTCACCAAATCGTTTTTTGTTAACGAAGATGCCTTTAATGCGTTTTTAGCTAAACCCAATTTGAAAAAACTACAAGCTGACCCTGCCTTTATTGCAGGTAATTCAGTGCGCGAGGTTTCGTTGAAACTGGCCGATGCCAACCGCGATGCCGATAAAAAAATTGCCGATGCCAACCGCCTATTTATTGTCGGGTTAATGGAAATGCAACCTGACCGGGTGTTTTATCCTGATGCCAATTTTACCATGCGTTTAAGTTATGGCACCGTGGGCGATTACGAACCGCGCGATGCTGTTATTTACAAGCATTTCACTACCCTTAAAGGTGTTATGGAGAAAGAAGTCCCCAATAATTTTGAATTTATTGTTCCAAACAAACTTAAGGAGTTGTACAAAGCCGGCGATTATGGCCGCTATGCCGCTGCCGATGGCAATTTGTATGTAAATTACACCACCAATAACGATATTACCGGTGGGAACTCGGGCAGTCCGGTTATTAACGGAAACGGCGAATTGGTTGGATTGGCGTTCGATGGCAACTGGGAAGCCATGAGTGGCGATATTGCCTTTGAACCCGATTTGCAAAAATGTATCAATGTTGATATTCGCTATGTATTGTTTATTATCGACAAATATGCCGGTGCCCTGAATCTGATTGAAGAAATGACATTAGTGGAGTAAGGCAAGTCGGCAATAAATTAGTTCATAGCTTTTTAGTTATTAGTTTTTTGGTTCCTGGCAACTAATTCTACTTTGACAGATTACGATTTTTTTATGTTATTTTGGAAAATAATCATTAGTGTCCGATTAATTTTTTAGAATTTATTTGAATGTGTTTGTACATAAGGAAACCAGTGATTTTTTTCTACTGGAGCTAACTTCCCGCCTCAGAGAAACGATAGTTCTTTGATTCCATAAAAGGTTATAATTACATCAAAAAAATCCGTTAAGAAAATCAGATTAATTGACGTTAAAAATCCGGGTTGTTTGAGCGTAGCGAGTTTCCGGATTTTAGTCAATTAATCTGATTTTTAGGAAATTATCTGAAGCGGCGGCATTTTTTAAGTCCGTTGAATTTTGCTACGCTCGGCATTGATGCAAACAAGTTTGCTCACTGCGCTCACTCAAAGCAAAATGTGCTTACTTTTTTTGCTGTAGTGGAGCGAAGCGGATCATGAATGCCATTGAAAGAAAACATAAATGAATAAAAAAAGTAATCCCGATTCATCGGGAGAGCACTTAAACGAAGAATGGATTTTTTATCGGACAATAGTGGAAAATAATCATGCTTAAAAGTGATTTATAAATAGCCAGCCCCAACGGGGCGACATCAACAGCATAGGGGGATGTAAACCAAACCAAATAGTCGCCCTGTAAGGACAAAATCAGTTAGTGATTTAAAAGTGTCAAAGCAGAAGTGAAATATGATATTATAATACATGAAGGATAGATCTGCCAGCTATCTGGCAGATCTATCCTTCTTAATATCTTATACTGAAAACAGGAACTTCGTAAAAGTTTTAACCAAACATCTCTTTAGAGATTTCGATAAATTATAAAAGCAACTGTTAAAGATTAACAGTTCAATTTTAAAACACAGGAATTAATTGACTTTTGGCTTTATGCAAATCAAACTATCATTTATACAACTTTTTCTTTCTCTGCTGGTAATTCAGGCATCAATAAGTGTAAAGGCCGACGAAGGGATGTGGCTTCCGTTTAAACTGAGTCAACAGAATTATCAGAAAATGCAGGCGCTGGGGTTAAACATCCCTGTGGAGCAGATATTCAATACTTCAGCACCATCGTTAAAAGATGCGGTGGTGTCGCTTAACAACGGGTCGTGTACCGGCAGTTTTATCAGCAACCAGGGTTTATTAATTACAAACCACCATTGCGTTTTAAGCGATGTTCAATATCACAGTTCTGTATCGAATAACTATCTTGAAAACGGGTTTTGGGCAGCCGATTACGGTGCCGAACTACCCATTCCAGGTAAAACAGCCTCCATTTTAATAGATGTGATAGATGTTACCGAAAAAATTCTGAATGTTTTACCCTTTGGCATCAGCGAGCAATACCGCACCTACCTCATCGACAGCATCAGCAACGAACTCGTTGACCAATATCAGCTTAAAACTTCTTATACTGCAGAAATAAGTCATTTTTACCAGGGCAATCAGTTTATTCTGTTATTAACCGAAGTATTTGAAGATGTTCGTTTAGTCGCATCGCCTCCATCATCCATCGGACAATTTGGGAAAGATGAAGACAACTGGATGTGGCCCCGCCATTCGGCCGATTTTGCATTGCTTCGGGTTTATAGCGCTCCCGATGGCAAACCAGCTCCTTACAATGATAAAAATGTGCCCTATCAGCCCAAAAAGATTTTAAACATCAGTTTAAAGGGTGTTGAAAAAGATAATTTTACCATGGTTATGGGTTTCCCGGGAAGCACTCAAAGGTTTCTCTCATCCTACGGCATTCAGGAGCTTGAACAGGTTGTAAATCCTGTTATTAAAGAGGTTAGAGGCATTAAGCAATCCATTTGGGAAACCGACATGCAGCGAAACTCCGCCATAAAAATACAATATGCCTCCAAGTTTGCCGAATCGAGTAATTACTGGAAGTACGCCATTGGGCAGAATCTGGCCATCCGCAGCAGAAATATGATTGAGAACCGCCGCGAACTTGAATCAAGGTTCACGAGCTGGCTCTCGCAAAATCCGGAAAAAGTAGAAAAATATGGATATATTTTGCCCTCGTTGGCTGTGATTCATACTTTTAAAACATCTCTGGTTAAAACAGGAGTGATAACCATGGAAACCATGATTTCGGGACCCGATTTGTTTTTACTGGCTTTGGAAGCGCTTTACTTTAAATCGCAATTGGAAGAAATTCAAGGGCAGCCGGAGATTATGGAACAGGCGCTGGAAGAATTTCGGCAATCGATTAATAATATCCACAAAGATTTTAACAGCAACCTGGATCAGAAAGTATTTTCAGCCATGCTCGATTACTACAGAAAGAACATTGCCGATAGTTTAAGAGCTCCAGATAACGAACTGTTTGATTTAAAAGATAAACTAAACAGCAATGCCTTAGCAAATCGAATCTATGCGCAGTCGGTTCTCACCAATCCTAAGCGGTTTGAGCAATTCATGACCAAACCTGATGCTGACAAGCTTCAGAACGACCCGGCGCTTCTATTTGTAAGCACCGTCATGAACCATTTCGCCAAATCGTTTTTTATGATGGAAGAAATAGATGCTCAAACAGACGGATTAATGCGGCAATACATTTTGGCGTTAACAGATATGAATCCCGATCAGGAATTCTACCCCGATGCCAACAGTTCACTGCGCTTATCGTTTGGCACTGTGCAACCTTACAGCCCGCGCGATGGCGTTAAATACAACTATTACACTACCACAAGGGGTTTGCTCCAAAAAATAAGAACATCGCCCCAAGTTTACCAAATACCTGCCGATTTTGAAAAAATGCTGATTAAAGGTGAGTTTGGCACTTACGCAAACAGCAACGGACAAATGCCGGTTTGTTTCGTCTCGAACAACGATATCACAGGCGGCAACAGTGGAAGCCCGGTTCTTAATGGTGATGGCGAACTGATAGGTTTGGCCTTCGATGGCAATTGGGAAGGTATGGGCTCTGACCTTGAATACATGGATGGCTTGCAAATGTGTGTAAATGTTGATATCAGATACGTTTTATTCATCCTCGACAAATATGCAGGCCTGCAACGCATAATCAACGAAATGTCTATTAACAAAACTGAACGTTAGCAGGATAAGATGTTAAATATCTGTTTAAATTTAACATTGAAATTATTATTAAGATGATTAGAATTGAAGTTTACGCAATCCCGAGTATCGGGATAAGATTATTAGACGGATAGATAAGTATTGAAAGATGCTAATACATCTATAAAAACTTACAAATCTTCTCTATCCATCTTATCCCGATTCTCGGAGCCTCAAGCCGCAGGCGAAGTTCCGATTTGTCGGAAACGCGTTGCTGCGCATCTAAATATCTTATATCTAAATTTAAACAGTTTCGTAATCTACCTCTAAATTATTGTAATTATCATATTCTGTCAGGTTTGAAATTCTTAAATTTGCAGCCAAAAATAAAACACCATGAATTTCAATTTTTTAGAGTTTATTTCGGCCTTTATTGTTCTATTTGCGGTAATAGACATTCTGGGCTCCATCCCCATTATTATCGATATCAGAAACAAAGGCGCAAAAATAAATGCCTTGCAGGCATCAACCATTTCAATAATAATACTGATTGCATTTCTATTTGTTGGTGAGGCGCTTCTTGGTTTGTTTGGTGTTGATATTTCATCGTTCGCCATCGCAGGCTCGTTTGTTCTGCTTATTATGTCGCTCGAAATGATTCTTGGTGTAGAGTTTTTTAAACACGACTCGCCCGGTGGTGCAACCATTGTGCCCATTGCGTTCCCATTAATTGCTGGAGCCGGTTCGTTTACAACTTTGCTGGCGTTGCGTTCAGAGTTTGACGTAATTAATATTATTCTGGCGCTGTTTGTAAATATTATAATTGTTTTTTTTGTTTTAAACTACACGCACCGTATCGAAAAATTTATTGGAGCCGGTGGCATTTATGTGTTAAAGAAATTTTTTGGAATCATATTGCTGGCCATGGCCATCCGACTGTTTATGTCGAACTTTGCAGCCCTGTTAACCGACTTTCTGCCAAAAGTAAAAGGTTTATGAGTGCAGCCAAATTCTATGTTGTTTGGACGGGCCGTGCGCCCGGCATTTATACCAACTGGGACGAATGCCGCAAACAGGTTGAAGGTTTTGAAGGCGCCCGTTATAAATCATATAAAACTCAGGAAGAGGCTATAGCTGCATTTGGTAAAAAAGCGCCCAATTTATTTGCCAGTGCCCGTAAAAAGGAGCCAACAAAAACAGGCGTACCTATTTCCAACAGTCTTTCTGTTGATGCTGCCTGTAGCGGAAATCCTGGTGTTATGGAATATCAGGGGGTGCATGTTATAACCAAAGAAGTATGGTTTCATCAGAAATTTGAACTCGGAACCAACAATATCGGTGAGTTTTTAGCCATTGTTCACGGCCTGGCCGAGCTTAACCGGCGCAATATTAACATTCCGGTGTACACCGACTCTCAAACCGCACTTTCGTGGATAAGAAAAAAGAAATGCGCCACCAAACTTCCTGAAACAGAGAAAACGGCCGAACTTTTTAATTTAATCAGAAGAGCCGAGCAATGGCTTTTAACCAATACGTGGAATCAACCTTTACTGAAATGGGATACTGAAAACTGGGGTGAAATACCTGCCGATTTTGGACGCAAATAAGCTAAAGGGAGTTAATAGTAAAAAGGCAGAAGTTTTTTATTTAAAGTTCGTAGCCTAACCCTCATTCTCAGCGTTTTTGGCAGCTAAAAACCTCCGCCTATTTACTGTTGATTTGCAACGGTTTTTAATTGGATGTTACAATGGGAAAACAAAAACGAATTCTGGTACCCTGCCCCATTCCAACCTGAGATTTATCTTCTACTTTAACGCCCGAAATCACGTATTCCTGTGATGGTTGTAATTTCGACAATACCTTATGTCCGGCAATTGGGATTCCGGTACCCCTCAATCGTTCCTCTAACTGGCGGTTTTTAATATTCAAGCCTGATGAACCGTTATCTTCTATGGTCACCTCCAACTTATCGCCTCTGCGCATAAAAGCAATATTGAAACATGGGTTTTCCTGCTCGTTCAGGAGCCCGTTGGTAATAGCGTTTTCAATAAAAGGCTTGGTAACCATAAAAGGAACCAGTATTGTTCCCTCATCGGTTTGTAAATTCGATTCAATATTAAAGCCAATATCTTTACTGAAGCGTTGTTGTTGAACCAGAAAATAAGCGTGCAAAAAGTCGATTTCCTGACTGAGAGGAATCAATCCCTTCCCTGTGTTTTCGAATATCTTTCGTAATAAAGCTGCCACATTGCTTAAATGGTCCAGAGCCAGCTCGTTATTGCCACTAATGATATGGCCCTGCAACGATGACAACATGCTAAAAACAAAATGGGTATCCATTTGCGACTGAATAAACTTTTGTCCAAATGCTTGTTGGTGAACTTGTTTAACAGCCCTATTTCTCCGAATTAACAAATAAACGGTAATGATAGTTGCCAATACAACTGTTAAAATTAAAACCGCCCAGTAAATCCTTTCGCGAATTTGAGCTTTGTAGTTTTGCAATTCACGTTGAGCCAGTTGCCGCTCGAGTTCCTGGTTAAGAATGCCTTGTTTATAAACTGGGTTTTCTTTTAAAAATGAATCGCGTAAGGCCTGGTATTGCTCGTGGGTTTTAAGCGCATCTTCAAATAAACCTGCATTTTTATACCCTAAGTATAAGGAATAAAGATTCGTAAGTATTAAATCGGCGCTTTCAACCTGAATGGCAAGTTCATGTGCTTTTTTATATAGAAAAATAGCTTGCTGATGTTCATTTTTAGCGGCATATAAATCGCCAAGTAAAATATAGGCACTCACCTCTCCCGTTTTATCACCGGCAGCCTTCATTAGCACCAAGGCGCGTTCCAAAATATTACCTGCCTCATCAAAATTTCTCTGTCGCATCATTAAGGCACCAATATTACACAGAACAGTTGCCTCTTTCATAGGTAAATTTCGCTTGCTATAAATATCCAGAGCCTTGAGATAATGGCTTTCGGCCTTTTGAAACTCATTTTGTGCTGCAAAAATGGCGGCCAGATTATTATACGTTCCTGCTGCCTCTTCCCATTCGTTCAAATCAAGAAAAATATCCAGGGCTTTATCATAAAATTCCAGCGCCTTGTTTACCTGACCTGCCTGTTCAAACATCAAGGCCATATTCTGGTACGATTGTGCAATTCCTTTTTCATTGTCAAACTTTAGTTCTATGGATAAAGATTGTGTGAAGGCATGAAGGGCATTGTCAAATTGCCCAAGGTAGTAATAAACGAGTCCCAGGTTATTCCAGGCAGAAGCCAACCTGATAGAGTCGCCGGAAGTGGCAAAACAATCTGTTGCCTTCTTGTAATAAGTAACGGCATCGGACCAATTTTGCTGATAGTAAGCGGCCTCACCCTGATAATAATTCCCAATGGCTTCGGCATAAATATCCTTTCCTGAGTATCGAAGCAGAAGTTTTCTGGCTAAAGAATCGGCCAAAAATGGATTCTCCTCCAGGCTTTCAAGTATGGAATTTTCGAAAGCACTTATAGTTTCATGATTAGAAGAATAGAGAGAATGATGAGGCAGATTCAAACCAAAAGATTTGAAAAAAATAAACATCAGAGAAATCAGTAAGCAAATAAGCCTCAATTTCATAATCTGGGTTGAATTCTTAATTGATTCAAACACAGTGGCAAATTTAACTTTTTTTAATTTAAAAAGCCAAATTATTATGGCAGCTCACTTTGATTATAAATCGCTCTGTTCTTTCTTTTCACTAAACGATGTCAATATCTTACTTAGTTTGGGGTATAAGGTTGAAAATCTACGTTTAGAAGTCTTAGGTCTTCTTCTGAAATTGCGGGAATCTCTTTACTCCGAATTTTTTTTATAACTAATGCCCCAACCTTTTTTGCATCTGTTTTGGTTTCAAAACAATAATTTCCAGCTATGCCCGGCACCAATTTCTGGTGAATCAGTATTCTGTCACGGCACACTATTTCATATCCCCAGCCATTGCCCGACTTGAATGTATTCACTTTAAGACAATCCGATTCCCGGATTGCCTTAAAAGTGAAAATCCCAACCAACAAAAGCATGAAAAAAAACAAGAATATCAGCCACTTATGTTTAGTCATATTGATAATATTCTTCGAAGGGGAAAAATTCATATAAATCATCAAATCGGTAACTGCTACTGCGGCCTGTGGCCACAAAGCCACGGTTCCCAAACGAAAAACCAACAGCACCAGTACGTGTAGCACCTTCAAAGGAAGTTTTGGCTTCCCACAAGTCTTTAATCGGGTTATATTCCCATGTATCGCTACGTAAAGAACCACTTTCCCCGGTTGTATAATAACCCATTGAGTTAATTACAAATGCAACGCCATAAGCTCGTACAATGTTATAATCATCATCGTATGAATCGTCGCTGGTGTTTGAGATATCACGTTTTTGAACCCAGTTTTCACCATCGAACATCCAAAAATCATAAACATACTGTTGGTTATTTATTCCTCCCAGTAAATATGCCTTATTATCAATTACAAAAGCAGATGCTCCAACCCTTTTTGTACCTGGAAAGGGGATAAGTTCCCAAGTATTGTTATCAGGGTTGTATTTATAAATATCTTTTAAATAATTACCACTATAGCCACAACCCAAATAACCGGAGTTCCCAAGCGTAAAACTAACTGCTCCATAACGTGCACTCCCTTCAAAATCTGCCTTCCGAGTCCATTTGTTGGCAGCTGGGTCATATTCCCAAAAGTCTTTTAAATAATTAAGGCCATCGTAACCTGTTCCTACATATCCTTTATCGCCAATTGAGAACCCTGCCGCAGAATTACGAGCACTACCTTCATCGGGCAATGATGCCTTTTCGTACCACCAATTATTCTCCGAATCATATTCCCATAAATCTTTTAAACGGTCCTTTCCATCGTATCCTCCAAATAAATAACCTTTATTACCAATAACAAAGGATGTTGCATTTCCCCGGGTTACACCATCAAAATCGGATCGACGAACCCAGTTTCCCAGAAGATCATCATCGTCGTCATCACTGCTGCAGGACGGTAAAGAAACAGAAACCATAACTGCAAGCAACCATAAATATGTCCACTTCATAATCAAATATTATTAGTTTTAAAATCTGTTGGCCAAAAATAACTGGCTGCTAATCTTCTACAAAAACTAATCGGCGAACAGGTCTGTTCACTCGGTTAACAGGTATAAAGTTCCAGTAAAAACACTAATCAGCTATTTACCGATGATTTATTAGCATCTACCTGAATTAAGCAAGATTCCATCTATTCCTTTTTATGGTTACCCTAACCCTCGTTTAATTTGCACCCAGAAACAGCAGAATTGGTCTGGCAGCTATAAGCTAGACGATAATAAAAAAACAACTCTATGAAATATTATTTATTTCTTCTAGCAATTTTTATAGGATGTGTGCCGTTTAACGGCTGCGAAAACAGCGACTTTGAAATAGGGCAAAATCTTCTGGAAAGTCGTGGAAGAACCATATTAATAGACACATGCAGTGTTACTTTAACCACACTGTTAATCGACTCGCTAACAACTTCAGCTACATCTGGGATATTAGTTGGCTCAGTCAATTCAGAGGACAGGGGGATTTTTTCTTCAATGTCCTTTTTGGCCTTTAACTTACCTGTTTACAGCGAAACCAGAACAAATATGAATAATCCTTTGGTTTTCGATTCGATTACATTCAATGTATCACATAGCAAATATTTCATTGGCGACACCTTAATAAACTTTAAGTTAAGCATACATCGACTCACTGAGACATTAAAACTTAATGATGGGTATCTTTATAACAACTCAACATTTTCGTTCGATGAAACTCCTCTCGCTCTGTATTCATTCAGGCCTTACCCTAATTTAAAAAAAGGGTTATCTCTAAGACTCCCCGATGAGTTTGGTATTGACCTATTAAGTAAATTATCGACCAGCCATGAAAGCGTTACAAACTACGAACGCTTTGCAGAATACTTCAAAGGCTTTGTACTGAAAGCCTCTGATGCCACAAATGCAGCGATTTTTAGCTTTTCTTTAAATTCAGGCAGTGGCTGTATAAACCTCTACTACCATTATGTTGAAGAGAAAAAAGAAGAAAAATCTATAGTCATCGAAGGAATCTCGTCTTCATCATTTTACTCAACATCTCACAATCGAGAGAATTCTCCTTTAGAAGAATTAAAAAATGGTTATAACGGACTGCCTTCATCCCGAAGTAATAATCAATCATATATAATGGGACTAACAGGACTATATACCCGAATTGAACTTCCTTATCTTCGTAACTTACTTGAGTTAGGTGATGCCGGAACTATACAAAGTGCCCAGCTTCTGCTTTATCCGGTAAAGTATTCTTACAATAAATTCCCATTACCCGACACTTTGTCTTTATATATTGCTGATTACACGAACACTACTGTTGATGCCATCACCACTTCGTACGGCGAAACACTGCAAACCGGCAACCTTGTTGTTGATGAGTTATATGGCAACAATACTTACTACAGCTTTACCATTACCGACTTTGTAAAAGCGGAGTTACGGGCAATTGGCGTTAATAAGCGAAAACTCATTCTGACGTTACCCGACAATAATATGAAAAAAACGTTCCAGAGTGTTTTGCTGGGAGACCAGAAGAGTAACAATCAACAAGTAAAACTAAAAATCACATATAATGTATATGACCGTAAATAAACTTCGCTTTTTATTAGTAATGCTTCTTTTTTGGTTCTTGATTTCGTCGCCAGAAGCACAAAACTATACGGCCTCTCCTTATTCAATGTTTGGAATTGGCGAAGCTGTAACAGGTACCAATGGGAGAAATCCTGCAATGGGAGGCACCGGTATCGGACAAAGCTCTAACGACTACTTAAATCTGGCTAACCCGGCAAGTCTTGGTTCGTTGGATAGTTCTACCTTTTATTTTGACATTGGCTTTACGGGAAGTTTGTCAACTTATAAAACAAAAACCAATAAAGAAAGCTCTGTTGATGGAAATTTTAATAGCATAGCCATGGGGTTTAAACCAACAAACCGATGGGGAATGGCATTTGGTTTTTCACCAGTTAGCTCTGTTGGGTACAAAATTAAATCGAGTAACTATATTGAAGGTAGCACTGCAACTGAGAATATTTGGTTTGAAGGGAGCGGTGGTCTCTCCAAGTTTTTTTTCTCGAATGCATTTAGAATTACACCGGGAATTACAGCAGGGATTAATACCAGTATGGTTTTTGGAACCATTAATCATGATGAGATTCAGGATGCCATTACCATTAATCATGAGTCGCAAACCAATGCCTTTTATGCTGAATTAGGAATACAGTACAAACCATTTACAAAAAATAATAATCCCTTTGTATTTGGATTGGTTTACAGCCCCGGAGCAAGAATGAATATGGAAAGTAAACTGGAAGTCTTGGATAACGCCGGTTATTTGCTTTCGTTGGAGAAACCTCAAATCAAAGACAAATACATACCTGAATATTTCGGAATTGGCACCTCCCTCAAGCAAGGCGAGAAATGGACCTTTGCCTTTGATTATATGCACCAAAACTGGTCAAAAAGCCAGTCCGGGCAAACCGGCATTTACTATACCAACACTCATAAAATTGCGATGGGAACTGAATTTATTCCCAACCCTCGCAAAGGATTAAAATATTTTGAAAAAATCAATTACCGAGCTGGATTTTCCATAGAGAACAGCTATCTTAAAATCAGGGAGCAAAACCCTTTGATTTATAAAGCAACCATAGGTTTTGGACTTCCTATT
>CALEUX010000182.1 GCA_937920475.1 uncultured Marinilabiliaceae bacterium
ACAATATTTCTCATTTGTGTTCCCCTTGTTTTTTCTCTTTTAAACGCTTTATCTGAAATCTGAAAAGGGAGTATACCCCGGCAGCTGCTAACGTTAATACAGTAATTTCTCCCATGGTGTCGAGAGCACGAAAATCAACAAGAATAACGTTTACAATATTTCTTCCGTGTGCCTGGGTGAGACTGTTTTCGGCATAGAAACCTGAAATTGGTTCTTCTAACGATAGGAATCGTGCCTTTAATACCACCAATGTTACAAATACGCCCACTGTAATTGAAATGATTGCATCGCGAATTCGGGATGCTTTGGTTGACAATACCGCAAACCCGGGCAAGTAATAAATAACCATTACAAACAGTACCATTAAAACAGTTTCGGCCAAAAACTGGGTTATGGCCAGGTCAACTGCTCCAAAATACAAATACAAAAGCCCAATGCCGTATCCTACCATACCCATAGCCAAAATAGCCGATAAACGTGATTTGGCAAGTACTGCAAAGATGACCGCTAACGAAGTTACAAGCAATAGCAGAGCAACATGTATTTTGATGGGGCTTGAATCAACCTCGGGAAGTGGAATGTCGGTGATGCGAAATAGCTGGAGCCACACCAGTGCCATGGTTACCAGGAAAAAGGTTAACAGGTAAAAGCGGTGATAACCATGCTGCATGCGCCCGGTGTTTTTGGAGGCTACTTTTACATACAGGTTAATGAGGTTGGCAAATAAATTGGGCAGATGGTATTTATCGAGCCAATCGACTATACGCGATATAGCCTTTGTAATAGGTTTTCTGAACCAGAACACAATTACGCCCGACAAAACAGTTAAAACACTGAGTAGTAAAACCTGATTAAAGCCGTGCCAAAGCGACAGGTGCACATCAATTGAGTGCGATCGCATAAAAAAAAGCGCATTCGATATGGGGTAGTCGAGAATTCGGGGGGCAATTCCCAAAACTAATCCTCCCAGAGCTAAAACTATAGGGCCAGCCAAAAAAGTGTATGAAAAGTATTTTTCGGTATGTTTGACAGGCGTTTGCATTTCTTTTTTTGAAGGCCAGAAAACTTCAAAAAACAGAGTGGCTGAAATGGCAACCATCATTATATTGGCACCAATGCCCAATGGTAGTACCAACCACGACAATCCGGGCAACTGAATTTTTGCTTCGTAAATTAATTCTTTCCCAATAAAACCAAGCATAGGCGGTAAGCCAGCCATAGAAATGAGTGCCAGTGTGGTTACGATGGTAGTTACAGGTAACGGTTTCCAAAGCGATGCTAATACAGAAATATCTCTGGTTCCTGTGCTTTTATCTACTATACCGGCTACCATAAACAAACCTCCTTTGTATAACCCATGAACTATAAAGAATACAAGCGCAGCTTTGAGCGAATCAGAGGTGTCGATTCCGATAAGCAGAACCATGGTTCCCAGTGCGCTGATGGTTGTGAAGGCAAGAATTCGCTTTAAATCTTTTTGTCCCATTGAGAAAAAAGCACCTAAAAACATGGTTATGCCGCCAGTAAGCATCAACGAATACTTCCAAACCAAAGTTCCCCCCATTACCGGATACATACGCATTAATAGAAAAACCCCGGCATTAACCATAGTGGCGCTATGCAGATAGGCGCTTACAGGCGTTGGAGCCTGCATGGCACCTGGTAACCAAAAATGAAATGGGAATTGCGCCGATTTTGTTATGGCAGCCAATAATACTAAGGCCAAAATCAGATAGTAATGAGGATGATTTCCCAGGTGAATATTTCTTGCAATAAGCTCACTGATTTGATAAGTGCCGGTTATGTTTCCAATCATTATAACAGCCAGAAGAAGGCATAAACCGCCCAGTCCGGTAATGAGTAATGCCTGTAAAGCTGCCTGTCGCGATTTATCTTCGTGATGGTTGAACCCGATAAGAAAGAATGATGCAACACTGGTTAGTTCCCAAAAAATAAATAAGGCTATTAGATTGTCGGAGAAAACCAAGCCAATCATGGCCGCCATAAATAAAACCAAATAAGCAAAGAAATGGGCTTGTCGCTCGTATTTGGCCATGTAATAAGATGCGTACAAAACAACCAGAAATCCTATACCGCTGATTAATAGTCCGAAAATCAGACTTAGCCCATCAATTCGGAAAATAAATTCCATACCATCCAGAAAACCCAAAGAGGTTTCAATGATTGTGGCTTCGCGGGGGTTAAGTACGGTGAGTTCACCAATTAACACAAAGAACAGCGCAAAAGGAAAAATAGATAGTATCCATCCCAGTTTCTTTTTAAGCACAGGGTAAATAAGCGGGATTAAAAACGCCGATAAAAAAATTAAGCCTAATATAAGTGGTAAAGAATTTCCCATTTAATTGAGGTAATGTGTTTTTAATTTGATTGGAGGTTACTCTGCTGATTTAATCTTTTTTGGTTTGCAGAGTTTATCCTTATTTTTTGACGAAAATCCGCACTTGCAAATGTATTTGTGTGTGGATTTTATTTTTTTCTCCTTCTCTTTCTCGCACTTCTTTTTAGTCATACAGGTTGTTATAATATCAGCAATGAATTCAGGCTTTTGCCATAAAATCGGCCATTTCACGTTCTATGTGGCTTAATTTAATTTGAACCGGATATTTAGCCCTAATATAGGCAGCCAGTTTTTCGGCACAATAAACAGAACGGTGTTGTCCTCCAGTACAACCAAAACTTATCATTAAATGTTTAAAATTTCGTTTTAAATATTTCGTAACCGATTGGTCGGCTAAAGAAAAAATATTTGATAGAAATTCCTGAATCTCCTCATCCTTTTCAAAAAACGTAATCACCTCGGGGTCGCGGCCTGTTTTGGTTTTATATTCATCGTATTTGCCGGGGTTGTGCATGGCACGGCAATCAAAAACAAACCCACCGCCATGGCCTGAATAGTCCAAAGGAATGCCACGCTTATATGAGAAACTGGTTATGGTAACAATAAGCCTGGGCTCGGACGATATTTTCAGTAGTTTTTCGGATGTAACAACTTTCCATAAAGCATCAGTTAGTGATGCCAATTTGATGGGTGGTTGGTAGTTTTCGAGAATAAACCTGAGGTTTTGCAATGCAAAGGGAATGCTTTTCAGAAAATGCTCCTTTTTTTCATAAAATCCTCTGAACCCATAAGCACCCATAGCTTGCATAATGCGAACCAAAACATATCCGTAGTAATATGATTTAAAGTTATCAGAATCTACCGTGATTTTTTCTGTGAGGGCTGCAATGTAGTGATTAAGTAAATCTTCACGTACATAATTTGGAAGATTGGCCTTTGCATCGAACAGGAGCGAAGCCAAATCGTATTGGAGTGCACCTTTACGTCCGCCCTGATAATCAATAAAAGCAGGCTCACCATTACAAACCATTATGTTGCGCGATTGGAAGTCGCGGAAAAGGAAGAAGTCAGAATCAGCCTGCAATAAGAAATCAGCAAAACGGTTAAAATCATCTTCAAGCAATTGCTCGTCGAAAGGTATTTGTGCCAATTTTAAAAAGTAATATTTAAAATAGTGCAAATCCCACATCATACTTTGCTTGTCGAAACTTGCCCGGGGATAGCAAAATGAATAATCCAGACCACGACCAATCAGTTGAAAATCAATAAGACGCTCCAACGATTTTTTGTAAAACTCAATAACGGCCATGGGCAAAACTTCGTCGGTGCGTGAGTTTGTAAGCCAGTCGAAAAGTGTTGTATCGCCTAAATCCTGAAGCAGGTAGCAGTCGAGTTCAGGAGCAACCGCAAATATTTCGGGTACGGGCAGCTTATTTTCAAGAAAAAAACGGCTGAACTCCAGAAATGCTTTGTTTTCTTTAATATCCTGATTAATAGCTCCCAAAACCTTTTTGGTATCGCTCACAATGCGGTAATAGTACCGATACGAACCCGAAGGAGGCAATTGGGTTATGGAAATTATCTTTTCACCAGACCACTGTTCAAATAACAGTGCAAGACGAGATTGAGCCGATTGTTCCAAGATAGTATATATTAGGTTATTAAGTTAACTAAATAGAGTTTATACAGATATCCGTATAGGATGGCAAATGCAATTGCAGGAAGCAAATCCATGACCTTAATCTTGGTAACATTCAGAATGTTAAGGCCCAGTCCACATAGCAACACACCTCCGGTAGCCGAAAGTTCATAAACAATAGATGTATCGAAAAAACTTCCGGCGTACATAGCTAAAAGTGTTATGCCACCCTGAAATAAAAAAAGAGGGATTACGGAGAATAAAACCCCGGCGCCTAAAGCGGCAGCCAATGCAATGGATGCAAAGCCATCGAGAATTGATTTGGTAATTAAAAGTTCTGAGCCATTGCCAAGTCCCTCATCTATGGAGCCGAGTATGGTCATGGCACCCATGCAAAAAAGCAAAAATGAAGTAACCAATCCTTCGGAAAATTTTTCGTCAACAATTTTGATGTGATGACGCAATTGAGTTGATGATTGCTGTATTCTGCTGTTAAGACGAAGCAACCCGCCAACAATTCCTCCCGATAGGATGGAAAGAACCACTACTAATAACCATTGGCTTTTCAGAAACATGGAAATGCCTATGCAAAAGGTTACCAGTCCGATACCCTGAAATACCACCTCAATGGTTTTCTGTGGCAATTTTTTTCTGAAAATAATTCCAATGGAGCCACCGACTAGTACGGCTGCAACATTAACAAGGGTTCCTGTCATTTTGTGATTTCTTAACTAACCACAAAAATAAGGAACCCGAGGCTATGTTAAAAGTAAAAATGAAATATATCGTAATATTATCGCTTTTTTATGTCTCCACCACTGGATTGACGCAGGAGTTTAGGAATGGCCTCGCCATAATAATGAATACCGGCACCAGAGCTGGCCGATGCTTCCAGTTCGCCCGATACATGAACCTGAATGTCAGAGCCTGATGATGCCTCCAAACGGGCATTAACGGATTTTAAATCGCGCGATTTAATGGTGCTGCCGCTACTGGCTTTAGCTATCAGGTTTAAAGTTGAGCCTGTTAGTTTTAAGGTTGCACCTGAGGATGCATACATTTCAAGGTCGCGGCATTCAACTTCAAGATTGGCAGTTGCGCCTGACGATGTTTCCACCACCAGTTTATCCGATATAACAGTGTTTTGGCCATTAACCTCCGCTCCGGCCGATGCTTCTATAGAATTCAACCACGAATAGATAACATATACTTGAGGGGAGCTTTTCAGACGAAGTAAACGTTTGGTTTTTATGTAAATCCGTAAAACGCCATCTTCGGTTTTGGTAACCAAATCGTTGATAATGGAACCATCGGCTTCAACTGTTACGTTGTTTTCTTCGCCCTGGGTAAGATACAGGGTAATGCCGGAACCAACTTTTACTCCATTAAAAGGAGCAACATCACGGATTTGTTTTTCAACTCCCTGTGCAAAGACGCATCCTGTAAAGCTGAGCGTAAATGCTAATAACATTAAAATAATACCGGCTCGTTTCATCTGTGTAAGTTTTAAAAATTTTCTGAATTCTTACAATAAGACAAAAAACAGAGATGAAAAGTTACACTCCTGAAGTTTTTAGTTTAATGTTCTAAGTTATAAGTTTAATGTTTTAAGTTCTAAGTTCTAAGTTCTAAGTGTCTAACACCTAACACCTAAGAGCTTTCGGCTACCTGTTCCCCGAGAGATTGTTTTCAATACGGTCTCTAACAATGTCGGCTAAATCATCGTAACTGCTGTTTCCTGGGTAAACCGGTTGGAGGAATTCAACACTTACTTTTTTCCAGGGGCGCGGGAAGAAACTTCCTTTTGGGAGCGCATTGTAAGCACCATCAATGGAAACAGGCACAATGGGTATGTTTAATTCGCGGCTAAGTATGGCAAAAGTTTTTTTGAATTCGCCCAATTGGCCCGAAATTGTTCTGGTTCCTTCAGGGAAAATAATGAGGTTTTTTTTGTTTTTCAACACCTCTGCCATTTTCTGAATAGACTCTTTCAGATTCTTATTTAAGTCCACAACAATCACATTGTTTTTGCGCGCCAGAAATTTTAGTAACGGCATTTTAACATGCTGGGCTTTGGCGTAGAAGTAGGTTTTACGTATTTGTTTGGTTCGTAAAAGTGCGGTAACAAATAAACCATCGAAAAAACTCTGGTGATTGGGTGCTATAATACACGGGCCTTCAGGAATATTCTCCAATCCTTTGAATCTGAATCTGAAATAGAGATGAAGGAAAAATTTTGAACACCGCAGCATAATGCTGGTTGGCAACCAGGAAACCGGTAATTTAAAATTAACTTTTTCCTTGATAATATCTGTCCAATTAATTTTACTTTCCTCCATCCGGGTTTTTTTATCGGCCACGTATTCGGCCAGCTTTTCAACGCTACCAAATTTTGGCAGCTCTGAAGCTTCGATGTCGATGCCAAAAGTTTGTTGGATATATACCTGAAGGCCAACCCTGTCGAGCGAATCCAAGCCCAAGTCAAATTCAAGATGATGCCCGGGCTTTACTTTTTTCCCTTTTTCTACATGTATGTAGTCGGCAATCATTTTATACTCTTCTGATAATTCAGAGGTTGTATCGTTAACTTCCGGCAACTCTTCCTTAACATATTCCGAAAGTTTAAATCTTTGCAGTTTCCCTAATCGGGTACGGGGCAAATCTCCGTTGGAAATGTAAACTCCTGAAATTCTTTTATATGATGAAACCGTGTGGTTAATTGGTTCAACTACTTCATAGCGCATTTTCTCAACCAATTCAGCATGGCTGATTGCTCCAGTAACTTCAACATCGGGTTGTATAACCACATGAAGCTGATCTTCCTGGTAAAAAACTCCGCAATCTTTAACCAATGGCGAAGCCAGAATTTTATCTTCAAGTTCAATTGGATTAATATTTTTACCGTTTGATAAAACTATAATTTCTTTTTTACGGCCGGTAATATAGAGGTAGCCATCATCGTCTACATGCCCCAGGTCGCCTGTAAAAAGCCAACCATCCTTTAAAACCTGCGATGTTTCATCGGGTCGGTTGTAGTACCCTTTCATAATGTTATCGCCTTTGGCGGTAATTTCACCGTCAACTATGTTGATTTCAGTTCCCGGTAAGGCTTCGCCGGGCGAGCCAATTCTAACCCGTCCGGGGCGGGTAAATGTAATCATGGGAGCAGCTTCGGTCATGCCGTAACCTTCTAGCACTTCAAAGCCAAGTGTTTTAAAATCGTTACCAACTTCGGGGTCGAGGGCGGCACCTCCCGATACCAGAAATTCAACGGCACCGCCAAACTTCCGGTGTACAGTTCCGAATATTTTCTTAGAGAATTTCTGGGAATCGATTTTTTTCGCCAAACCAAACAATAACCGGGCAACTGCACTTTTGTTGATTTTATCTACAATGCCTTTGCGGATGGCGGCATACAATCTGGGAACCCCGATAATTATGGTTATTTTATTATTCTGGAGAGTAGCCATAATATCTTCCGAAGTCATGGAAGGGCTAATGGCCGACATGCCTCCAACTGCCATTGGGGCAACCATGGTACCAATCAATGGGAAAATATGATGCAGTGGTAATAAAACCATTGCGCGGCAATTTGGATGGTAAATGGGAATAATCTCAGATATTGGTTTAATATTGGCCAACAGGTTTTTATATGTGAGCATCACTCCTTTGGGGCTTCCGGTAGTTCCTGATGTGTAAATGATTACTGCCACATCATCGGGTTGATGACTGGTAAAGCTTTCATTTGATACAAGTTCGGGTTCAAACTGGTCAAACTCATCGATAACAATGATACGGGTTAAAATTTCGGCCTGAGCAATGGCTTGCTCCATATCGTTTTTTTTGGCGGCAGAAACAAAAATAACCGATGGAGTAGAATCTTTTATTATATAGGCTACTTCCGAAACTGTAGCCATAAAATCTATTGGAATAGGAACGCCCAATTTATGCCAGATGGAATAAAAGGAATAGAACCAGCCGGGTCGGTTTTCTGAATAAATAACAGCATGTGCGCCTTTACCTAACTCATACGTTGATGAGATTTTATTTATTTTTCCAAACAGATTGCCATAGGTTATTTGGTTGGTTCCAAATGAAATGGCAATTTTTTCACCATGATTCCTTATCATAAGAATTCTTTAAAATGACCTGCTAAAATAGTATTTTATTACTAATATAACAGATTTGGTTTGTTTTGGGATGGAATAGTTAATGATATCGATTAATAAACGCTTTGTAAATGAAATTGTTCTTGACAAAATCTGATTTAACTCTTTTGCATTTGCCAGTAGGTATGTATAACTTAGTATTGTTGAAATTTGATTTTAAAACATGTTTTTATGGGGAAAATTTATATTTTACTGGCCGAGGGGTTTGAAGAAATTGAGGCACTTACGCCTGCAGATGTTTTAAATCGTGCAGGATTTGATGTGGTATTGGTATCAACCAACAGCGATTTGTTAATAATGGGTGCTCATCATATTCCGGTTAAATGCAGTTGTTTTATTGAGCATTTGAAAGCTGATGAAGGACTCATGCTTATTTTGCCGGGAGGTATGCCTGGAACTCTTAACTTAATGGCGAATGAAAAAGTAAAATCGTTACTCCTGGAGTTTAATTCACAGAATAAATGGATAGGTGCTATTTGCGCTGCACCTATGATACTTGGAGAAATGGAATTGTTAAAAGGTAAAAGGGCAACCTGTTACCCAGGGTACGAAAAACATTTAATTGGAGCTGAATTGACAGATTGCAATGCCATTACCGACGGTAAAATTATTACCGGAAAAGGAGTGGGCGTTTCGATGGATTTTTCGCTGGAGATAGTTAAAAACCTGACTGATAAAAAAACTGCCGATGAGTTGGCCAGAAAAATGGTTGTAATAAGATAATGATGCTAATAATCAAGCTATATTTGCGGCTTTAAATGCTTTAGAATATGGTAAAAGGAATCTCAACAGTACTGCTTTTGGTTGTATCCAACACCTTTATGACTTTTGCCTGGTATGGGCATCTTAAGTTTAATGAAATGAAATGGTCGCAAAACCTTGGTTTGTTGGCCATTATTCTAATTAGTTGGGGCATAGCTTTTTTTGAATATATGTTTATGGTGCCCGCTAACCGAATTGGGTTTAAAGGATACGGTGGTCCTTTTAATTTGCTTGAGCTTAAAGTATTGCAGGAAGTTATAACACTAACCGTTTTTGTAGTCTTATCCATTGTGGTGTTCAAGTCGGAGCCATTACGCTGGAATCATTATGTGGGATTATTGTTTTTGGTTTTAGCCGTTTTCTTTATTTTTAAAAAATGATTTGGATTTAAATTTAACTCCAAAAACTTAACCCGGATAGTTTTGTTTAGGTTTAAAATTTAAAAAACTAAACAGAATGAGAAATCCTGTTATATACTGGTTCCGTAACGATTTGAGACTTCATGATAATCCTGCATTAAGCAAAGCCATTGAAACAGGAAAACCGGTTGTCCCTGTTTATATTTTAGATGATTCTTTGTTCAGTCAGCATCCACTTGGATTCAACCGAATGGGTAATCATAGGAAAAATTTTCTTTTTGAATCGCTGCTTGATTTATCCGAAGCAATTGAGAAAGCTGGTAGTCGTTTATGGATATACAAGGGTAGAACTTCGGCTATACTTCGGGATATTTATAAAGAAATAAATGCTGAAGCCATTTTTGCTCAATCAGAATATGCATCGGAAGAAAAAGGTGTTGAAGAAGAACTCAAATTATCTGTAAACCTCCGTTTGATTGATGGCAGCATGTTGTTTACACCTTTAATGGTTCCTTTTTCTCCCATGCAATCGCCATTTTATTATACAGCATTTAAAAATAAAGTATGGGAACTCGGTCCGTTGGTAAGACCGTTACCAACTGTTACTCAATTACCATCATTAAACGAACTGGAACAATCCAGGCCAAACGAGTTGTTTGTTCCAACAAAAACCAATGCTCAACTGATTTTTAAAGGTGGCGAAAACGAAGGTTTGAAGCGTTTAGATGATTATTTTTCAACCAATGCTCCCCTGCATTACTCAGAAACCCGCAATGCGTTGCATGGTAAGGATTATTCATCGTGGCTGGCTCCATGGCTGGCCAATGGCGCATTATCGGTACGGTTAGTATGGCAACGGTTGAGTCAATTAATGCCCGTCAACAATATTGAAATAGAATCGATTAAAACACTCAAAGAACAGTTAATTTGGCGCGATTATTTCAGATATTTGATGATGCGCTACGGAAATAGGCTTTTTTGGTTCAAAGGACTGCGAAGTTCTGAACCGTCGATGTTTAACGATAGAGAAACCTTTGAAAAATGGCGTTTGGGACAAACTGGTCAACCTATTGTGGATGCTTTAATGCGTGAACTTTTCCATACAGGTTTTATGAGCAACCGGGGTAGAATGCTGGCTTCTTATTATCTTGCCAAGGAATTAAAGGTTAACTGGCAGTGGGGAGCAGCCTGGTTCGAAAGCATGTTGATGGATTATGATGTGTACAGTAACTATGGCAATTGGGCTTACCAATCAGGCAGAGGGACCGATAGCCGTGTTAACCGACGGTTTAACCTTGTTAAACAAGCCGAAAAATTCGATTCCGACGGGAGTTTTGGAGGAAAATGGAAACAGTAAACTGGAGACCGGAAACCGAAGAGGGAAGAACGGAAACCGGACATCGGATACGAAGAATGATTAACTCTACTTTGACAGATTACGATTTTTTTTTAAGTTATTTTGGAAAACAATCATGCTTAAAGTGAATTAAAAATAGCCAGCCCCAACGGGGCGATATCAACAGCATAGGGCAACGCCCTATGGATGTAAACCAAATAGTCGCCCTGTATGGGCAAAATCAGTTAGTGATTTAAATGTGTCAAAGTAGAATTAACAAAAAATATTTACAGATGAAAATAGCAATTATAGGAACCGGCGGTGTTGGAGGCTACTTTGGTGGCCGGTTGGCTATGGCCGGTAACGATGTTACATTTATTGCGCGGGGCGCTCATTTGGAAGCCATCCTAAAAAATGGGCTAACGGTTAAAAGTATTAATGGCGATTTTAAAGTCTATCCTGCCAAAGCAACCAGCGATATTGTTTCTATTGGGAGGGTTGATTTGGTAATGGTTGCCACCAAAGCATGGCAGGTTAAAGAAACAGCTGTTCAAATAAAGGAAATTATTGGTTCCGAAACCATTGTTTTGCCGCTTCAAAATGGTGTGCTGGCAAGTGATGAATTAAAAGAGGTATTGCCAGCAACGAATGTAATTGCCGGATTATGTCGCATTATAAGCAAAATTGAAGCACCAGGTATTATTAATCATTTAGCTGTTGAACCAACCATTGTATTTGGTGAGTCCGATAATTCTATTAATCAGAGGCTTGAGAAATTAAACACAGTTTTTACAGAAGCTGGATTTAAATCAAAAATTGCCGACGATATTCAATCGGAGCTTTGGAAAAAGTACATTAGCATTTGTGTCAGCGGATGGCTGGGCGTTACCCGTTCTACTTATGGTGAGATTCGCGAGTGTGAAGAAACCAGGAAGACAATGTTTGACCTTTTTACAGAGGTTGCTGAGTTAGCACGAGCCAGAGGTGTTAATATTGAACCTGAGTTTGTTGATAAAACCATGTCGTTTATTGATACTTTCCCGCACGATTCAACATCTTCGTTAACACGCGATGTTTGGGAAGGCAAACCATCCGAATTGGAATACCAAAATGGTGCCGTGGTGCGTTTGGCTCAGGAGGTTGGTATGGATGTGCCGGTTAATCGGTTTATTTACCATTCGCTGCTGTTAATGGAGAAGCGGGCCCGAATGAAAACTAAACAGCGATAGCAGAAATTTTTCAGGCTTAAGTTTTAAAGCTACCTTTGCAAGCTGAAATTTTACAATATGACTTTTCGTGAATTAAATCTGAATACGCCATTGTTGAATGCTCTGGATGATATGGGGATTGTAAATCCTACTACCATTCAGCAAAAGGCATTTTCTGTAATTTTGTCGGGTAAGGATGTTTTGGGCATTGCCCAAACCGGAACCGGCAAAACCATTGCATTTTTATTGCCGGCTTTACGCCAATGGACATTTTCTAAAAACCGAATTCCTCAAATATTGATTCTTGTTCCAACCCGTGAGCTGGTGGTTCAGGTGGTTGAAGTGGCC
>CALEUX010000183.1 GCA_937920475.1 uncultured Marinilabiliaceae bacterium
ATATGTTATTATTGATTTATTGATACTTAAAACAAATATTATTTTAATACAGGGTTCCCAAATAAGGTAAAAATAAATTGCTGTTCATAAAAAATTAAAGGATGTTTTGGAGTTGTTTTATTTTTAAAAAACTTTATTTAAATTTACATGTATTACAATAACACGTCATTTAATATTATGCGGTTTAGTTATAGATTATCCTGATATAGTAAGGTATTGGAAGTGGGAGCAAGAGAATTCAGGTGTTTTTTTAGTCTGTTGATTTACTCTAAAGCAATTTAATAAATTTCGTAATAAAAACATAATATGCTTAACCTTTCCAGAAGAAACTTTATTCAATCGGGCAGTTTAACTGCCGCTGCAGGATTTATTGGCCTCAATTCTCTTTTTACCCAAATGAGTTGCAAACCATCTAACACCAGAATTAATGGCAATGGTAAACTGTCGCTTAAGTTTATGCCCTACGATTTAAAACTAAAGCATGCTTTTACTCTGGCTGGCAGCTCCAGAACTACCACTCCGGTTATGCTCACCGAAATCACTTACGATGGAATTATCGGTTATGGCGAAGCCTCAATGCCACCTTATCTTGGTGAATCGCACGATACTGCTGCCAAATTTTTAAGCACTTTAAAACTCGACCAGTTTTCCGACCCATTCCAGCTTGAGCATATTTTGGCTTATGTTGATGGTGTAGCTCCAGGCAATTACGCAGCAAAAGCATCAATCGATATTGCCATGCACGATTTAATTGGGAAACTAATGCAGCAGCCATGGTATAAAATATGGGGTTTTGATGCTCGCACAACTCCAAATACGTCATTCACCATTGGCATTGATACGAAGGAAGTGGTTCAGCAAAAAGTTATAGAAGCCAGCCCTTACAAAATTCTAAAAGTTAAATTGGGTCGCGACAACGACAAGGAGATGATTGAAACCATTCGCAGCCAAACCGAGGTGCCGTTGTGTGTTGATGTGAATCAGGGATGGACTGATAAGTATAAAGCACTGAATATGATTCATTGGCTTAAAGATAAAGGCATTGTGTTTGTTGAACAACCAATGCCCAAAGAATCCATTGATGATATGGCGTGGCTAACCGAGAACAGCCCACTCCCCACTATTGCCGATGAAGCTTTGCAGCGTTTACCGGATGTGAAAAAAATGCATGGCGTTTATTCGGGCATCAATATAAAACTAATGAAATGCACAGGGATGCGGGAAGCCCATAAAATGCTGACATTGGCCAGAGCTTTAAATATGAAGGTTATGATTGGCTGTATGACAGAGACCTCCTGTGCAGTTTCAGCCGCGGCTCAGCTCTCTCCTATGACCGACTGGTGTGATTTGGATGGTAACCTATTAATAAGCAACGACATATTCACCGGAGTGCAAATTGTAGATGGAAAAGTAACGCTGATCGATAAACCCGGTATTGGCATTGAGCCTATTATTTGATACATATCTCTATAACAGGAACCTAAACGGATAGATTTTTAGCATCATGAATATGTATTACATTAAACATCGTATAGGAAATTCAGTTCCTGAGTTTACAGTTTTTAACATTCAAAAGCAATTTATCAACCAGATAAAAAAGCTGATTATAAATTTACAAAACATTATACCCCCATATAATAATTATTTAAAGCTTATTTTATATTTTATTTTTCTTACCTACCCCCATTTTTGACACCTATATTAATATTTTTCATATGAAACACGAACACATACCCCGTTTCGAAGAAAATACCTAAGATATGTTATAAAACATATTTTATTGTGTTGAATTTACGATTTTTAACCATACTTTTGAACTGTAAGATGTAATACAACAATACAAACACAACACATGTATTATGAAAACAATTTACCTTGCATTCTCACTTATTCTGCTACTATTAATAACTGCTTGCAAGGAAGAAAAGAACGTTTCTGCAATAATTAGTTCCATCGAAAAACAACATGTTCCTGATAAAAGGGAAACTGTTTTTAATATATCGGTTAGCCGCGCCAGTCGCCTAACATATACCCTTAATGGTGAAACAGATTCTCCGCAGATAAAAGCGCTGTTGATGGACTCGCTCAATAAACGTGGCTATAAAATTATTGACAGCATTATTATATTACCGCATAACCTCGAAAAAACCTGGGGGTTAATATCACTCAGTGTTGCTAACTTAAGGGCAACCCCCTCGCATGCTTCAGAAATGATAACACAAGCCATTATGGGCACACCAGTTAAAATACTAAAAGAGCGTGGAAGTTGGGCTTACATTCAAACCCCCGACAATTATCTGGCCTGGTGCGAGAAAGTTGCGGTAACAGCTTTAAGTGAAGAGAGATTTGAAAATTGGAAATTATCGGAAAGAGTTCTGGTTATAACACCTTATACTTTTATCCGACATCCCGAAACCAGGCAAAACATCTCAGATATTGTTCAGGGATGCATTCTTGAATCTATTCAGAATTTGAATCAGGAATTACTGGTTAAACTGCCCGATGGCAGAACAGGCCTAATGTCAACTTCGGAAGTAACATCATTTTCAAAATGGCTGGAACAAATAAACCCGGAACCGCAAAATTTAAGAAATACCGCTCTTCAATATATGGGAATTCCTTATTTATGGGGTGGCACTTCGGTAAAAGGGATGGATTGCAGCGGATTTGTTAAGATGGTTTATTTTATGAATGGAATTATTCTGGCCCGCGATGCCTCCTTGCAGGTTAAATATGGAACCTCGATTCCTATAACAACCAATCAGGATGGATACGAAACCGGTGACTTGCTTTTCTTTTCCTCAAAGCCGGGCGGCGACAGAATTACCCATGTGGGAATGTATATAGGGAATTCGGAGCTTATTCATGCTTCCGGTTTGGTGCGAATTAATAGTCTGGACAGCACACGAACCAACTACACCCAGTATTATGCCAATAATTTACACAGTGTAAAACGAATAACAGATGCAACTTCTAACCTGGGGATAGTTCCCGTAAGGAAACATCCATGGTACTCTCTCACTAGTAAAAAGGTAAATTTAGAATGAATTTAACACCTCAATTGTAATTTAAAATCATACCGTAAATCGGTAGATAATTTTAATTAATTAAACTTAACTCTATGAAAACATTTCTCAAGACGTGTTTTACGGGATTGGGCTTATTGCTGCTGTCTTCGGGCATTTTAGCGCAAACTAAGACCATAACCGGATTAGTTTCTGACGCAGATGTTATGGATCCACTAACAGGGGTAAGTGTAGTAATCAAAAATACTACTACAGGAACCATAACCGATGTTAATGGACGTTATTCAATTGACGTATCTGAGGGACAAACTTTGAAATTTTCATTTATTGGTTATCAACACACTGAGGTTGTTGTTGGAGCTTCCAATGTAATCAATGTACAGTTAAAATCCGATGTTCAGGCTCTTGGTGAAGTAGTTGTAACTGCTGAATTTGGTATGAAGCGGGTTGCCCGGGCCATTGGTTCATCGGTTCAAAATGTAAAAGCTTCTGACATTACAGAATCCGGAAGAGATAATTTCATCACTGCATTGCAGGGTCGGGTAGCTGGTATGACGGTTACATCAACCAGTGGAGCACCAGGTGCTTCTTCAACTGTAGTTTTGAGAAGTATCACCTCTATTTCGGGCAATAACCAACCGCTTTACATTGTGGATGGTATTCCAATGAACAACTCAACCTTCGACCCATTGTCGCTGGCCGATGGTGGTGCCAACTACTCGGTTCGGAATCTTGACTTTGCTTCCCGGGGTAACGACTTTAACCCCGAAGATATTGAATCAATGACCATTTTAAAAGGAGCTGCTGCTGCTGCCTTGTATGGTTCAGATGCTTCAAACGGGGCCATTATCATAACCACTAAAAAAGGGATAGCTGGTAAAGGTAAAGTTACTTACAGCAACTCTTTCCGCTGGGATGAGGCTTATGGATATCCCGATATACAAACCAAATATGCCAATGGTGCTTATGGAACAACCAACTGGTATTATGTTACCCGTTATGGAGGTCCATATGTGGATGGTACCAAACTTTACAACAACGTTGAATCCATATTGCAAACAGGGTTTACATCAAGGCATAATATTTCAGTAGAAGGCGGAACCGATAAAACTACCTTGCGTGCCTCCGCCTCCATTTTGAATCAGGATGGTGTTATTAAAACCACTGATTATTCAAGGTTTAATCTTTCATTATCAGGTAAAGCTGAAATTAAAAAATGGTTAAGCGTTGAAGCGTCCATGCAATACGCAGCCACTGAAAACAATAAACCTCCCCTGGGAGTTGATGGTCCTCTTTATATGGCTTATCGCTGGCCAAGTATTGATAATATGGCTAACTATTTGGATGAGGACGGCTCGCATATGCGAAGACCCGATTATTACACTGATACCGACTTATTAAACCCACTCTTTGGTTTGTACAAGAATAAATTAAACGACGATTCTGACCGTTTCATTTCGAATGTATCGGCCAATATTACTCCTATAAAAAATACATTTGTACGCCTACAGTTTGGATGGGATGTGGGAACACAAACATTTATCACATCACGACACCCATATTATTTTAACAATAATAATGGAACAGGTGTTTATAACATCGCCAAATCAAACTTCTCCGATCCAACAATGAATATCCTTACAGGCTACTCAAATTCGTTTTTTGATGAAAAGATTTCTTTGTCGACCCAGTTTGGATATCACCAGCTTGAGAATGGTATAACCCGCTTAGCTACTACAGGATCAAAGTATGCAGTTGTTGACTTCCAATCTATTAATAACGTAGATCCATTAACCATTAATTCAACTCAAAGATCTACCAAACGCAGAATACAAGCTATATCTGCCCAGGTGGAAGTTGGTTATATGTCGATGGCCTATTTAACTTTCAGGGCACGTAACGACTGGTCTTCAACCTTGCCAAAGGATAATAACTCTTATTTCTATCCTGCCATTGAAGCTTCCTTTATATTAACTGAGCTATCTTTTATGAAGAATGTTCAGCCAATCAATTATCTAAAACTTAGAGGTTCGGTTGCACAGGTTGGTAAAGACGCTGGTCCACTTGAGATTGATCCACAGTTGGAAGCCACTGGCTTAACCGGAGGCGGCTACAAGTATGGATTTACAGGCCCCAATAAAAACCTGAGGCCAGAAATGACAACATCCAGAGAAATTGGTTTCGAAGCCCGCTTGTTCGACAATAGGGTAAATATGGATTATACTTATTTTAAAACCCGTTGTGAAGACCAGATAGTAAAAGGTTTCCGTTTGAGTTACGGTACCGGATTTGTTTTGAACAATATGAACCTTTAGATTTGTACTAACTTATTAACAAAGAAATAGCTCATGAGTGTGTAAGTGTTTGATTTTCTTTTCTTTTTGCTTCTTTT
>CALEUX010000184.1 GCA_937920475.1 uncultured Marinilabiliaceae bacterium
ATATTGAACCTCTTTCCCAGTCCCAATTATGCCGCTCACCGATTTTATAGGTACCATTAATGATGAGTCGGTTAAATGAATGCCGCAATTCTCTTCCCCTAATAAGGTGAACAGTTGTTGCTGGTCTGAGACATTCCATCCGCAATATCCGGGGCTGTAACGATTGGTGGTTGCTAAACCTTCCAACGCCATTTTTTCGATGATGGTTTGGTGAATATAAACAGCAATGCCTTCAGCAATTTCGGAACCAGCCAAATTGGCCACCAGCCCTTCGAGCGCATGCTTCTCACTCATTAATCTGTGGGAGTGTTTTTCAATTTCTGGTCCGGCAGTTACGGCAAAAAGCACAATATGACTGCTTTTTTTAAGGGCACTATAAACCATCTTTTTTAAATGGAACGATTGCCCATTTAGAATTAGTTCTTCCGTAACACCTGAAAAAACCGGATTTTGAA
This sequence comes from uncultured Marinilabiliaceae bacterium, assembly GCA_937920475.1. Lineage (GTDB taxonomy): Bacteria > Bacteroidota > Bacteroidia > Bacteroidales > Marinilabiliaceae > CALEUX01. Next base: position 456 of record CALEUX010000184.1, read on the forward strand.
ATACTGCATAATATCCCTTTGGATGGCAAATAGAGGTGCAATAATCAACTTGTTCCGAAATTATATCCAAAAGGTATTGGTCGGTTTCATTGGGTGGCACTCCCAGCAATTTAACAATGTGAAGTGTATTCACGTTGATAAATTTCGGGTCAATTGCAATTTTACCGAAATGAAAAACGCCTGACTGAATGTTTTGACCCATACAAATGGTTAAAGAACAACAACTTGATTATACGGCAATGTTGTTCAGGTAAGCCACGGCACCCTGAGGATCAGCAGCATAACCATCGGCGCCAATTTCTTGTCTGAAGGCATCGGTAATGGGAGCTCCGCCAATAATGAGTCTTACATCAGGGTATTTGGCTTTAATATCTCCAACAATGCTTTTCATACTGGCCATGGTGGTGGTTAACAAGGCCGAAAGACCAACCACCGCTTTTTTATCCTCTTCTATGGTTTGGATAAATTTCTGAGCGTTAACATCAACTCCCAAATCTACCACTTCCCATCCGGCTCCTTCCACTATCATGGCTACCAGATTTTTCCCAATATCATGTAAATCGCCGGCTACGGTTCCAATAATAAATTTCCCTTTTCGCTGTACCTGCCCCGACTGGAAAAACGGTTTCAGGTGTACCATGGATGCGTTCATGGCTTTGGCGGCGATGAGCATTTGAGGGACGAAAATTTTCTTGTCGGTAAATTTTTGTCCCACCCGTTCCATGGCTTTAATAAGCGCTTCGTTTAAAATATCGGCAGGCGGCACGCCTTGTTCCAAAGCCATTTTGGTTAGTTCGTCGGCACCATCCATCCCTTTCATGTTGGGCGGATAGGGAACATCTTTATTAACTTTTCCAAACTCAACACATTCGCGGATTTTTTCTAGTAATTCGTTGGAATTCATACAATCAGGTTTATAGTTTTTAGGTATTGGGTTTGATTTATTGGCGCACCAATTGGGCTATTTTGCGGATATGGTTGGGCGTAGTGCCGCAGCAACCGCCAATAATATTTGCGCCCGAATCAATCAGGATTTTTACAAATTCGGCCATTTGCTCCGGTGTTTCGGGGAAAATGGTTTGCCCATCTTTATAAACCGGAGCTCCGGCATTGGCATGAATTAAAATAGGTATAGTTTTATTTACCTTTCTGATTTCTTGAACAATGCCAATCATGTTTTGAATGCCATTACCACAATTGGCACCAATTATATGAGTTCCCAAGGCTACCAGTTCCTCGGTCATTTGGGCAGGCGTAACGCCCATCATGGTGTGAAAGCCACTGTCGCCCGATTTTTCAAAGGTCATGGTGCAAATTACTTCACAATTGGTATTGTCTAAACAGGCATGAACAGCAGCTTTCGCTTCATCTAAATCCGACATGGTTTCAACTACCATTGCATCTGCGCCGCCATCGGCCAGTGCAATGGCCTGATGTTTAAAGGCCTCATAAAAATCATCATATGTAATGTCGCCCATCATTATCATTTTCCCCGAAGGACCAATAGAACCAAGCACATGGCGGTTGGTTCCGGCTGCTTTACGCGAAATTTCTGCAGCCGCTTTATTAATTTCGTATACCTTATCGGATAAACCATAAGCCGTCAGTTTAAAACTGCTGCCTCCAAAACTGTTGGTTTCAATCATGTCGGAACCCGCATCGATATAACTTTTAGCGATATCGAATACATCGTTGGGGTGAGTGATATTCCACAACTCGGGACACTCGCCGGGCGCCAGCCCTTTTTGTTGTAAAAAAGTGCCCCAGGCACCGTCGGAAATTAGAATTTTACCACTTTGAATTTTAGCAGCTATGGCAGTCATAAATTTGGTTTTAGGTTGTAAAGGTTTAACAAGTTTAAGTTTTTTTTGTAATAAATACAAGTTAAGCAAGCTATTGAAGGGTTTTACCGGTTATTATTGATTTTTTATGGTGAGCGCAACAACCATGGTGGTTCTTAATTGGGGTTTCTTTTTGTGCGATTGCTATAATTTCTTTAACTTTATGTTAGTTCTTATCTTCTAACTGCCAGGAGCTAAAAGCTAACATCTAACCGCTAGGAGCTAACAACTAATACCTAATACCTAACAACTAAGAACTAATTACCATGACCGACAAACAATGGACCGATTTAATTGCCATCGTTAATGGCGAAAAAAAGCAACCTCTTCCAATTGGCTTTATCATCGATTGCCCCTGGCTTCCAGGCTGGTATGGTGTTAATATACTTGATTATTTTACCAACGACGACATTTGGTTGAAAGCCAATCTTAAAGCCATTGAAACATTCCCGGATGTGATGTTTTTACCCGGTTTCTGGAGCGAATATGGCATGTGTACCGAGCCCTCGGCTTTTGGTGCCAAATGTGTGTTCTGGAAAAATGAATTTCCATTTGCCGATAAAATTATCCATTCCACCGAAGATATTAACAATCTGAAAGTTCCCAATCCTGAAACCGACGGGTTACTGCCATTTATGCTAAACAGGCTGGTTCAGGCTCGTCCAGCCATTGAAAAGGCCGGGCATAAAATTCGCTTTTCAGTATCGCGTGGCCCGTTAAATATTGCTTCTTTTTTAATGGGAACCACCGAGTTGCTCACTGCCATGATGATGGAGCCGGAGATGGTGCATAAGCTCATGCGCATTATAACCGATTTTCTGAAAGCCTGGCACAAATTACAGTTCGATACCATTCCTACCATCGATGGAATTATGATGCTTGACGACATTGTGGGTTTTGTTGGTGAAGATGAATTTATGGAGTTCGGATATCCATACATTAAGGAACTTTACGATGTTAAAGTCTCGGTAAAACTTTTCCATAACGATGCCGATTGCACCATGTCGGTAAAATATTATCCCGAGTTGGGCATCAATCTATACAATCCGGGCACTCATATGACTGCCAAGGAATTGATAGAAATTACCAATGGCAAAATGACCATTCTGGGTAACATTCCTCCACGCGATGTATTGGCTGCCGGGACACCTGACGATGTTGGCCAGGCTGTAAAACAACTTTTAGCCGATACACCCGATCATACCCGATTAATGCCATCGTGCGGCGGAGGTATGCCACCGGCAGTTTCCACCGAAAATATAAAAGCCTTTATTGATGCTGTTCGGAAATAAGGTACTTTAGAGAGGGCACTTTTGTTATTGGATGACTCAGAATCAGTTTAAATTTAGATATAAGATTTTTAGAAACGTAGCATCGCGTAGTCCCGTGGTCGGTATAGGATAGATAGAGAAGATTTAGAAGTTTTTATAGATGTCTTAACATCTTTCCAGACTTACCAGCCTACCGGCAGGCAGGTCTATCTGTCTAATAATCTTAAGTCTAATCATAATAATAATAATTTCAATATAAAATTTAAACAGTTACTCAGGTTTCAGCATTTTTCCCGATAAGGCGGTAAGCATTTTTCTTGGTGTCAGCCGGGTTGTAAAAACCATTATTTTGTTCGACAATCCATAAATACCTATGGGCTTGCGCCTCATTATCAATTTATACCCATATTCGGCCACTTCTTTGGGTGTGGCGTGCGCCATCAATTTCGACATGGCAGTTTTTTTCGATTGGGCAACCTCGTGAAACAAACTATCGGTGACACCGGGACACAAAGCCGAAACCGTAACGTTTGAGCCTTTTAGTTCGTGGTTAATGGCTTGCGAAAGGCTCAATACAAATGCTTTGGTGGCGCAATAGCCGGCCATGTATGGCCCCGGCTGGAAGGCGGCTATAGATGCAACATTGAGAATACGACCAAATCCTTTTTCTTTCATACGGCGGGCAAAAACTTTGGTGAAATAGGATAATGTAATCATATTCAGATTATACATATCGAGTTCCTTTTGCCAGTTGATTTCGAGGAATGAATCGTTGATGCCGAACCCGGCATTGTTAACGAGATAATCGATGCCAATATTTTTGGATTGAAGGTCGTTATAAATAAATTCGGCATTGGCGAGGACGCTAAGGTCTTTAGGATAAATGGCAACAGAAATGGGGTGTGCCGACAACTCTTCAGCTATTTTTATAAGTTTGCTTTCGTTGCGGGCCACCAAAACCAGGTTAAAACCGTTATGAGCAAAAATGCGGGTTAATTCAAGCCCAATGCCTTCAGTAGCTCCTGTAACAAGTGCCGTTTGAGACGATGGTTGCTTCATATTTGAAAGATTTAATGTAATACACTGTATGCTTAGCAAGCAGGTATATTTAATTCTTTATATAGTGCCAATCTCATATTCACATATCTGACTCAAGCTTGTTTTATTGTAAAGAGAATATTTGATTATCAGAGATGTTTCGTAAGGGTAAAGATAACTTTAAAACTGATATTATTTCAAAGAATCTCTTAATCATGGTTCGTTATAAAAAGTTTAAGCGCAAAGTAGCGAAAATGCAAAGTTTTAATATCGGGCAATTTAATGTTTAAATCATTAGGCTATCAAATTTTTCATAATAAAAGCTTTGCAAATGCTCAACAATGTTTATTGAGTCTTCGGATCATGTCAATAATGAAGGAAAACAGCTACGAGATTCATTTGTTTAAAACGGGTAGCAACAATTAAAGTAAATTAAACCTACTGCTCCCCTGGCATTCTTCAGCCTATTAATTCAATATCCATATTTTATTAAAAGAATAATTCATAATTTTAGAAGGCATCTGTCAATAAAATCAAAAGAAAAACTTCTACTGATAAACAAAGAATGCCTAGCGCTAAATCTATTCATTTTAATTTCAACCTTAACTTTGGAATCAGATGAATTAACATGTACGTCATTCCCATTGGAGACCGGTTATTGAAGATAGCTCCGTTATAAGAACTAACTATTTGACGGTATTTTCAATATCTATGGTAGGGCTTCTTGTTCTGATTATTGCATTAAAAGATGCTCCAATCAACGGTGTCCCTTTCCGATTTCCCTTCTCCAGTCTTCTGTCTTCAGTCTCCCTTCTCCATTTTACCTTCAAAATACTATTGTCTAAATTTAAACCATTTATAAATAAAAACTAAAACCCCAATAAAGACAGGGGTTTTAGTTAATTAGACTTCACACATTTGCAAAATTGAAAATAAGAGTATAATTTAATGCAAATAAGTTAAGGCATAAAGTTGGAGATTGAGTGCTGCGGGCCATGCCAAAGAATCAATGTTCTTTAAAGCTAAAAATCTTTGAACTAAAACTTTAAGTCAAATGAAAAATCTGTTTTTATTATTGCTCCCCTTCTTTTTTGCCTGTCAGGGGCCAAAAACATCGCAATCTACAGATGCAAAAACCGACGAAATCGTTGTTACCTATAATCTTTCAGTAGAGGGAATGACTTGTACCGGTTGCGAAAAAACCATACAAACAGGTTTAACTTCATTGGAAGGCGTTACCAATGTTGAAGCCTCGCATGAAACAGGACTTGTGGCTATTACAATAAATCCTGAAAAAGCTGATACTGCTACCATCCGAAACAAAGTTACAAAAACAGGTTACACTCCGGTTGGAGAGTTTAAGCGACTTTCTAATTAACCAACGTTTTTAGATTATTTGTTTCCAGTTTTAACAACCTTAAACTGCTATTTTATGAGCGACGAATCGTCCAATAAGGTACCCAATAACCAAAATACAAATTCCAGAAAATCGAGACGTGATTTTTTAAAAAGCATTGGCTATACAGGAGCAGCCATAGCTGCCGGAGGAGCTGCGATTTATACAGGCTACCGCTATGAACATGCCAAAGGTAAATCGGGAATGGTAACTGTGCTAACCAACGACAACCGATTAGTGCAAGTTCCTATTGACCAAATTCATGAATTCAAACCCGATCCTCACGCTTTGCAAAAAAGAGGCAGACAAGGGCTTGAAGGCCGAAGATGGGTTATGGTTATCGACCTGGCCAAATGCCGCAATGCCCGGAAATGCGTTGAAGCCTGCCAGTCAGCCCACCATCTGAGGCCGCACGAATACCATATCAACACCCTTATAATGCAGGATGCACCCAACACTGCCCCTTATTACATGCCTAAGCCCTGCCAGCATTGCGATAATCCTCCTTGTGTATCGGTTTGTCCGGTGGATGCAACATTTAAGCGACAGGACGGCATTGTTTTAATTGATAACGAACGATGTATTGGTTGTCGGTTTTGTATGGCAGCATGTCCCTACTCAGCCCGCATGTTTCATTGGCAGGAGCCTGTTTTGGCGCAGGAATACGAAACTTCTTTCACAGAATACGATGTTGAATTGAATACCCCCCAACGAAAGGGAACCATTTCTAAATGCTTGTTTAGTGCCGACCGGTTAAGAGAAAATGAAATGCCTTATTGTGTTACAGCATGCCCCAACAGTGTTTTTTATTTTGGCGACGAAAATGAAGATGCAGTAACCAACGGTACTACCAAAGAAACAGTACGTTTAAGCCAGCTTTTAAAGCAAAATGCCGGATACCGTTTAATGCCCGAACTGGGAACACAACCCCGGGTTTATTATTTGCCTCCTAAAAACCGCCTTTTTGATGCACCCGATAAAGAACTTACCGGTAATCACAGCACCCAAACCACCTAAGCACCATCAATATGGCACAAAAAAATAATCATACAACTTTGCAGGAAACCAATCTGGATAATATTGCAGGTGACATCCTCAGGCCCGTGGGTTTAAACATCAAATTTCATGCGTGGATGGGATTTCTAACGCTCACTTTGCTGGCTTGTTTATATGCTTACTGGATTCAGTTTAACGAAGGACTTATAGTAACCGGGTTACGCGATTATGTAAGCTGGGGGATGTATTTGGCAAGTTTTGTGTTCTTTGTGGCGGCTTCATTAATAGGTATGCTGATAAGCGGTGTGTTGGGCTTACTGGGACAGGATTGGATTAAACCCATTGCCCGCATTGCCGAAATCATTGCAGTTGCTTTTGCTGCAGTTGCAGGACTTGTTATTGTTTCCGACATGGGGCGCCCTGAACGACTACCTTATGTTTTTATGTATGGTCGCATTCAATCGCCCATATTATGGGATGTTACAGTGGTAACCACCTATCTGGTAATAAGCCTCTTGCTTTGGTTTATCCCTTTACTACCCGATTTGGCCATAGCAAAAACGCGTATGCACCATGCCCCCAAATGGTTAAGCACTGTATATAATTTTCTCTCATTAAAATGGACACATCATCCCGACCAATATAAAATATTGTTTCGTACCACACGCATTTTGCTGATATTGGTAATACCCACAGCCTTTGCCATTCATACCGTAACATCGTGGCTGTTTGCTGTAAATCCGCGTGCAGGCTGGGACAGCACCATTTTTGGTCCCTACTTCCTTACCGGTGCCTTTGTAGCCGGAGCTGCCGGTTTAATTTTAGCTATGTATTTTTTCAGTAAAAACTATAAACTGAGCAGTTATATAACCGCCGACCACTTCAATAAAATGGGAAAATTATTGCTGCTTACCGCCATTGTTTACCTCTATTTTAACATCAACGAATTTCTGGTGCCAGGGTACAAGCTCAAGACTGCTGACGCTATACATCTAAAAGAACTATTTACCGGCCACTACGCATGGTTGTTCTGGACTGTACAATTGGGCGGATTAGTAATTCCAATACTACTATTGTTGTTCAAACCAATGCGTAAGCCCCTACCCTTAACCATTATTGCACTGGTGGTATTTATTGGTTCCTGGTTTAAAAGATATTTGATTGTTATTCCAACCATGGAGCATCCCTACCTGCCCAAGCAGTTTGTTCCGGCAGAATGGATTGTATATGAGCCAACACTTATTGAAACAGCTATTACCATAGGCCCTTTAATTATGGTTTTAATGATAATAACCATTCTTTCCAAGCTATTTCCGGTTGTACCCATTTGGGAAATGGCAGGAATGGGCGAAGATGAAACAAATGACCATAAAAAAGCTGAATAACCAATATCTAAACCTATGAGAAAACTAATAATATTTCTGTTACTGACAACAGGTTTTTGCATCCATGTATCGGCTCAAAGCGAATGGATTGTACCGCAGGAACGAAAAGGACGGCTGAGTTCTTTCGAATTCTCCGACGAAAGCAGGGCAAAAGGATTAGACCATTACAATAAGAATTGCGCTTCATGTCATGGGCAACCCGGAGCCGCCAATTATCAGAACCTGGTTCCACCACCGGGCGATCCGGCTTCAGCAGATTTTCTGATGAATCTGGATGGTGAGATGTTCTATAAAGTGATGGAAGGGCGCGACCCGATGCCCTCCTTTAAATCGGTATTAACACAGGATGAAATATGGGAGATTATTTCGTACATAAGAAGTTATGACCCCAATTACGTTCATGCCTTTTTACCCACAGCCGAAAAATCGGCCTATGGCGGCATTGTTTCCATTACATTAACCCATTTAAAAGAAGCCGGAAAAATTGAAGCAAAAGTAACCGGTGTAAAAAACGGAATTATTGAAAATATTGCGGGTGCTGAAGTTGTGCTGCGTGTAAAACGCACTTTTGGAAGCCTGTTGGCAGGAGAACCAATGGAGACCAATCAAAATGGAATCGTCGTTTTTAACGAGCCTTCTGATTTGCCCGGAAATAAAGATGGACTACTGGAACTTACAGCCCAGCTTACAAATCAGGATGCATATGGCATAACACGAGCTGATACAGCCTTGGCAGTTGGTAAACCATTTGAAGCTGTTAGTCTTACCGTTGAAAGAGCCATGTGGAATACTGTCAGAAAAGCCCCCATCTGGTTGTTAATTACTTTTTCGTTGGCTGTTTTTCTGGCTTGGGCAACCATCTTTTATATACTGCACCAGTTAAAAAAAATAACCGACATAGGTAAAAATGTAGTTGAAGAATGGGATTAAGCTATTACCTGAATATTTTAATTTTGAATTGTTTTAACAACTAACATACATTTAAACCCTTAAATTTCAGCGCCATGAACAAACTAACAATAATTGGGCGGATTCTGTTTGCAGTACCATTCGCCATTTTCGGATTAAACCACATTTTTCTGTACGATTGGTATTTGGGCAATTTTACATCATTCCTGCCATTAGGTCCTTTTACCATAATAATGACAGGTTTACTGATGATAATTGCCAGCATCAGTATTATTACAAAAAAGTACGTAAAGCTTACCACGCAAACGTTAGCCGCTTTATTGCTGATTTTTATTGTAGTAATTCATGTGCCTCATCTTTTTGAAGATGGCGATAAAACCATGACCCTCATAACACTCCTTAAAGACATTTCCTTAATGGGTGGCTCGTTAATGATTGCCGGTATGTGCTCAAACGAAAATGAAGAATTTAAAACAAAAGCCTCATAATCATGAAGAAAATAGCTTTAACCTTGATTGTATTGTCCATTTTTGTGGTAACATGGGGACAAAAACCATCTGAAGACCAAATAGAAATTGGTGTTTATGAAAAATTAGGCGACATCATTCCCTTAGACCTTACTTTTTATAACGAATCTGATTCGCTGGTAACACTGGGTTCGCTGATTGACAAGCCCACCATTTTATCGTTTGTGTATTTCGATTGCCCCGGTATGTGCAGTCCTTTATTAAGTGGCATTTCAGATGTTGTTGGAAAACTGGACATGAAACTTGGCAAAGATTATCAGGTTATTACCATCAGTTTTAACACCAATGATACGCCTGAGAAGGCAAGAATCAAAAAAGTAAATTTTGTTCAGAATATTAGCCAGGAAAACCGCGAGCACTGGAAATACTTAACCGGAGAAGAAGAAAACATAAAAGCCATAACCCATGCTGTTGGCTATAAATATAAGCCACAGGGGTTTGATTTTGCACATCCGTCGCTTGTAATACTGTTGAGCCCCGAAGGTAAAATCACCCGCTATTTGTATGGCATTGAGTTTTTACCTTTCGATGTTAAACTGGCCATAATTGAAGCTCAAAAGGGATTACCCATGCCTACCATTAACCGTATTATTGATTTCTGCTTTGCTTACGACCCGGGTGAGAAAACCTATGGACTTCAGGTTACCAAAGTTGTAGGAATCATTACCATTTTTATTGCTGTAATTGTTTTTATATCTCTTTTAATAATGGGGCGGCGAAAAAACATTAAAGCATCGGCAAAAGAATAAACATATCCTTAATCTTTTACAATGAGTAAGAACGAAAAATATTCGCACGAAAGCTATCTGGAGTATCAGGGAAAATACAAAGGTATTTGGGGTTGGCTTTTTTCAACCGACCACAAACGCATTGGGTTACTCTATCTATACTCCATAGCGTTTTTCTTTGTGGTTGCTGCCATTTTAGGATTGCTTATCAGAATTGAACTAATTGCGCCCGGCCCTACCATAATGGATGCCCAAACCTATAATGGACTGTTTACCGTACACGGTATTATAATGATTTTTATTGTGGTCATTCCTGGTTTAGGTGCCGTATTTGGAAACTTTTTTCTCCCCATAATGATTGGCGCCAAGGATGTGGCTTTTCCAAGGCTTAACCTGTTATCGTGGTACATCTTTATTTTAGGAGCCATTCTGGCAGTTGCTTCGCAATTTGCAGGTGGCGGAGCACCCGATACCGGCTGGACATTCTATGTTCCCTACAGTTCAACCTCATCAACCAATGTAATTTTTGCTTTAACTGCGGCATTCATTCTTGGATTTTCGTCCATTTTAACCGGTATTAATTTTATAGTTACCATTCACCGGTTGCGGGCTCCGGGTATGGGTTGGTTTAAAATGCCTTTGTTTCCGTGGTCGTTATATGCCACTGCCTGGATTCAGGTTTTAGCAACTCCAATTGTTGGAATAACATTATTAATGGTTATTGCCGAAAGAGTATTGCAGATTGGTTTTTTTGACCCCGCTTTGGGTGGCGACCCATTATTATTTCAGCACCTCTTCTGGATTTACTCGCACCCTGCTGTGTACATCATGATTTTACCAGCCATGGGCGTGGTTACCGAAATTTTTCCAACTTTTAGTCAAAAGCCGGTATTCGGTTACGGAGCCATTGTTATATCGAGCATAGCCATTGCTGCTGTTGGTTACTTTGTGTGGGGACACCATATGTTTACCACCGGCATAAGCTACTGGTCGCGATGGTTTTTCTCGTTCCTTACTTTTATTGTGGCCATTCCCAGCGCCATAAAAGTATTCAACTGGATATCGACCATGTATGGCGGTTCCATCGACCTTAAAACACCACTGTTGTATGCCATCTCGTTTATATTTTTATTTATGATAGGTGGTTTTACTGGCCTGACACTTGGAGCACTGGCCACCAATGTACATTTGCACGACACCTCGTTTGTGGTAGCACATTTTCATTATATCATTTTTGGAGGAATGGGTTTTGCCTTCTTTGCCGGTATACATTACTGGTACCCAAAAATGTACGGAAGAATGTACAATATAAAACTGGCCAATATAGCCTGGGGCGTTTTGTTTACTGGATTCAACGTATTGTATTTCCCATTGTTTATTATTGGAATTCAGGGAATGCCAAGGCGCTACTTCGATTATCTCGAACAGTTTCATACCGGCCATTTTATTTCAACCATTGGGGCCATAATTCTAATAATCGGGATTTTTATGATGTTGTTCAATTTGATTTATTATCGGCACAGAGGGGCTGTTGCACCATCCAATCCATGGAAAGGCGTTACATTGGAATGGCAGATAGAATCGCCACCAACACACGAAAATTTTGAAGAAATACCTGAGATAAAAACGCCACCCTATTTGTTTAAAAAAGAAAGTTAATCCCGAAAACTATGACACAAACCGCAAATCATGCACACCCCACCGATAATGAAGGCGGCAAAATGGGTATGTGGATTTTCCTGTTTACCGAACTTTTCCTGTTTGGCGGACTATTTTTGGTTTATGCCGTTTTTAGGGCCAAATACAGCGACGATTTTCATAAAGCTGCCTACGAACTGGATGCTTTAATTGGCACGCTCAACACTGTGATTTTACTGGTAAGTAGTATGACAGTAGCCATGTCGATTACAGCCATACAAAAAGGAAGCAAAAAACTGGCCATAAAACTTTTACTAACAACCATTTTTCTGGCTATCGTTTTTATGGTTAACAAATATTTTGAGTGGCACCATAAATTCGATATCAAAGTTTATCCGGGTTCTGAGGTTTTACAAAATCTTGAACGTGGCGAACTGCTCTTTTTCGGACTTTATTACATGATGACCGGTTTGCACGCTTTGCATGTGATTATTGGAATGATATTATTGGTTATTTGTATTTTTAAAATTAAATCGGGACATATCATTTCAAACAGATATTTATTACTGGAAAACAGCGGTTTATATTGGCATTTGGTTGACCTGATATGGATTTTTCTGTTTCCGTTGTTGTATTTATTAACATAGGTGTTAGGTGTTAGCTGCTAGGAGCTAAGAACTAGGAGCTAAGAACTAGGAGCTAAATCCCCATATTATGAACTAATATTTCTTAAAAAATGGAGAACAAAACACATATTTCAAGTTACGAATCTCATGGTAGAGTATTAATATCGCTATTGTTGCTGACCATGCTGTCTGTTTTGGTAACCTGGATGGAATTTGGGGTATTTACAATTGCCGTTGCTCTTACGGTTGCATCTGTAAAGGCGTTTATCGTATTAACATGGTTTATGCACCTCAAATTTGAGAGTAACTTCATCAGGTGGATGGTGGCAGGTGTATTTGTGCTTTTCACGCTGGTACTCATCATAACGTTTATTGATTATTTTTTCAGATAACCCAAAAATACTTGACCATATGTTTGGAGGAGCTTCCAATTTGGCTGAAGGTGTTGATAAGGCGTTTGTTTTTATTTTCACCATATCGTTTATATTCATTATTGGCCTAACGCTTTTAATGATATACATTCTGATACGTTACCGAAGAAGTAAAGTAAAAGAAGCCATGCAGTTTTCGGGCAGTATAAAACTGGAAATATTGTGGACGATAATTCCATTAATTCTTGTTTTGTTTATGTTTTATTATGGATGGGTTGGATTTGCACCCATGCGCGAAGTGCCTGATGATGCCATGCGTATTAGAACCATTGGTCGCATGTGGGAATGGGAATTCGATTATGGCCAGGGCAAATTGTCGAAAGTACTGGTAATTCCGGTTAATAAACCCATCCGGCTCGATTTGGTTTCAGAAGATGTAAACCATAGTTTGTTTATACCTGCATTTAGGGTTAAGGAAGATGTGGTGCCCGGTTACGATAACTGGCTTTGGTTTACACCACTTTATACAGGTGAGTATGAAATAATGTGTACCGAATATTGCGGATTACTGCATTACGATATGGTTACAAGAGCGCGGGTTGTAGAGCAGGATGAATTTGAGGAATGGCTCGAAAATCTGGAAGCTACCGGTCTTGTTCCCGACCATCCGGGACTGGCAGTTCTCAAAAAAAACGGATGTATGGCATGTCATTCGTTGGATGGCGCAAAATTGGTAGGCCCTACTTTTAAGAATTTGTACAATTCGCAAAAAACGGTATTGGTTGGAAGGGAAGAATCAGTAATTCTTGCCGATGACGATTATATTAAAAGAGCCATTTATCAGCCCAATGATGAAATAGTTAAAGGATACAGCAGAGGACTGATGAACTCTTATGAGAAGCTTATTACGCCCGCAGAAATTCAGCTTATTATTGAATATTTGAAAACACTGAATGGTGAGTAAAATTAAAGGGATTATATCTTTGTTCCGGTTAGGCCTTTCTTCCATGGTTACTTTGTCGGCCATGGTAGGCTATTGTTTTACAGGGAATTTCGAACTCCGTGGTTTTTCACTTCTGGCTATTGGAGTTTTTCTGATGGCTGGCGGTACTTCGGCCCTCAACCAAATTCAGGAATACAGTA
>CALEUX010000185.1 GCA_937920475.1 uncultured Marinilabiliaceae bacterium
TTTATGCCAAGATATAAGTTCGATAACGGGCAATATTATTCCCCTCCCGATGTTATTCGATATTTTAAATGGGTTAGCGGAGCTCCAAAAGTAAAAATCCGTTTTAATCCACGTTTGGAATATGGCTTGCACGATACCAGATTCAACATTCATCCCGGAGTAATAAAAGCCTTTACCACCAAGGGCGATTATGATTCGTTCTATTTGTATTCGAGTTTCGATACCATGCAATTAGCAAGCGAACAGCCACTAACCATTAATAAGGATGAATTTGTATTGCTCAGTTATAATCAAAAACTGCTTAGCCAAACCGTTGAAAGGTCGTACCTGAAATTGGAACGCACCAAAGTATATTGGCTCAATTGGTCGGACAGGACCACTGTTTTCGGCAAATACTCGCAGGTAATTACACGCAGCGCCCTTGTATTGAAACTTCTGAGTTATCAGAAAACCGGTGCCATTCTTGCCGCATTAACAACCTCTTTGCCAGAAACCATTGGCGAGGTGCGCAATTGGGATTATCGTTTTTGCTGGATAAGAGATGCTTCAATGGTTATTAAAATAATGACCGGTTTAGGCCATTATAATTTAGCGCACAGATATTTGAGATTTATAACCGATATACTTCCGGAAAAAGATGAGAAGATTCAAATAATGTATGGCATTAGTGGCGAGAAAAAATTGACAGAACAGGAACTGGAACATTTGGCCGGATACTGCAACAGCAAGCCCGTACGCATTGGCAACGCAGCTTATAAACAAAAGCAAAATGATATATATGGCATTTTAATGGATGTTATATATCAGCATTTTCAGCTTTTTTCGGTATCGCTCGAGCATAGTGAGGAATTGTGGACCATTACCAGAAACATGCTTCGGTCGGTTGAACGAAACTGGCAAAAGCCCGATAAGGGTATTTGGGAAATGCGAGAAAACAATAAACACTTCACATTCAGCAAAGTATTATGCTGGGTAGCTGTTGACCGTGCCATTAAAGTCGCTGAATTGTTGCAACAAAGCCATCATTTACAAAACTGGACGAAGCTTCGCGATAAAATTAAAAACGACATTTTAAAAAATGCCTGGTCTGAAGAAAAGCAGGCATTTACACAAGCCTACCACTTTAACGATTTGGATGCTTCCGTATTATTAATGGAATCGTACGGTTTTCTGGATGCCAGCGATACCAGATACCAGAGTACGGTTTTGGCCATTCAAAAGGAGTTGGAATATAAAGGATTAATGTTCAGATATAAAAACAAAGATGACTTTGGCGAACCATCGTCAGCCTTTACCATTTGCTCTTTTTGGCTCATTAAAAGCTTATATAAAATTGGTCGGAAACAGGAAGCCATAGAAAAATTTGAAACATTACTGGGTTACGCCAACCATTTGGGATTGTTTAGCGAAGACCTTGATTTTGAATCCAAACGTCTGCTTGGCAATTTTCCACAGGCATATTCCCATTTGGCGCTCATTGAAACTGCCATGGAACTTGGAGGCAATAAACTCAGTAAGGAAGAGCAGTTAATGCAAATAATCCAGTAAATCAATTTATTGAATCGACAACCAGTCAACCATTTCTTTATAGCGTGAACCATTACCGG
This sequence comes from uncultured Marinilabiliaceae bacterium, assembly GCA_937920475.1. Taxonomy (GTDB): domain Bacteria; phylum Bacteroidota; class Bacteroidia; order Bacteroidales; family Marinilabiliaceae; genus CALEUX01. The sequence continues at coordinate 1,608 of CALEUX010000185.1, forward strand.
CTACCCACTCTAACAAGTCGGCCGGATAGCGTGCATTTACCAAATGCCACGCCAAAGCTTCTGCGTGACCCAATTCAACCGCTTTATGAAAGAATTCAGAATAAAATTCCCACAGGATATCGGATGATGATACCTCCACTTTATCCAAAGCTGTCATTAGTTCCAGCGTTTGTTTTACCAGCCATTTGCTTCGGGCCGAATAATCGATTGGTTTAAAATCACCTGTTTGGGGTGTAAAAGCTGTTTTAAAACCCGGACTTACACGGGTAATTTTTGAAATGCCTTTATCCGATACTGCCCATGCCTGATATATCCGTTCCAGCACCAAAACGGTTTCCATGCTGCGTTCGCTGCTGTTTTCGAGTAACAGGAAATAAAACAATGGTAGTACAGCTTTCAGATTTTCGCCATGACGAAACATCTGTTGTCCAAGCATATAATGCGATTCAGCAAACCATGGGGCAGCATAAACCGAACGGAGTAAATACTCTTCGCCCTCCTTCTTATTGAATGGAATTTTTAACCGCCCGGCATGGTAAAGCAACAAATAATCCTCGGGGAATTTTTTAATACCTTCGTTTAACCAACGGTTTCTCCTTTTGGGTTTAGCATCTTTTTCGCTGGCCAAAACGCCTGCAATATATGCATCGGGGGTTACAGTTTCAGCTTGCTGACGTGCTTTGCGGGCATATTGCATGGCTTTACCAATATCGCCCCGCTCCATATAAAGAACCGCCACAGCACCTAATACTTCGCCATCGCTGATTCCTGCACCCATTGCCAAATCAAGGTAAATTAATGCAGAATCGCTCTGATTGGCTCTTAAAAATTTAATGCCTTTGGTTTTGTAATCGACACCGCTATTTTGACCTATAGCAGGATACATCAAAGAAAATAAAACTAAAAGTATTAATAAATTTTTGCTTAGCATATATATTATTGTTTATTATATCATTAAGAGTGACCTATTAAAACCACAAAGGCGCCAAAGAACTGAACTAAGTATTTTATTTTACTCTAACACATTCTTTTATGACAACCATAGAAGCTCAATCATCTTCAAATAACTCTTGCTATTCGATTATATTATCCATATTAATAATACAAACCGTTAAATCAATAACCCGGGGGACAGCCCCGGGATGTTGAAACAACAAAACCAAAGCCCTGAAAAGGCGACAGCAATTCTAATCCCACACATATTTTTCATCGTATTCAACGTTATATTTTTTGAGGAATTTCCGGTACTCTTCCTGTATACTTTTGATAGAGATTGTGCCATATTCTTATATTGCTTACGCCCTTTCAGGGCTACTTTTGATTTATATACATTTTCATAGGGCGCTGCCCTATGCTGATGGTCTCGCCCCGTTGGGGCTGGCTATCCATAATTCACTTTTAAGCATGGTTGTTTCCAACGTAACCTAAAAAAATATCATAATCTGTCATAGTAGGTTAATCCTACCAAAATTGTTTTTCATAAATCCGCTTTATCAAGGGCTACTCCCGGGTGGTTGAAAAAACACTTCCCGCGCTGTGCCCCGAAAATTCGGGAGCATAAAAGCATTGAACCACTGCCGGACCCGAAGTGGCCACCCCTTTATGCGATACAACCATTTCGTAAGTAAGTGTGTATTTTCCCTTTGGTAAATGGTCGATAAAGAAATCAACACCGGCATCGGTTACCGAAGCATAATAGCCTAAACCTGATTTCCAAACGTACCCCGACATCACATCCAATGGCTCAAGCACCGATGCACGCTTGTCGTTTACATGCACAAAATCCAATGCCTGTGGTGTCTCAATCAATAACCGTACCATTAAACGGTCGCCGGTGGTCAAACGTACCGAATCAGATAATGGATACCATATTTCTTCTCCATCTTTTAACAGGCGCTTAAATACCGTTTTAGAAACATCCAGAAAGCCTCCTTTCTGCACATTGGCTTCTTCTTCCCAGTAACTCCAGTGCATAGATGCCCATGATGGAAGAGCTGAGCCTTTTTTCACTTCAGCAACGCCTAACGCTGAATTTACTTGAGACCCTGTCCATGTTTGCGAAAAATAGCCACTACCCGATACGGTTTTGGATGGTTTTATCTTTTGTCGGCCAACTTTTATATCGTCGGGTTTTTGGTAAGCAAATAATTGGCGCGATGAACTTGCCAGCCCATAAACGGCCGATACTGTACCCCGTGTGGTTCGCCAGTGCTGCGTCCGTTTTTGCGACATCAGCCAATCTTCCATGCCTGCAATGAGCGCACTGCCGGGCTCAAGTTCGCGCAGAGCCTCCAGAACAATTACCTGTCGCTCGATGGGAGCCTCATACCAAAATGGAGATGTTACTGTTTTGAAAAACCATTGTCCGCGCTCTCCTTTTATAGTTTTTTCTTTAATGGAGGCCACTAATGGTAAGGCTTCGGCTTTAAATCCGTATCTCCACAAAATGACCGCTGTTATAGCCTGTGCGGTAACATCGGTTGGCCGGTAATGCTTTCTCAATTTATCCATCCAGAATAGTTCTCCTTCCGATGGTGAAGAGGAAGCAAAAAAGCTTAAAGCATACAAATTCTTCACAATATTCCAACCGGGCACAATTACAGTATCCTTATTGATTGTGGTTTGACGTTCCAAATTTTTAAGCGCATTATCCCTTGCTTTCAGCAGGTGATTTCGTAACCAGTCAACAGCCCTGCTTTGGTTTTGAGTTGCATCGCGTCCCAATGAAATACCCATGCGGTTTATGTATCCAAACCCTGCAACAATTTCGGCAGTAACAAATTCCGATGGCATCATACCACTGAACCAAGGCCAGGCACCATCACCCATCTGCAATTTAGTTAGTTGAGCAAGAGCCGCATTTTGCTCAGCATCCAAATGGCCGGCAGCAACAAGAGAAGCCAAACGGCGGCGGCGCTCTGTATCGTTTTTAGCTTCGGTAAGCCAGGGTGTAGCTGCCAAAACGGTGTTTTTAAGTTCTGGATTCTTTTCCAAAGCTGAAAGCAGGGCGTTCTCATCGCCGGGCAAAGAAGCCGCCCAGGCCTTTAAAACCTGTTCAATATGTGGATGCTCAGTAAATATTTTCTTTGCCACCGACACAGCAAAATAACGATTAAATATCTGGTCGCTGTTTTCGTAAGGACGTTCCATAAGCCAGGGCAAAACACCCAGCATTTCCCAGGCTGCATTTTGCGTGTAGGTAAATGTAAAAGATTGATGTTCTTTATTTCTACTACCTACAAGCGATTCCATTTTTATGGTATGTTTCCCTTTGCCCGACAGGGTTACAGGCAAACTTTCGGTTATCAACATTTTAACCGGCAACACCGGAATCAAATGCTCTTCGCCATCCTGAAACTCTTCGGTGGCTGCCGAAACAGTAACAACCAATCCTTTTATGCCAGTTGGCACTTTAACAGTCCACGATGCGGTGGTGGTTGCATTGCCTTCCAGATGCCAATTTACAGGCTGAAGGCTGAGTTCGCCTGGCGTATGTCCGCTAACAGCATCTTTTATTTTCAGCCATGCTGTTCCGGTTAAAACAGAATCGGTGGTATTTACAATTTTGGTCGAAAGCATTAACACATCGCCCTCGCGCACTGCACGCGGCAAATTGGGCATTACCATCACCTCGCGCGAAGAAGTGATAAACTGTTCAACAGTGCCCGAAGCCCCATCGGGACGATGCGCCAAAGCCATAAACCTCCATTTGGTAACACTTCCGGGCATGGTAAAGCTAAACTGAACATCGCCATTATCACCAGTCTTGAGCATGGGCATAAAAAAGGCCGTTTCCTGTAACTGACGACGGACCATGTTCTCGATTTTAACACCTTGTGAAGGTTCTTTTGGTACATTCTCTTGTCTGGTCGTTGGTACATCCTCTCTTTCCTCATCAACCATAACCAAATTGAAGCTTTCAGCTACTCGGGCACCTTTTAACATCATGGGCTGTCCCATTCTATGGCCAAAGCCCCAGCCATATTGGTATCCAAACCAGTTAAAAGCCGGATAAGGTTTAACATCAACGCCTTTAACAGGGTAATCATTTCTGTTCCATGCATATCCAGACCTAAAGCTGTTGTTAAACCATTGATTAAAACCATAACGGGGGTAAAACAAATTCATTTGTAGTTGGTTGGGCGCAAAGTAATCGAGCGACGAGTCGTACATGAGTGCCAGTAATTCAACTTGAGCGCTGTTTTCGTTTCCATCGGTAATATTAAGCTTCCAGGTTTCTGTACTGCCCGGTTGTACTTTATCTCGAAACGATTGCAGCCTGATATTCAACTGTCGTGCCGGGTTAATTACCTCCACTCTTTGGTTGTCTTCGTATTTTCTGTTTTGCTGAATTAAAAAAGCATTTATCAGAATACTTCCTTCCATGGAAGTATTAATCGGAATTGAAATCTCATCTGATATGCGACTGACATCAATTTCCTTCTCGAAAAACGTTTTATTTTCATTCCAAGCGACTAAGTAAACAGTACCTTGTTGAAAGGCTGATGCCAGATTAATAACAAGTTGTTCGCCGGGAATAAACTCTTTTTTATTGGTAAAAACCTTTATGCCACCACCCGGATTAAACAACTTATTATCAACACCAAACACATAGAACACCTCATCAGTTTTGCGTAATTCTCCGTTTTTATCAATTGATTCAAGTGAAACTTTATACATTCCGGGTTCTAATTCCCTATCGAATTGTACCCTTTTGCTGAGTTCTCCATCCACCATTAAAGTTTCAGTTTTCACCACCGATTCAACTTCCCAATGATTCCATACTTCCCTTTCATTATTATAAATGGCCCCTTTCCACAAAATGGTATCAGGTAGTTCCCAATATCTGTTAGGGAGAATATTTTTCGGAACGATGAGCTTTGAAATTGATAATTGCACCTTCCCCTTAACTGATTCTCCTGATTGATTATTAACAGACAAGGTTACAGGCAGTTCTTTTTCCCGATTGCTTATGGCATTCTTTTTTAAAGCTACGGATAGATAAAAGCCGGAATCGCCCAATGTTATAGTTTGGGTTTGCGAGCGGGTTTCACCATTTATATCGGTTACATCCACCTCTACAATAAAGTTCTCGGTAAACTGTTTTTTCTTCTTAGATGAAGGAACAGATTGAAAAACAATATCAAACTCACCATTACTGTCGGTAAAGCCCGTTCCCGAGGCTATTGACACAGGCTTTTGAACTCCCCAATGGCGCCACATGCGTACCTGCCGGGTAACCCGCCAACTCACTTTCGCCCCCTGCAAAGGTGCACCGGTATAATCACTGGCTTTCCCCGATGTTTTTACAGCTTCGCCCAATAAAACCACTTCTTTAAAGGGATTCATCTCAATTTCGAAACGTGGGCGCTTGTAATTCTCAACATTGATATATTGCGACCCAAAAGGAGAGTTGATGGTAAAAGTGCCGGTTAGCACATTTTGCGGTATGGTAAAAACAGCTTCCACACTACCAAATTCATTGGTAGCTCGTTCCACAACAGCCAATTCCTGTCCGTTTACATCACGAAACGAAAGTATGACGTTTTGTTCCTTGATGGCGCGGGCTTCTTTACCATTGGTTTCCATAAAAATGCCCTTCACCCAAACCATTTGGCCCGGCCTGTAAATCTTTCTGTCGGTGAAAATAAATGCGCGCGACTGAAATCGCTCCTCATAATTGTCGTTGAGGTTCCTTATCCAAACATTCTCAGTTTGGCAAACATCATTGCCCAATTTTGCTTCTATTTCTACACTGTTTCTGTATGGAAAGTTGAGGATAAGCCGCCCATTGGCATCAGTTTTCCCATCGGTCAATACTTTTTTATTGCTGGTATAGTTTTCAAACGTATAAACAGAAACCTCTGCATCTTTAATGGCTTTTCCTGTAGTCCTTTGCAGTACCAATATATCCAATTTTCCATCATCGGTTTGGCGATAAGAGATGGTAAGATTGGTAACCTGTAAAGTAGTAAGACTAAATAGTTCTGCCTTATCAATATCCTGGTTAACAGGTTTTGGGGTTACCAATATGGCATATAAACCCGGTTCGGCTATTCCCGGCAAATCCAACTCGGCCGAGTGCATCAGGTAATCTTTGAAATCGGGTAAAGGTCTAACTTCTGAATGTACCGGTTTGTTTTTTTTAATCTGCCTCAATGCCACCTCATCATCTAAATTACTCTGATGCTTACCATTCGCTTCAGGTTGAAGACGGTAAATACTTATGTAAATCTGCTTTATATTTTTATAATCAACCTTGTAGGCCAACCGGGTACCCGTAGGCAAAGCGTTTTCAGTAACAAATGCCAGCATAGGCTGGTTAATCTGTTCAATCAGAGACCGGCAAAGCGCTGCACCTTCCGACTTTGGCCAGGCATTAATACCTAGCTGAGCAACCGATAAAGCCTCTTTTATATAATTACGACCGGTTTCCTTGCCCATACCGGCATTTCCAAGCTGGCTTAAAAATAAGGCTTTCTGGTATTGAACATCGGCATAAACAGAGCTCTTGCGCGATTGAACGGCCAGCCGGGTTAATGCGTTTTCGTACAATTCCTCAAAATTATCGCCGCCATAGCGTAACGACAACCATTTTAAACGCGACAAATCGGCATCGTATAATGGCTCCGGTTCGCCCATTTTTTGGCGAAATGAGAGCCAGTTTTGTAAAAGCACCAATCCTTCCAAGGCAGCATTGTCTTTCGCTTCATCTTGTAGCGAAATGGTCAAAAACCGGTCTGTATTCTCCAATATTGCAGGATTGTCAAAAACAGGATGCGCCATAGCAGGCATCTGAAACAAAGCATCGGTTAAAATGGCCTCTATGGCACGCGCCGATAGAAAATCGAACAATGTAGGCCGTAGATTAAACTTATCAGACTCCTTAATCAGAATTTCGCGATACTGAACAAGCGACTCCTTTTGAAGCAAAGCACTGTTTTGCAGCGATTGCCGATAATGATTAATGGCTTTGGCCGAAATTTCGGCGGCGCTCATTTCGCGGATGTCGTTGCTGCCGGTTTCCACCTGCTTTTGCTCCAATAACATCCACTTATTTTGATTGTAATACCATTGATATAAATCGGCCAACATGGTATGCATCAACTGCCGGGCGGGCTCCCAGGTTTTGGGGAGTTGTATTTCCAGTTCGTTTATAAATACCACCAGCGACTCTTCGGTAATATCCTCGCGGTATTTCATGCGCAACACCAGCGTTTTTACAAACAGATTGGTATTTTGCTGAATCAATGCCTTTTGATACAATTCATCGGCAAGATTAAAAGCTGATTGAGGCAGCCCGGCTTTTTCGAGCGAATCAATCTTCTGAAATATAGTTTCGACAGGTATATCCTGCTTAACAATCTTTTTTTGTGCGTTCGACAAACTAAAAACAGCAAATATTGCTCCTGTAAGATAAATCAGCTTAAGCATATCTATATTTTATTATTAAGTTCATAATTAATTCTACTTTGACACATTTATCTGTGACAACCATGGCCGCTCAATTACGAACAAACAACGCTTGCTGTTCGATTTTTAATCCATATTACTTTTAATAACCCTGAAAGGGTTGAATCAATAACCCGGGGTACAGCCCCATAGCCGTCAGGCTAAAAGATGTAACCGCCACCTATATAGGTATTTACGCATATATTCATTTAATACTCCACCTCTTTTGGAAGTAGGGCTTGAATTATTTATTTTTGTCATATCA
>CALEUX010000186.1 GCA_937920475.1 uncultured Marinilabiliaceae bacterium
ATCACAACTCCAACAGCGCTTTTTCTTGGATATTATCATAAAAAAAGAGTTTATTGAAACCAATTTCAATAAACTCTTTCAAATCGCAATAGATACAATGCATACAGAGGTTTCTACCAACTATTTTTTGCTATTATATCAAAAAAGTTGGTAACTGTTTTAATTTCTTTTTAGGTAAAGAATGCGATTGGATAATTGTTTTAAAAAAGGTGTTTTAGCTTATTCAAAAAAGGCAAATTTTAATCTTTTATATAATTAATGGAATAGCTTGAGAGTCTTATTTATCTAAAAAATCTGTTAAGTCTATTTTTTCTGTCTAAAATCTAAACTTCTAAAAGTCTTAAATTAAATGAGCTTTTAATTTTAAACAGTTTCAGATAATATTTCTTCCTATCCAAAACAAAACAACTATGGAGAATATCAACCATATAGCAGTGGTTCCGAACAATCGTTTGCGCCAGCGTAAAAAGGAGGGCGAGTTGTTGGGCCAAACATCGAATAAAAAGCCTGTGAGAATATAAGGAATGGAAATTACCAGCAAACCATTGGCATTGAATGCTCCCAGTATATTGAAATTAAGCAGATTATGAACGGCACGTTGTGAACCGCAGCCCGGACAATCCAATCCGGTAAAATATTTAAAAGGACATTTTGGGAAATAGTCGGTTTTGGCAGGGTCAAAGAGTTGGTAAACAACCACTAATGCCGCCAGTGCCAAAACGACTATTAACCATTTAATAATTTTCTTAGAATGCACCACCTAAAAATGCTGAACCTACACCAATAACAAACACAAGAATGATATAAAGAACTATACCTACAATACCAACCCAGAAGCTTACTTTGGTCCATTTACCGGCTTCCTGAGAGGCTCTCATGGCGCCTTCTGTGTCGCCTGCAAAAAAGCGTGATTCAACTTTTGCTGCATTTACAATGCCAGCGATTCCGAATGGCAGACAGCAAAATAGTGTTGCCAGAATTGATTCCACCAACCAGGTTTTTGGCGGACGAGAATTGTCTCCGTTTTGCATAAAATCAGATTTAGGGTATAAAACAATTGGATTGTGTGAATTAATATTCAATTATAATCATTTTTTTTCCCAAACAAGGCGATATCAATATTTTTCTTCCATCACTCTTCTCCTTCGGGCACTTCTTCGAGTTCTTCGTTGCTTTCAAATGCTCTGATTAATCGGCGTAAGCGACTTTCCGGAGCCATTATGAAGGAGTATGGCTTTTCACCACTACCGGTTTTCATCTTTCTTTCTTCAGGCTTTAAGGTTTGAACGTTTTGATTATAATCGTTATTGGACGAACGGGTTTGCATCATGCCGTTACGGTAGCTAAAGAAAAAGTAAACATTTTCGGATAGTTCAATATAAAAATCGAAAGTATTGCCACCTCTGCTAAACCCAATAATAGCCTTTACATTTACTTTACGGTTTACAGGGTTATCTTTTATCCACAACAACGTTGCCTGACCGTTGGCCCGATAGCTTCGGCTGGGTTGATCCCATTGCCATTGCAAACTGTCGAGAACCAACATATGTTGATGATTGGCAGGTAGTGACTTAAATTTCTCAATTGAGCTTAGTTCTTTGCTCACTTTATTGGCATTATTATTCATCCATTCGGCCATTCGCTTAAGTGTGCTATGGTTTTCGGGCGAACCTTTCTTATCGGTGCCATCTCTAATGGTTGCGACCATTAAATCAATTGATTTTGGGTCGAGCATAAAATTAACTCCAAAAAGGCTTGTCATTTCAGCTTTCGCTGTTTTTCGGTTATGCTGATAAGTGCCGGCACCATATAGCTTCACCTGTTCCAACTCCAGCCCCATATTTATCAAACCAAAAGCGGTTACCATGCACCCATCTTCGTGGTACATGAGTACCGAGCCGGTGGTGTCGGGATTGGCAATTTTGTCGGCAGACGAAATCACAAAACTTTGTTGGGGTTCACTGTAATAAAGAAACCCGTTAGCCGAAACCAGCGGTACATCACTGTGGAACCGTCGTTTCTCAAGAAAGGCACTGTAAATCAGGTTCGAGTCGCGGTTCAGAAAGAACTCGCGATAGATATTCTCAAACTCATAATTGCGCAGGTCATTGCCGATGGGGATTCTAACATCCTTAGGGTCAATACGCGATTCAAACCGTGCATATTCCTGTGGCCCAAGCGAAGAGCATTGATGCAGCATTTGCACGCCCCCTTTAAAGTTTAACAATGCGTTGCCGGCATTAACAGCAACATCACCTTTAAATCCAAAATGCTTGTTGAACGAGAAGAATTCATTCTCGCTGATACTTCCTTCGGCGGAGGTTTTGCGATCGCGTGAAACACTTATGGTGTTTATCTTAATGGTTTTTACAGAACCATCGCCATTAACAAAATCATATTTCCCCGATCCGGTATAGGTGTTTTTGCTTTCAACATTTACCTTGGCTTCGTAAAAGGTATGAATGGAATCGTTGAGCACTATTTTAACAGAGTCTAATGGATCCATAGCAGCATCACGCCTGATGGTTACTTTACCATCGTTGAGTAACAGGTTGGCATCGGCCACTTTAATGTTGGTTACATCGGTGGCTCTAATAATCCTGTTTTCAACATCATAAAGGGCCATTGGCGCTACAAAATCGAGCGAGTCCTGTCGTCTGTGGGTCGAAACAAACCGGTTTCCTTTTGAACCTTTTGCCCCAAGATAAATATCATTTTTGTCGATGTCCCACGAGAATTCACTGATATATGATAAATACCTGTTTTCTGTAAATTCTACAATGTTGTTCATGTTACGTGATGTAAACCTGCCCTGTCTGGTTTTAAAATCAATATTTGCCAACAGGTTATTGGTTTTAAAGTTCACGTCTTGCGTTCCGGGGTCGCTCACCAGATTAAAATCAGCCGAATCGGCAACTACCGCATGATGTGCCAAATCCATTCGAGTGGCTACCAGGTTGGCTTTTGCCATATTCAGTTTGCCACTGCCTTCCAATCCATTGGGACGAACCGTAAGACTGCCTTCCAGGGTTGTTTCCTTATTGTACATGGTAAAGGGCTCTTCCTGTGCACGGGCAACTAATTTATCCTGATTGGGTAAAAACTGAATGCGGTCGAACCGACCCTGCACATCCGGGAATTCAACACCTGTTTCCTGCGGCTGAACAGTGAAACGATGTGCCAGTCCAACTGTTTCCTGTGGTAAAAAAGTAAAATCTTCCGATTCCGATTTGGAAGCCACATATGAAATAAATCCGTTGCCCTTTAAACCTTCGTTGCTGAGATCGATAATGTTGTTAAACTGCGCTTTATTACCATAAATGGGATAGCCTTCGGTAGGGGTTCTTTTACGAAAGCCCAATGAAAAATCTTTTCTAACCACCAATGTTTCATCAATAACCGGGAAAATATTAGATTCGAGTTTTCCCGCGAACGCAATGTTTTTCATAGTTAACCTGCTGATACTGTCTATCTCAAAAGGATCAAGCGTGAAATAAAAACTCTCCTTTTTGTAGGCACCATTTTGAGTGTGAGGGTAATCGTAATAAACGTACGAGTTGGTGGTGCTTGTTAACCTCGGATATTCAGGATAACCTTCTTTTCCCGATTTATTATCGGATTTGTCCACTTCGAGATAACCCGACAATTGGGAAACAGTATTGCCGATTCGTTGCAACGAAGGCCTTCCGTAATAATCGAATTCTTCGGTTTCAACTTTCATCGACATGGAGTCGATAATGGACAAATCGATTCTAAAATCCTGATAGTTAAATTTGAAACCATTGCCAAACAAATTAATCATACCGGCAGTTATGGTTCCATCGAAACTGAGGTTACGGTCTTTTTTCAATAAAATTTGCTCGTTGCGGGGAAAGAATATAACGTTTTGGTGATCGCTGATGGATACCGCAGCCACACCATTCATGGCAAGGTCGTAATTTCTTAAATCGAAAATAGCATTGGGCACTGAACCAGGCGTTTGCGATTTAAACCGGATAACATCGAAATCTTTTTCTCCGTTTCTGAATTTAAGATAATCTTTAAGCCGCTCCCGTATTTCAATGGTGTCGGAATTCACATTGTATCCAATAAATCCGTGAAACGAAAGCCCAATAATTTGCTGACGAACCTGACTCTCGGGCATATTCATATAACGGGCATAATCCAGGGCCGTGAATTTTTCTCTTCTGATGCGTCTCGACCAACTGAGTAATCCTTGCAATGGATGTATGGCATCCATACCTTGCAACTGGTTGAAAAACTCTTCCCTGAAATAGCTGATTGATTCGAAAAAAGCATGGTTTTCAGAAGCACCGCTTATCATACGTAACTCCATGGTGGTGCTGTTGGTTTTCCACTTAATGAGTTCGGCATCCATGCTGATGTTATGGTAAGTATTGAAATAAGGGCTTCGGGATAACCCTTCACCATCTCTAATGAGGTGAATCTCCTTAACATTATCCATGTATTTAAACGTAAGGCCCGGATGATAAATAAAGCCGGTGTCTAAGTGAATTTGTATTTCAGTGTTACTGCTGACAATTTGATCCTTACGCAGTGAAAAGTAAAGCGATTTGGCGGTTATAAAAAGAGTGTCGTTGCGAAAAATGCTTATCTCGGCCGGGTTTTGAGGGGTACCAGATCCTAAAAATTTGGCTCCATGCTGCGAAAAGCCTCCTTCATAATTAAATCCGGTATGGATATTATTGATTTGGTAACGTTGTTCATAACTCTCGAATCTTGGATACGAGGTGTTTTCCGGATTGCTGATATTCATCACCTTATGAACAAGGCGGCCGGTGAGCGGGTAATTAAAATAGGTTTTATTATGAAACTCTACACTATCGATTCGCACTTCGTTGGATGACAGGTTAATCTGATAACGTCCGAAGCGGGCAAAAACCATATCAGCTTTAAAGCCGCTTTGTTCCCAGGTTATCAATCCTTTAGTTCCGTACCAGGTGCCACTTTGAAGATTAACAGTACCATGAGTTTCCAGTATTCTGATGCTGTCGTTTTTTGCCAGACAAGTGAGATTGGTGGGTTCAAACACTATCCTCAATGAATCGCTGAAAACAAATTTGTAAGAAGACTTTTGTGCTATCCATTTAAGTGCCGGCGTTGAAAAAATGATGTTCTCATTCATCAGATTGGTGGTATGATCCAATAAGCGAATCACATTACGCAACGGAAATCTGGGTTCGTTTAAAAGTTTTGTTATTCCTGTATGCCATTGGTCAAAGCTTTCTTTTGGATGTTTGGCTTTGTTTATGGCCATAATGGCAGTTAAATATGCATAAAAATCGGGGAATGGACGTCCTTTTTTGTCAATGAGCTGATCGCATGTCGAAAGAACTAATTCTTTAAGTTCAGGGGTAACATCTGGTGAATTCCAAAAAACTTTAACCTCAGAAGTAAAATCTTTAGCAGCTTTTTTCTCGGCTGAAATGCTGAAAACATTTTCCAAATTCGAAAGAAAAGCAACTTCACTTCCCTCACGAAAAGTTTTACTTTGTGAGTAGAGATAAGT
>CALEUX010000187.1 GCA_937920475.1 uncultured Marinilabiliaceae bacterium
TTTTCCTGTAAAAGGTATCAACAACCAGGAAGTGGAAGTGGTGCATAGTTTGGCAAAATGGAAAAGAATGATGCTGGCCGATTACGACATTGAACCCGGATATGGATTATATACGGATATGAATGCCATAAGGCCTGAGGAAACGCTTGATAATACCCACTCCATTTATGTAGACCAATGGGACTGGGAGCGCCATATCAGGCCACGCGAAAGAAGTCTTGAATACCTTAAAATGGTAGTCACTCGCATTTATGAGGTTATGAAACGCACCGAATTTGTAGTTTTTGAAAAATATCCTCATATAAAACCTGCCTTACCCGAAGAAATTACCTTTATTCATTCGGAAGAACTGTTGGAGCTATATCCCAGTTTATCAGCCAAGGAAAGGGAAGATGCCATTACTAAAAAATATGGTGCAGTTTTTATCATTGGCATTGGAGGAAAATTGGTTAATGGTGAACCTCATGATGGTCGCGCCCCCGATTATGACGACTGGAGCAGCACAACCGTTAAAGGGTACAAAGGCCTTAATGGTGATATTCTACTCTGGAACCCAATTTTGCGTAAAGCTTTTGAAATTTCCTCTATGGGAATCAGGGTTGATGCCGATACGTTGCAGCGTCAGCTAAAGGAGAGGGGAGAAGAAAAAAGGATGGAACTCATGTTTCACAAGCGCTTGTTGAAAGGCGAGTTGCCATTAAGCATTGGTGGTGGAATTGGCCAATCGCGGCTATGTATGTTCTTCCTTCGAAAAGCCCACATAGGTGAAATTCAAGCCAGTATATGGCCCGATGAAATGAGAAAAGTTTGCGCATTGAATAATATCATTCTGGTTTAATTACCAGTTTTGATTAACCGTATAATACCAAAACCTTCAAAACCTGCGAATTGACAGTGTTTTTAAGTATGGTATTATACGGTTTTATTTTTTGTTAAAATGAAAATAAGGATTATAGTTCTTAGTTGTTAGCTATTAGCTGTCGCGAACATTAAGCTAAGAACCAAGTTCTTCTGCCTTTCGCGAATTAATATTTTCTGTTTATAATTTGTTTTTTAACGGCCAGATTGCCTTCTGCGCTGCGGAACAAGTTGCCCCGATTTATCGGAATTAGACTAAATAGAATGTTAAGACAAAAAAGATGATTAGGTTATTTTGCGTATTTTAAACACGTTACGTTTTACATCTATTGTTTTATTCCGATTCTCGGCATTGCACCTCGTTCCAACTTCGCGTTTAAAAATAATTATAAACAGATACTTAGTATAATCATAATCAGATTTGTTTTTTTGAAATAAATCATATTGGTTGTCGTTATAAAAACACCTGAGAACATTTTGTCAGTTGAGAGGTTATAATTGTAAAACATTGCTTATCAACAAATGAATTAAAAGTTCCTTGTGGTTTCAGTTTTTGTATATGCATGGCTTGATTTTTGAAATGTTGAATGCATATTCTTGAACAGACAATAAACATAAAAAAATATGAACAGATTATTTTTAATTACCCTATTATTACCAGCTTTTGCCACTTTAGTAAGCGCTCAGGAATTAAAAAAAGAGGTACGCCAACTTCAGGAGTTCGACCGCATACGAGTGAGTAAAGGAATAAATGTAACCCTGGTAGAAGGTGAAAAACCCCAGGCCGAAATTCATATTGAGAATGCTGAGACATCGGATGTATTGATAGAACAAAAAGGCCGTGACCTCACCATTAAAATGCGAACCTTGATTCGCAAAGGGGTGGCTGTTAACGTTTATGTAACCTATCAAAACCTGCGTGAAATTTCAACCGGACTGGGCGGAAGTGTCGATTCCGACGATTTAATCGAAGCTGACCAGTTGGTACTTGAGGCAGGTATGGATGGAAGTATTGATTTGGAAGTTGATGTTAAAAAGCTGGTTGTAAATGCTTCTTCGGCCCGTGTGGAAGTAAGAGGAACAGCTGATTATATTGATGTTCGTACCTCTACTGGAGGGCGTTTTTTGGGAGCCAGCCTAAAAACGCCAGAAGCCCTGATTCGTGCCAATACCGGAAGCTCTGTTCAGGTTTGGGTGACCGATAAAATAAATGCCACTGTCGGTTCAGGTGCAAGAGTAGAATACGCCGGTAATCCTGAAAAAATTGAGGTAAAACAAACGCTTGGTGGTAAAGTGGAGCGACTTCAATAAAAGTTCCTCAAAAAAAAATTACAAAAAGGCGGTAAGAAATACTTTCCAAATGGTTTTCTTTCCGTCTTTTTTTGTTTGTTTAATTGGGCGCAAAAATACAGCACTTAATAATTATCAAGGCTTCACAACAGGAATTTCAAAAGAAAACACAGAGCCTTTATTAACCTCCGATTCAACATACATCTTCCCTTCCATCATTTCTACAATTGATTTGCAAATAGATAACCCCAAACCGGTTCCGCCATACTTCCTTGAATAGCGTTCATCCACCTGCCTGAATCGCTCAAAAATAATATCTAACGATTCCGGAGGAATTCCTATTCCGGTATCGCGCACATAAAACCGAAGTTTGGTGCTATTAAGCTCAAAACCAATCACAACACTTCCGGCAGGGGTAAACTTTATGGCATTCCCAACCAAATTGCTTAACACCTGAATAATCCGGCTCTCATCTGAGTAAATTTCTGCTTCATAATCGCCATCTCCCTGCCTGTCGAGTACCAGATTTATACCCTTTTGCATCGCTGGCATTTTATGCACAGCAATTACCATATGGAAAACCCGCTTTATCTTGAAAAAGCCCGGGGTTATTTTTAGTTGTCCCGATTCAATTAATGAAATATCAATAATATCGTTAATCAGGTTAAGCAACTGTTGACTACTATTGTGGATAACCTCGAGGTATTGACGTGATTCGTTTTCCTCGAAACGGCTTTTCATCAAAATATCTGAAAAACCAAGAATAGCATTCATTGGGGTACGTACCTCGTGCGACATGTTGGCTAAAAAAGAACTCTTCATGCGGTTGGCCGATTCTGCTTCTTCTTTCGACTTTGTGAGCTCAAATTCCAGTTGCTTTCGCTCATGAATATCCCTTAATACACAATGATAATGCACCCTATCAGCCTCTCCTCTGATAGAACGTATGGCCACATCAATATAAAAAGGGGCTCTGTTTTTTGGGATAAACACCAATTCCAACCGTTCGTATTTCGCCAACTGCATGGTGTCTGCTATTTCCTTTTTTGTAATAGCGTGAATGGAATCTACAATAAAATTACGCCAGAACGAGCCTTCCACTTCCTCTACCAAATATCCGCCAAATGAATGAATGGATGGAGAGCAATAGGTAATAAAACCTTCCTGGTTAATTATCACTACAACATCCCTCATTTCTTCAATAAGATTGCGATATTTAACCTCGCTTATTGAAAGGGCATCTGAAATGGCATCGCGCTCAGTGATGGCAATCTTTAACTCTCGGTTCTTGGTTTTGATGCTACGGTTTCGATGAATCAGAATCACTAGAAAAATGGATATTAGCAAGGTATTAATCAATCCAAGCAGAAAATAAAGTGATTTATAGGGAGCATTCTTCATCCAGCCATTTTTGGGAACAGCCATTAATGCCCATTTGCCGCCGGGTATGGTAACATCCAGAAAAACAGGTTCCATATTAACAATGGCAGTATCGCCCCAAATGGGTGCTCCATCAATCCCTTTGCCATCCTTGCCCAGAATTAAAAAAGACAAATTATTTGAATGCTGAATGTTTGCCTGACTTATAATTGAGTTGATATGGGCCACAATTGAGACCATTCCCCAATAGGTTTCAGTTGAATCGTTTGAATTTTCGATAAAAACAGGAGACCTCTCGATAAGAGCCGTACCACCTTGTACCAGCTCCACTGGCCCCGAGAGCAAAGGGCGCTTCTGTTCCATGGCACTTGAAACGGTGGCCCATTGTTCCGCCACATCTTTGTAATTGAGGCCTATAACCTTCTCGTTGCCTTTATACGGGTAAACCATCGAAACCACATTACCAGGAGCCAGCGCAATGTTGCGAATATGAGGATTGTCGGCCATGGCACGCGAAGTAATGGCATCAAACAAATCCTTTGAAATATTTCCCTGATGACTGATGATATAAACCATCCCTTGGGTAATATTAAACGTTGAAGCTATAATACCCTCAAGATTAGCCCGGTGAGTTGACAACTCAGATAAAACCGAAACTCTTTCCAAACTCCGGTTTCGTTCCGAATCAAGATGCCCCAGAACGGCGCTAACAGCCAGGCCTGCTATAATGGTTCCGGCTGTAATGAGTACCGTTAAATCGCTAAATAATTTTCTGGGATTTAACATCTGATGGGCTGATTTGGCGTGGATAAAATCGATGTATAATTTACAATAAAATCATTCAAAACAAAAATTTTTAAGTTTATCTGGGCCGAACAGCGCTTAACTCAGATCAATTTTTAATTTTTTGCCAGATTATTTTGTAAAAATTACCTTCACATAAAGTATAAACACACGCCAAAAGAACTAAATAAAAAACCGTTAATCGTTCGACTAACGGCTCGATAATATCTTCATAAATAAACAAATAGCTTTGGAAAATCTTAATCTTTATTGATAGACTTCTTTTTGGGCTGCTTTTAAGGTATTTAAAAGAAGAGAAACAATCGTCATTGGGCCTACTCCACCCGGCACAGGCGTTATAAAACTACATTTGGGGGCCACTGCATCAAAATCAACGTCACCTTTTAACCGCCATCCGCTTTTAGTACCGGGAGCATTTACCCGGGTTGTGCCAACATCAATTACAACAGCACCCTCTTTAACCATATCGGCTTTCAGAAAACCGGGAATTCCCAGTGCAGCTATGATAATATCGGCCTGAAGGCATAATTCCTTTAAATTGGCCGTGCGGCTATGACATACAGTAACAGTGGCATCGCCGGGGTTTCCTTTTAACGATAAAAGAATGCTCATAGGACGGCCAACAATATTACTTCGGCCAATTACCACCACATGCTTACCGCGTGTATCAATTTGATACCGCTTTATTAATTCCATTATTCCCTGCGGTGTGGCCGACACAAAAGCCGGTGCGCCTGTAATCATTCTACCCAGATTTTGTGGATGAAAACCATCCACATCCTTTCGAGGGTCGATGACTTCGGTTACTTTTTCCTCAGAAATATGTTTTGGCAGAGGCAACTGAACTATAAAACCATCTACATCCGCATCATTATTGAGTTGATGTACACAATTAAGCAGTTCCTCTTCGCTCACATCGGCATTAAATCTGATAAGTGATGAGTTAAACCCAACCTCTTCGCAAGCTTTAATTTTTGCAGCTACATAGGTTTCACTACCTCCATCATTACCAACTAAAACAGCAGCTAAATGAGGCTTTTTCATGCCCGACGCTGTTAATCTCTGAACGGCTTCGGCTATTTCAAGTTTCACAGCCTGCGAGGTGGCTTTTCCATCAATAAGTTGCATAAAAATGGTTTTAAGAGTACAAAAACATTAACGCTGACGTGGCATATTGGCCATCAGATTGGATAAATTCTTACCCTGGCTCATCATTTTCATTACCTTGCGGGTATCTTCAAACTGTTTAAGCAGCCTGTTAACTTCCTGAATAGTGGTTCCACTACCTTCGGCAATTCGTTTTTTGCGGCTGCCATTTAAAATGGCCGGGTTTTCTCTTTCTGTTGGTGTCATTGAATATATAATGGCTTCAACCTCCTTAAAGGCATCATCATCAAAATCCATATTTTTCATAACCTTACCCATGCCGGGTATCATACCGGCCAAATCTTTAAGATTACCCATTTTCTTAATTTGCTGAATCTGGCTTAAAAAATCGTTGAATCCAAACTGGTTTTTGGCAATTTTTTTCTGGAGCTTGCGGGCTTCATCAGCATCGAATTGTTCCTGGGCACGTTCAACCAGCGAAACAATATCACCCATTCCCAATATCCTGTCGGCCATACGGTTGGGGTGGAATACATCCAATGCTTCCATTTTCTCGCCCGTACCAACAAATTTAATGGGCTTATTAACCACACTCCGGATGGATATCGCAGCTCCACCGCGGGTATCACCATCCAACTTTGTAAGCACAACACCATCAAAATCGAGCCTATCGTTAAACTCCTTAGCTGTATTAACAGCATCCTGGCCAGTCATTGAGTCAACTACAAACAGAATTTCATTGGGTTTTACAGCTTCTTTAACAGCTGCAATTTCATTCATCATTTGCTCATCAACAGCCAAGCGACCTGCTGTATCCACAATAACAACATCGTTACCCTTGAGTTTAGCCTGACG
Source organism: uncultured Marinilabiliaceae bacterium (assembly GCA_937920475.1). Taxonomy (GTDB): domain Bacteria; phylum Bacteroidota; class Bacteroidia; order Bacteroidales; family Marinilabiliaceae; genus CALEUX01. Next base: position 6,295 of record CALEUX010000187.1, read on the forward strand.
TATGGCTTCTTTTGCAATTTTAACAGGGTCGTTATTACCGGGTTCAGCATAAACCGGAACATTAATTTGTTCGCCCAAAACCTGAAGCTGGGTTATAGCAGCGGGACGATAAACGTCGCCTGCCACCAACAAAGGATTTTTGCCACGCTTGGTTTTAAGTAAATTTGCCAACTTACCTGTAAAGGTTGTTTTACCAGAACCTTGCAAACCGGCTATTAATATTACCGACGGATTACCTTTTAAATTAATATCGGTATTGGCTCCACCCATTAATTCGGTAAGTTCGTCGTGAACTATTTTCACCATCATCTGCTCAGGCTTAACAGCCGTAAGCACATTCTGGCCCATGGCCTTTTGCTTAACTGTTTCGGTAAATGTTTTGGCAGTTTTATAGTTAACGTCGGCATCCAATAAGGCACGCCGTATATCCTTCAGTGTTTCGGCAACATTAATTTCAGTTATTTTCCCCTGGCCTTTCAGGAGTTTAAACGAACGTTCGAGCTTTTCCGATAGATTTTCAAACATGTTTCTAGAGCATTAAATTCGGCGCAAAAGTAACAAAAATTCCGCACAGCAGAAAGGGTTAAATGGAAAAGGGAGAAAGAAGAAAATAGGCTGCCAGTTATGAGCTGTTAGCTCCTAGTAGCTAAGAGCTAAAAACTAGGAGCTAACAACTAACTTCTAAGCACCATAAAAACACTTTACAATCTGCTCCATGACCCAATTGGTGCGGGCGGCTGATATTCCAGTACTTACACACTCTGCTTTCCCCTGTAAAGTTTCAACAATTTGCCTGATAAGGTTGTATTGAATATTCTCGGGATTTATGTATGGAAACTCCAGAACACCGTTCTTTGTGATGAGTTTTATGGGTTGATGTCCAAATGTTGAAAACTCAATTCTTCCATTGGTGCCAATTATCTCAATCACATCTTCGCGCGTACTCTCATCGGTAACAAAACACCATGTTCCCGAGGCTGATATGCCGCTTTTGAATTTTAAACTGGCAGTAACAGTATCTTCGGCTTTATATAAGTTGGCTCTGTTTGCAGCAAAACCCGAAACTTCTGTCACCTTTCCAAAAACAAAATCAAGAAAATCGAGCTGATGCGATGCCAAATCGTAAAAAATGCCGCCTCCGGCTGTTTCCGGATCAACCCGCCACGAGGGATTATTGGCATCAAGCTCTGCCAATAAGGCAGGTCGCATCAGTCTGATGTTAATAACCAATGGTACACCAATTGCTCCATCTTCAATTAATTCTTTCACTTTTAAAAAACCCGGTAAGGTACGTCGATAATAGGCTACAAATAACGGAACACCGGTGATTTGCGAAACTTCAATCATCTCCAGACATTGAGCATAAGTAGCTGCCATTGGTTTCTCAACATAAACGGGTTTTCCGGCACGCATGGCTTTTATGGCATAATACGCATGACCCGAAGGTGGTGTTGCCACATAAATGGCATCCACATCGGCATCATTAATAAGGGCATCGCCATCACTATACCATTTTGCAACACCATGACGGGCAGCATAATCAGCAGCAAGACTTTCGTTTCTTCTCATAACGGCCACTAAAGCTGATCCCTCTACCTTTTTAAAAGCCGGGCCACTTTTAAATTCAGTTACATCGCCACAGCCAATAATTCCCCAACGAATAATTTTGCTCATTTGTATTATTTTTAGTCAAATTAAAACAAACATTGAGATTAACCTCTGTTTAACTGATAGTTGTATAAACCATCACACTTCATAGCAAGCCATTTTTAATTTGGTGTTCAAATCAATCATAAAATTAACTATAAAGAGAGCCAAGTGTTTTTGAATATACAACTAATGACGAATATTCGGTAATAAACTGAGTAACTGTTTAAATTTAGTTTTCTAATTTTATTAGAGACTATTAGAAGTTTAGATTTCAGACAGATAGACGTGCCCCGATTTATCGGAATTAGACTAAATAGAGAGTATAGACAAACAAGACAGTTAAGCTATCTTGCTTATTTTACGCATGTTATATTTATGTCTTTTGTTTAAAAAATAATTTTAAACAGCTAATGAAATAATTAGCCTGACTAAAATTATTCTTTGAAAAGATGGATTTAAATTGCATTATTTTTATCATTTTAATGATTCAAAATGTTTGTTATTTTAAACATCAAAATAAAAATCGCATATCACTTATATTCATAAGCTTACAGTATTTTATGCGTTTTTTTTGCATCAAGGATTTATTAACCGGAATGTATCAACCGGTAAAAAAGTTTAGAATGGAAATTAGAAAAATACTGTCTCATTTCATTAAAAAGTTTAAGAAGCGGCTTGTTTCTTCAACGCTGACCCTTCCCGAAGGTTATTACGATATTATTGGTGATATTCATGGGCATCTTAGCGAACTGAAAAATCTGCTTGAGAAAATGGAGTATAGCGTTCAGGATGGGATTTGGAAACATACTGAAAGAAAAGCGGTTTTTGTAGGCGACTTCATTAGCCGTGGTCCCGATAGCCGAGGCGTAATGACTTTAATACGTAACATGGTTGAAAACAACACGGGATATGCAATTTTAGGAAACCACGAACTGAATGCCATCGGCTATTTTACCTTAACCAAAACGGGTAAATCCATAACACAATTGGCGTTGTCGAATAAAAAACAAATGGAAAATATCCGGGAACAATTTAAAGATGAACCCGAACTATTATCTGACTATATTAAATGGTTACGCCGCTTACCATTTTTTCTTAATCTTGGTTCCATTAGGGTAGCGCATGCCTACTGGAATAATAAGCATGTACAAACCATTGAAAAATCAATAACAGAAGGGAAACTGACCAAAAAACTGATAAAAGAAATATTCCGGTCTGAAACAGATTTCTCAATCGCAGTTAAACAAACAACCCGGGGAATTGAAATAAATTTACCTAAAAACCTAATCATCAAGGACGAGAAAAACATTCGCCGAACCGACTTCCGCATAAAATGGTGGGAATCACCACACGGAAAAACGTTTCGGGAGTTGAGTTATGGTAACCGTTTTGTACTTCCAAACTACACCATCCCGAATCAGATTCTCTATCCTTACGATGTTTACGAGGCCGATGAACCCATTTTGTTTTATGGTCATTATTGCATTAATAGCGGCAACCTGATTGCCAGGCCCAATATTTGTTGTGTAGATAACTGCTTAGCCGGATTTGGACGCTTGGCAGCCTATCGGTGGAGCGGTGAAGAGAACTTAACAGACGCCAATTTTGTTTATCAAAACAGGAAATTAAGAAGCTAGATGGTTATTACAGTTTGTACATTAACTATTGACTATCAACTAATTACTATTGACTATATTTGTAACATTGATTGAATTTTAACATAAAAAATCTGATTATGAGTAAGAGATGGACGGTAGCAATAATACTTATGCTGCCATTGTTTACAGGTTTGTTGAACCAAGCGAAGGCATGTACCAATATTCTGGTTACCAGAGGAGCATCGGCCGATGGTTCTACTTTTATTTCTTATGCTGCCGACTCGCACGATTTATATGGTGAACTGTATTACTGGCCCGGGAAAACCTATCCGACAGGCACCATGCTCGATGTGAAAGAATGGGATACTGGAAAATTTCTTGGACGCATTCCACAGGTTGCCCGTACTTACACTGTCATTGGTAACATGAACGAGTATCAGCTGGCCATAGGCGAAACCACTTTTGGCGGACACAAAGAACTGGCCGATTCTACAGGCCTTATCGATTATGGAAGCCTGATTTACATCGCCCTCCAACGTGCCCGTAATGCCCGCGAAGCCATACAAATCATGACCAGTCTGGTTGATGAACATGGCTATTACAGTTCCGGCGAATCGTTCTCCATTGCCGATCCCAACGAAGTCTGGATTATGGAAATGATTGGAAAAGGTCCAGGTAATAAAGGTGCAGTTTGGGTGGCCATCCGTATTCCAGATGGATATGTTTCGGCACATGCAAACCAGGCAAGGATAACCACCTTCCCAATGGAAGACGGGAAAAAATCCATCAGCAGTAAAAATATTGATAAAATTTTCAATCCAACAATTGAGGTGGTTTATTCTCAGGATGTAATTTCCTTTGCTCGTGAAAAAGGTTATTTCGATGGAAAGAATAAAGACTTCAGTTTTGCCGATGCCTATGCACCACTCGATTTTGGAGCCATTCGTTTCTGCGAAGCCCGCGTATGGAGTGCCTTCCGGTTAATGAACCCTGATATGGAAAAATATAAGGCTTTCATTCTTGGAGAATCAACCGAGAGAATACCTTTATTTGTGAAACCTTCAAAACCAATCAGCGTGCGTGATGTAATGAGCATTATGCGCGATTATTATGAGGAGACTCCGCTTTCGATGACTCAGGACCCGGGTGCCGGAGCTTACGGTGTTCCTTATCGCTGGCGTCCGCTTACCTGGAAAGTTGATGGTGAAACTTATTTCAACGAAAGAGCCATAGCCACTCAACAAACCGGTTTCTCGTTTGTAGCCCAAATGCGTAATTGGTTACACAACCCGATAGGTGGGATACTTTGGTTTGGTGTTGATGATGCCAACATGTCAGTTTATGTACCAATGTATATGGGCATGAACAGCATTCCTGAAAATTTCGCTGTTGGCAATGGCAATATGCTTGAGTTTTCGTGGACTTCCGCTTTCTGGATATTTAATTGGGTTGCCAATCAGGCTTATCATAGATATAGCTTTATGATTCAGGATATTCGCAAACAACAAAAATTCCTTGAAGATAAATTTGCAACCTACGGCCCAGCCATTGACCAATCTGCTAAGGCTCTTTACGATAAAAATCCCGCTATGGCCAAAGAATTCCTCACAGAATATTCGCACAATCAGGCCCGGTTAACTTTCGATACCTGGAAAAAACTTGGTGAGTTTCTGATGGTAAAATATCTGGATGGTAATCTGCATGAAGAAAAAGATGGGAAATTTCTGCGCAATGAGCATGGCAATCCAAAGCCGGCTAAATTTCCCGGCTATTCAGAAAGTTTTTATCGTAAGGTTGTTGAGGGAGCCGGCGATCGATTAAAAGTGAAAGAGGTTCCTGCTCAGTAACAACTGTAATTTAAATTCGATTCAGGTGAAACTTTCAGAAATTGGTGAATTTGGTTTTATTGAGCGGTTTGCTCATCGTTTCGAGGATTTGATAACTCCACCGGCTATGGGAATTGGCGACGATTGCGCCATTTTTCCGGCCAACGAATTATACGATTACGTGTTTACCACAGATATGCTGGTGGAGGATATTCATTTTATCCGATCTAAAATTTCGCCGTTTAATCTGGGGCACAAAGCATTAACAGTTAACATCAGCGATATAGCAGCGATGGGAGCCAAACCGGTTGGCTCCTTTCTCTCTATCGCCATCCCCGCCAATGTAGAAGTGGAATATCTGGATGAGTTGATGGAAGGATACCATCAACTGAGCCAGAGATTTCATATTCCTTTAATGGGTGGTGATACTACCCGGTCGCCCGAAAAATTAATCATCAATATTTCTGTTATTGGACGTATTGGTAAAAACCAATCACGTTTACGCTCTATGGCATGTGCTGGCGATATTATTGCTGTAACTGGTTTTCTGGGCGATTCGGCTACCGGTTTGAAAGTTCTGCTTGAAAATCATAAAACATCCTGGTTAACCGATTATTTTGTGCAATGTCATAACCGTCCCAATGCTGCTGTTGAAGAAGGTATCTGGCTTGGAGAACAAAACGGGGTACATGCCATGATGGACATATCGGATGGAATAGCCTCCGATTTGAAACATATATTAAAAGCATCGGGAAAAGCAGCCATTATTGAAACAGATAAATTGCCAATTTCGGGCCAATTAATCGAATATGCCGAGGCAAAACGACTAAACATCATTCAATTAGCTACTTCGGGTGGTGAAGATTATCAACTTTTGGTAACCATTAAAGACTCGGAATTTGATTCTATTGCCAACGCCTTTAAAAAGCGCTTTAATAAACCACTATACCCTATTGGACAGATTGAAGAAGGAAAACCGCAAATTTCCTATTTCAACAATGGCGAGCCAACATCCGAGCCGGGGTCAGGATTTAATCATTTTGTTTAATATCGCCCTGAGCCTCATCAAAATTGGTGGTGTATGCAACGATTGAAGCCACAGTGGCATCACCCGACACATTTACAACAGTTCGCACCATATCCAAAATTCTGTCAACTGGTAAGATAATGGCAATCCAGGCCGGATTTAACCCCACCGAACTTAAAACAACCATCAGCATCACAATTCCTGCACCGGGAATGGCAGCAGCTCCAATACTGGCTAATGTGGTAGTTAAAACTATAGTCATCTGTTGAGCAAAGGATAAGTCGACCATGTGCATTTGAGCCAGAAAAACCACTGCCACAGCCTGATATAAACTGGTTCCATCCATATTAATGGTGGCTCCAATGGGTATTACAAAATTACTGATTCGTTTATCGACCTTGAGATTTTTCTCAACACACTCAAGTGTTACCGGAAGCGTAGCAGCACTGCTACTGGTAGAGAATGCCAACATTTGTGCGGGACTAATGCCTTTTAAGAACTGAGTAAATGATATTTTTCTTACAATTAAGGCTATTAATAGCGGGTAAACAATAAAACCTATAAAAAGCAAACCTCCCAAAACCAGAATTGAGTACCAGGTTAATCCCTTAAACAAATCCAAAATTCGGGCAGGATTATCGCCGGCAATTTCACTGACCATTCCGGCCATTAGTGCAAAAACGAAAAATGGTGCCATGCGCATTACCAAATCCACCATCTTAATAAAAACGCCGGTTATAACTTCAACTAAATCGCGCAACACCAAAGATTTATCAGCAGGAAAAAACAACACTGCTATACCAAAAAAAACAGCAAAGAATATAATCTGAATCATGCTTTTATTATCCTGAAGCGAATAAAAAATATTGCCGGGTACTATATCTTCCAGAAATGTTAAAGGTCCGCGTTCAGCAGCTTTTTGAGCCACATCGAGCCGGGCACGCACATCCCCAAGGTCTTCATAACCTTGTCGTTTTATAACTTCATCAAGTACCTGATTGTAGTCAGGGTTTTTTAAAAACCATTTCCCATCCTGAGGCGTTAAACCCTCGGATTGAAGCCATAATTCATAATTCAAACGGTTTTCTATTCTCGACTGGTTGTCGAATATTTTGCCGGGTTTAAATACATTGGCAATTATTAATCCTAAAGAGATGGCAAATAAAGTGGTGAGTAAATAAATACCCATTGTTTTTCCACCAAGCCTACCTAGGTTCGATGGTTTTCCCAGTTGAATAATTCCGCCAATTATGGAGAAAAATACCAGTGGTACTGCAATTAACTTAAGCAGGTTAATAAAAATTCTGCCAAATGGTGCAATCCATAGCTCTGTAAAATTGCTCCAGCCAAGGGACCCTGATGCTATAGCCCACAAAATACCGGCAACCAGGCCAATTATAATTTTCCAGTACAATGGAATACTTCTCATTCGCTCAGCTGAATTAAGGTACAGAATTATAAGAATTATTAATCAAAAAGGCATCGGCTAAAACCATGGCTGCCATAGCCTCTACAATGGGAACAGCGCGTGGGACAACACATGGGTCGTGTCGGCCTTTTGCTTTCATTACTACCTCATCGCCTTGTTTATTCACAGTTTTTTGTTCTTTAAGCACCGTTGCTACCGGCTTAAAAGCTACATTAAAGTAAATATCTTCCCCGTTGGAGATGCCTCCCTGTATACCTCCGGAAAAATTAGAACGGGATCTAACCCGCCCCTCATTTATATAAAACTCGTCGTTATGATTGGTGCCACGCATACCAGCTGCAACAAACCCGCTGCCATATTCAAACCCTTTAACTGCATTGATACTTAGCATAGCATGAGCCAGCAGGGCATGTAACTTATCAAAAACCGGCTCTCCCAAACCTGTTGGGGTATTTCGGATAATACAGGTGATAACCCCTCCCACCGAATCGTGCTCGCGGCGAATATCATCAATGTATTGAATCATTAACATGGCTGTATCGGCATCGGGACAACGTACAATGTTGTTTTCTGCCATCAACAGGTCTAAATCCTGATAAGGTTTGTTCAACTTAATTTCACCTACCTGTGATGTAAAAGCCTGAATAGAAACACCAAACTGTTTAAGCATTAGCTTGGCCACGGCACCTGCAACCACTCTGGCAATGGTTTCGCGAGCCGATGAACGGCCTCCTCCCCTATGATCGCGAATGCCATATTTACTTTGATAGGTGTAATCGGCATGCGAAGGGCGGTAAACATCCTTCAAATTATCGTAATCGCCCGATTTTTGATCTTTATTCCAAATAACAAAAGCCAAGGGAGTACCAGTGGCACACCCTTCAAAAACTCCGGAAATAAATTCAACCTGATCCGATTCATCACGAGGAGTTGTAATTTCCGACTGGCCGGGACGCCTGCGGTTTAACTCATTCTGGATAAATTCCAAATCGAGGAATAAACCTGGCATTACCCCTTCAATAATTCCTCCAACACCACGCCCGTGCGACTCCCCAAACGATGTTAACTTATAAAGTGTACCAAACGTATTACCTGCCATAATGCTAAGTTCTGTTATCAGTTTTAATAGAAAATTGCCGTTAACTTTCCTTATTAACCACTCTGTTTTGCAATTAAACAAAAATACGGTTTGAAGCAATAATAAACAAAAAAGGTGCTCCTGAAGAACACCTTTAGTTGATTATTTTGATTATCAGCAGCTGCAACCACCTCCACAACCACCTGAACTGCATCCGCTGCCACAGGCATCCATCAATTCATCTTCGGTAGCTTCGCGAACAGCTATAACAGAACCTGAGAAAAAGAGGTCGTCTCCAGCTAACGGATGGTTAAAATCCATTTTAACCAATTCATCGGTAACTTCCAGAACAATACCATTCAAACGATTTCCATGGGCATCTTGCATGGGAACTGTATTTCCAACTGAGAGCATTTCTTCATCAATTGAACCGTTAACTTCAAAAATATTTTTTGGTAGGTCAACAATAGCATCTTCATTAACATCACCATAAGCTTCATCAGCTTTCAGCTCAAAATTAAAGGCATCGCCGGCACCTAACCCTTCAAGTTTCTGCTCAAACATCTCAAGCATACGACCGGCGCCAAATACAAACTCCAGAGGGTTTTCGTTACCGGTTTCTTCAATCAACTCGCCATCGGCACCATTCAGTCTCAGCTGGTATGTGAGTGATACAAAAGTGTTTCTTTCAATTTTCATCCGTATAAAATTTAGTTATTTTGTTAGTCTTAATACCTACCTATCTCACTATCTATCAACTCGAAAACCAAAATTGCAAATAGGTTTTTTCTAACATTTAATAATTAACAATACTCGAGTTGAATCAGTTTATTAATTTTAAAATCAAACAGCAAAGAAACAGAGTTTTTTATACTTAATCAAAAAAAGAGTTGAAAAAAAGACAATATAATCCTTAAAAAAAGTTTTCAAAGATAGGTAATATCGAAGCTTTTATATCGATACAAAATTTCTTTAAAACATGAAACAAGTCATGTTGAATGCATCGACACACAGGAGAATGATTATTGGCGAGTTCCCCCGATAAATCGGGGCAGGCAATCTGGCCGATAAAAATCAAAATTTAAACAGATGAAAATGCTATATTTGCGAATATGTAAATCCCAATGAATATGAGATTGACGGAGCCCGCCCGGCTCTGCCGCTTTTTTAGTTTACAAAATCCCGATCCTTCGGGAGCGCAAAGAATTGAAATTCGGGGGAGTCAATCACAAGCAGATAAGGGTCAAAAAATGTGCAATTTAACAGGCAGGTTTTTGGTTAACAATATTAAAATCCTCCAATAAATTTGGCGGAAAGTTATTCAACTTTATAGATATAATAATTTCTGATGAAACACTCATCTGCCGCAGGCGGATAAACATTATGCTCAAAAGTTCGTTCATGAGTGTTCCATCCAGCAATAAAAAAACAATTATTCTCTGATGAAAGATAAAGTCGTTATTATAACCGGAGCTTCGTCAGGCATTGGCCTGGCCTGTGCCAAAGAATTTGCCCGTCGTGGTGCCTATTTATCATTAGCAGCCAGAAATTTAGAAGCGCTTGAAAGTCTTCAAAAAGAATTGATGATTGTTGGGCATCAGGTGGTTGTAACACAAACAGATGTTAGTAATGAAGACGATTGCCGCAGATTAATCGATAACACCATTAAACATTTTGGACACATAGATATATTGGTAAATAATGCAGGTATTTCCATGCGGGCATTGTTTAAGGATGTTGATTTACAGGTTATTAAAAAATTAATGGATGTAAACTTTTGGGGAGCAGTTTATTGTACCAAATATGCTTTGCCTTACCTGTTGGCTGCAAAGGGTTCTGTTGTAGGTATTTCTTCAATTGCCGGGTTTATTGGGTTGCCCGGACGTGCCGGTTATTCGGCCTCCAAATTTGCCATGCATGGGTTTCTGGAAACTTTGCGAACAGAAAATTTAAAAACCGGGTTACATGTATTAATTGCAGCTCCGGGATTTACAGCCTCCAATGTTCGAAAAGCAGCGCTAACAGCTACTGGAGAGCAACAGGGAGAAACTCCCAGAGCCGAAGAAAAAATGATGACTTCGGAAGAAGTTGCCATTTATTTGGCCCGTGCCATTAAAAAAAGGAAACGGACCCTGATATTAACTTTTGTAGAAGGAAAGCTTACAGTATTCCTGCGCAAATGGCTTCCATCGCTGGTTGACAGGCTGGCCTACAACCACATGGCCAAAGAACCTGATTCTCCGTTTAAATAATACAAAGATGTTACAAAATCAAACATCATTTCGTGTTCGCTATGGTGAAACCGACCAAATGGGCATTGTTAACAACGCCGTTTATCCCAGTTGGTTCGAAATGGGCCGAACAGAGTTGTTTTGTGAACTCAAACTGCCTTACGGTGAGATGGAGAAAAAAGGCTTAATGCTTCCGGTAGCAGAACTCAGTGTTAAATATCATTCGCCCGCTTATTACGAAGATTGGCTAACCATTACCACACGCATTGTTGAGATGCCAACTTCAAAGATTACTCTGCACTATGAAATTTGCAACAAAGATGGAAAGAAAATTGCTTCAGGCTATACCATACACGCCTTCTTGAATGCCCAAACCAAACGCCCAACCCGTGTCCCTGATTTTTTAAAAGATTTTCTGCAACAATATTTTTAGATGATTTGACTACCCTGATAACTTCATAATCATTAAAAATCTCACCTGCCAGTTGGCAGTCATGTCTAAACATCTAAAAAATAAGTATTAAACAACATCAGATTTCAAAAGCTCTTTAACGGCCCAAACAATCAAAACCACTATTACAAAAACAATAATCGCTGCACCGGCAATTTTATTTATCCAGTAAAGGCGGCGTAAATTAACTGCCGAGCGGAAAAGTGACACTATTGAAGTGAGAATTAACCACCAAATGGCAGCTCCCACAAAAACGCCTCCTATTAATATCAGTTGTCCCCAAATACCAGTGGTTGGATTCACCGCCCTGAAACTGGCAAAAAATGCTATAAAAAGAAATACTGCCAGAGGATTAGATATGGTAATTAAAAAAGTGGATACAAAATCATGCACCAGAGTACTTTTCCGATGGCGTTGTTTTCTAAGCTGAACAGCCGGATTCGACCTGAAAATATGAATACCTAAAAGAATTAGTATGACGGCACCAAAAATCTGTAACCAGAAAAATTGTTCCTCTATAAATGCAACCACATAAGAAATACTAAATCCGGCAATTATGGCATACAAAGTATCAGAGAAAGCAGCGCCAAGCCCCGATATAAAACCCGAAAGCCTTCCGCGTTGTAAAGTACGCTGAATACACAATACTCCTATAGGACCAAGAGGAACTGATGCAGCAAAACCAATCAGAACCCCATCAAAAATGCTGGTAGAATTCATGTGGCAAATATCAGAAAAAATGATCTATTTAAAAACCTGACACCTAAAAATGCTCTGAATTTTATTTTTTTCTGTTTCTTTAAACCGGATTGTAAAAAAATACAAAATTCAACTTATATTTATTGTAAATTTGTTTTTGTAATTAGCTGAAAAATAGAATAAAAACCGGCCGCTTAACATAAATTTAACACAGAATTAACCTAATATCAACATATCGCCCAAATGATGAATGTATGTTTGCACCCGAAAACTAAACCTACCATATGGATAATATTTATGTAATTTTCGTTTTTGTATTATTTCTTTTGGCAATTTCCGATTTGGTCGTCGGAGTAAGTAATGATGCCGTAAACTTTCTGAACTCGGCCATTGGAGCTAAAGCTGGTTCCTTTAAACTCATCATGATAATTGCCGCTTTAGGAGTATTTATTGGTGCCACTTTCTCGAGTGGCATGATGGAGGTTGCCCGAAAAAGTTTATTCAACCCCGAGTATTTCTACTTCGAGGAAATCATGATTATTTTTCTGGCGGTAATGATTACAGACGTTATTCTCCTTGATTTGTTCAACATGTTTGGATTGCCTACCTCCACTACTGTATCCATAGTTTTCGAGTTACTTGGAGCCGCCGTAGGTGTTTCCATTATTAAAACCATGAACAATCCGGACATTCCAATGAGCAGCTACATCAACTCGGCAAAAGCTCTTGCAATTATTTCCGGAATTTTAATTTCAGTAGTGGTTGCTTTTACCACCGGTGCTGCTGTTCAGTTTATTGCCCGCCTGCTTTTCTCGTTTAACTTTGCCCAAAGAATGAAGTATCTGGGTTCATTGTGGGGAGGAATTGCCATCTCAGCAATAACCTATTTTATACTTGTAAAAGGAGCCGATGGCGCCTCTTTTATGTCGAAAGAAACCCAACTCTGGATTAAATCACATAGCAACGAAATTATTTTTGGTAGTTTTTTGGCATGGGCTTTATTACTACAAATTCTATATTGGTTGTTTAAAATCAATATTCTTAAAATAGTAGTATTTGCAGGCACTTTCGCATTGGCTATGGCTTTCGCGGGTAACGACCTGGTTAATTTTATTGGCGTACCGCTGGCGGGCTTCGAATCATTTAAAACCTATATGAGTACACCTGGAGCAACCTCCGGAGGTTTGCTCATGGGCTCATTGGCTGGACCTGTAAAAACTGAAACTTACATGTTACTGCTGGCAGGTACCGTGATGGTAATAACGCTTTGGACATCAAAAAAAGCCCGCAGGGTAATTAAAACCTCAGTTGACCTCAGTCGTCAGCAGGAAGGAGAAGAACGCTTTGGATCATCCTTCTTTGCCCGTTCAATAGTAAGAGGATCTTTGGCCGTTTCAAATTCAATTGGGAGCTTGGTACCGGCTGTTATTAAAGAACGCCTCGACAAACAATTCGACAGCACCTCTTTTGATGATGAGCGCCGTGCCATGGGAAAAGACGCCCCTGCTTTCGATATGCTGAGGGCTTCGGTAAATTTGGTGGTAGCCAGTATTCTCATTGCCAGTGCTACTTCATTAAAGCTGCCACTTTCAACCACTTATGTAACCTTTATGGTGGCCATGGGAAGTTCTTTGGCCGACCGTGCATGGGGCCGCGACAGCGCTGTTTATAGAATTACCGGCGTTTTATCGGTAATTGGAGGTTGGTTTTTTACTGCATTTTCTGCATTTACTGTGGCTTTTCTAATGGCTATGATTATAATATGGGGAGGTACATGGGCTGTTTTCGGACTAATTACCTTGGCTATCTTCCTTTTATTCAGAACCCATGTTATTGCCAATAAAGGTATTGAAGAGCAAAAACGTAGCAAAGATTATGAAATTGAAGAAATTGATGGAGAAATACGTTCAGATAAAATACTTGAAAAATGTAAGAATAATGTTACCAGTGTTTTAAATCAGGTATCGCAACTATATTCGCTTACACTTATTTCTTTTGAAGCAGAAGACCGTAAACGGCTCCGTGAGGCTGTTAAAGATGTAAGTACTCTGAATAAGCATACTAAAAAGATGAAAACCAACATCTATACAACCGTGCGCAAACTTCAGGAAGAAAGTATCGATTCAGGTCTTTACTATGTTCAGGTACTCGATTATCTGCGCGAAACGGCACACTGCTTAACCTATATTACCAATCCTTGTTTTGAACATTTGGATAATAACCACAAGCTGTTCTCCGATGAACAGTTTCAGGATATTAACAATTTACAGGTTAAGGTTAAGGCCATTATAGCTAAAACCATAAGAACCATCGAGTTAAACAAATACGATAATCTTCAGCAAATTCTGGACGAACAGGGTCAAATTCTGGAGCAACTGCGTGGGCTTCGCAAGATTCAGCTAAAGAGAATCAAGAAAGAAAAAGCCGGAACAAAAATCAGCATGTTGTATCTTGGGATTTTACACGAAACTCAGAACATGATGTTACATCTGGTTAATTTGGTTAAAGCCCAACGAGATTTTTCAGCTTTTTTAAAATAACAATTCAAAAGGAGGTGATACAACACAGGGTATCACCTCCTTTATTTTTTGAGAGGAAATGAGAAGATTATACCCATTGGCTATAGTCGTGCTAATATTTTATACCAATTTAATATTGGCACAGGAAAACCAGTCAAAAACCGAAGAAAACGGCATCGTTTACGGAAGAATTTTTTCTGAATTCAACACAACCTTATCAGGGAGTGAAAACCAAACAGCTTTTGAAGTTAAGCGTGCCTATTTGGGGTACCTCAAAAAACTGGAGAACGGTTTCTCAGCCGAAATTAAACTGGATATTGGGGCGCCAAACGATGTTTCATCATATTCTCTTTTAAGGCGATTCGCTTATTTTAGAAATGCTGCTTTATATTACAATTACAAACAACTGCGGCTGGAATTTGGTATTATTGAAACCAGTCAGTTTAAAGAAGCTGAATCGTTCTGGGGCAAACGATATATTTTTAAGTCCTTTCAGGATGAATACAAATTCGGACCCAGTGCCGATATTGGATTTAAAGCCATCTTTAAAACAAAAATATTCGATTTTTGTACCGAACTTTACAATGGCGAGGGGTATTCCAGTTTACAAAACGACAATACCTTTAAAGGCGCCTTGGGTGTAACTGCCAGACCGCTTGAAGGGATGACTCTACGGGTTTACGGCGATTTATCGGCTAAAAGTATCAACCAAAAAACTATTTCTCTGTTTGCAGGACAAAAAATTAACCGGTTCTCAATTGGAGGGGAATACAACCGAATATACAACCTTGATTTCCAGGATAATCGTGACCGTTTTGGGTATTCCATCTTCGGGAAATTTGATGTGTATAAATCCGTCAATGTTTTTGGGCGTTTCGATAAAGTTGATTCCAATAAAACCAATAATTCGGATGTTCCCTGGTCGCTTGCCAAAGATGGCTCGGCTGTAATTGCCGGAGCAGAAGTAAAACCAATAAAAAGCATCCGCTTCTCAGTGAATTATCAGGATTGGTATCCTGCAGCCAAGAATATTGAGAACGAATCTTCGCTCCATTTTAATGTGGAAGTATCATTTTAGCAACTGTTCATCTTAATCCTGATAGGATTAAAAATTATTGAAACAGTGTTTTTTAATATATTCCATAACCATCAAAATAAATGATAAGTGTTATGACTCAAGCAAGGCAATCCCTAAATAAAAACCACAGATTAATCATCCTACTGGCATCATTGTTAGCCATAGGTGTTCATGGATGCCGGAAGTCGGAATATATTCTGGCCGGTGAATATACTGTTATTAAGGATAACGGAAATGGTACAGGAACAACCACCTGGACAGCCAATAAGAAGTATTTGTTGGATGGCAAAATATATGTTAACGATGGTCAAACACTAACCATAGAAGCAGGAACTGTTATACATGCAAAAACGGGTCAGGGTGATAAAGCCAGCGCTCTTATTGTTGCCAAAGGCGGCAAAATATTTGCCCAGGGAACCTCCGAAAAACCAATAATCTTTACGGTTGAAGGCGATGACCTGCAAGGCTCTGTACCTCTTGAAACAAACGGATTATGGGGAGGTGTTATTATTTTGGGCAACGCTCCCATTAACAGTGATAATGGTGAAAACCATATCGAAGGCATTCCATTAGGAGAACCAAGGGCTACTTATGGTGGAAACAATCCTCAGGACGATTCAGGTATTTTCAGATATGTTTCTATACGCCACGGAGGTACCAGCTTAAGCCCAGGCAATGAAATCAATGGACTTACACTGGGTGGAGTTGGCAATAAAACCGTAATTGAATTTGTGGAAGTAATTTCGAACCGCGATGATGGATTTGAATTTTTTGGTGGTACTGTTAATGTCCGTTACCTTGTTTCGGCCTTTTGTGGAGACGACGCATTCGATTTTGATTTGGGTTATAGGGGAAATTGTCAGTTTATAATTGGCATACAGTCTTTAGCTACAGGCGATCTTTTAATGGAATTCAGCGACCGCGAAAATTACCCCATTACCCGCCCTGTCATCTCAAATGGTACATTTATTGGGCGTGGATCT
>CALEUX010000188.1 GCA_937920475.1 uncultured Marinilabiliaceae bacterium
CTGCAGCGGCGGCATTTTTTAACTCCGTTGAATTTTGCTACGCTCGGCATTGATGCAAACAAGTTTGCTCACTGCGCTCACTCAAAGCAAAATGTGCTTACTTTTTTTTGCTGCAGCGGAGCGAAGCGGATCATGAATGCCATTGAAAGAAAACATAAATGAATAAAAAAAGTAATCCCGATTCATCGGGAGAGCACTTAAACGAAGAATGTATTTTTTACCGGACAATAGTGATTAGGTTTATAAAAAGTTAAAATAATAATTTCTTAGATAGAATTCATTATATTTATCACCCGCTTTTTTTCATGTTATCAGCATCTTTAGGGTAAAGAAAGCGAATTATTTCAATTAGGTAACCAATGAGGAATCTTGTCATTATTCTGCTAACCTGGCTAACATTATCCATTAGTCCTTCAACTGCACAGATAAGGGCAGCCGGTACCTTTTGCTGGCCTCAGAATTGGTGGATTGGCATGGAGAATAACCGTTTACTGTTGTTATTGCATGGCACCGAAATGGCCCTTAATACAGCCGCTGTAACTTCTCCGGGCATTTCCCTTATCCGTCAGTTTCCCGGTCAAAACAACTCCTACCTTTTTGTTGAAATAGAAATTTCCAATCAGGCCAGCATTGGTAACGTTCCCATTATTTTAACCAGAGGGAACCGCACTATTGCAGGCCCTATTCTATCGCTCAGCCGCCGACGTCCGCCTGTTAACACTCCCCTGCTTAATGGCAGCGATGCCATTTACCAGATAGTCCCCGACCGTTTTGTTAACGGCAATGCTGCCAACGATAATGCTGCCGGTTTTTTTGAAAGGGCCGACCGGATGAACCCATCGGGCGTTCATGGAGGTGATTTAAATGGCATAACCAATGCTGTGAACTACATTTCCAATTTGGGCATTACTACCATTGAGCTTACTCCTCTTTATGAGTCCAACCAATTGGTGCTCTCTTACGAGAAATTCTCACCTACCAATCATTACAGTTTAGATCCACGCCTGGGTAATGCCGATGAATTGCGCCGACTGGTTACCACCTATCAGGAAAAAGGGATGAAAGTTATTTTAACCCAGGTTTTACATAAAATAGGCAACCAGCACATCTTGGCTCAAAAACCGCCATTTTTCGATTGGGTACACCAACGCCCTACCGCCCAGCCTCCTGTTCCAAACCCTGTTGTTTTTGCCGACCCCTATGCCAGTAAAGAAGACCTGGACCGCCACACCAAAGTTTGGGAAGCTTTTGATACCCCGGTTTTAAATCACGAACTGGAAACCGTCAGGCGGTATCTGATACAAAATGTAATCTGGTGGATTGAAACCTCTGGGGTTGATGGCATTCGAATTGAAAAAACACATCTGAACTCACCTCAACTGCTTAGCGAATTAACTGATGCGATAAAAAAAGAATATCCACGTTTAAATCTGATAGGTGCTCCCCAAACCGATATGGTGGTGCACAATCATTATTGGAAAGAAGGCAACGAAAAAAAACCATGGTTCACACACATTACCGATATGCCCCTCAACAACCGGTTGATGGATGCTTTTGCCGAATACCAGAAAACCAATGAAGCCCTTATGGGTATTTATAAAGGTATTGCTGCCGATTTAATTTACGACGATCCATCTAACCAGATAATTGTTCCCGGCGATGCTCACGACTTGACGCGCCTGTTCACACTGGCCGATAAAGACCCGGCCATATTCAGAATGTACATGGGATTCCTGCTCACCGTTAGAGGAATACCTTCTTTCTTATATGGAAGTGAAATTCAAATGGAAGGATTAGCCCTCGAAGGTTCCGGTTTTGTAAGAAGCGACTTTCCCGGTGGCTGGAGTAACGATCAGGTGAGCGCATTTAATCAGAGTACGCTTTTGGTGCGTCAACGCGATGGACTCAGATTTATAACAACATTGCTTAATTATCGGAAAAACAATCCCGAAATCATGAAAGGCAAAACCATTCACTTTGAGCCCCGTGATGATGTGTATGCCTATTTCAGATGCTCCGATAAAAAGAAACTGCTGGTAATAATAAACAATAACCCTGACTCGCCACGACGGCTTGAGTCAAACCGCTTCAATGCCACAGTAGGTAAAGTTGAACAAGTGGTAAATGTAATCTCAGGTGAAATTTCTTCGGGCCTTGGGAATATTATTCTTAATCCGAAAAGTATTTTAATTCTTGAACTTACAAATAGTGCAAAATAATCCGCAATCACGCTAATTCCCAACTTGCTAAAGCCTGATAAACCGGGCCATCCTTTTCAAGCACGCTTTGATAGAATACCAGTTCATTCAGGGGCGTTTCAATAGGAGTTGAAATTACGCAGGACTCAAATCTTCGTCTGAAATCCTCTGGGTTCAAAAGTTGCTTAACACGGCCTATGGTTAGATGAGGAACAAATGGTTTAGCATCAAATTCAACACCCGCATTTTTTAGTTGTTGCTGAATATCATTGGCAATTGATTCTATGAAAGGACTTTTCTCTATTCCAACCCAAATAACTTTGGGGTTTCTTTTGTGCGGAAACAAGCCAATCCCATCGAAGCGGATGTCGAAAGCCTTTATTCCCGCAACCAACGATGAAAGAATGGATTTCACCCTTAGTTCACTTTCATAACTTGTTTCTCCCAAAAAAGCCAAAGTAAAATGCCATTGGTGAGATGGCACCCACTTAATGTTGGCACCCCGGTTCCACGTTGAGAATATCTTTAGCTTTTCGGAAAGCCCGTATTCTGATGGCACTGGTATCGCTATAAATGTTCTTTTCATTCGTATAAGTCCGCCAAAAACGGATGCTCGGTTAGTGATGTTTTTTTATTGCAATTTATTACAATTTATCAGGCAAAAACCATAGCTTTGGTTTAAAATTAACCCTCCCCCCTATTGGCTGTAGATATCAATGCAGACTTATTCAAAAAAATAAGTGGCATTGTTGCTTTTTATTTACCAAATCAAACTATAAATTTAGCATTATCAAAACTCTTTACAAATGAACAAAACCCTTTTTATTGTTGCAGCTATTGCTCTACTCAGCAGTTGTAAGTCATCAACAAATAGCTTTGAAATTAATGGAGTTTTAAGTGGAGATATACAAAATCCTGTAATCCTGTCGTTTTACGATGGCAAAAAAGCAGTTCCTCTTGATACCGCTTTGGTTATCGATGGAAAATTCTCACTCAATGGCGCATTGGAACAACCAGCTATGTTACTGATTCAAATTGAAGGACAAAGGCAATTTCTCCAGTTCTTTGGTGAAAACAAAACCATTACCATTAACGGAGATGCCACTAAGTTATCAGAAGCCGAAGTAAAAGGCTCACCTTTAAACGATACTTATCAGGCATTTAAGCAGGAAATGAAGTTGTTTGATGATAAAACCCTTGAATTAAGAGACCAATATCAACAAGCAATAGGGATTGGCGACCAGGATAAAGCCAATGCCATCAGAAATGAATTCAATGCACTTGAAGTTACCCGTAAAGAGAACATTAAGCAGTTCATTACATCAAATGCTTCGTCGCCCGTGGCTGCCTATCTGGCTCTGAATATTTTCATGAACGATGACTTTGAGCAGCAGAAAGAAGTGCTAAACCTTTTAAATCCTGAGCTCGCCGCCAACAATTACTTCAAGGTACTATCCGATAACATTCAGTTACTCGAACAGCTTCAGGTTGGTCGTGTTGCCCCTGATTTTACACTAACATCAAAAGATGGAGAAAACGTTGGTCTTACTTCTTTGAGAGGCTCATATGTATTAATCGATTTTTGGGCATCATGGTGTCAGCCTTGTCGCCGCGAAAACCCCATCATGGTTGAAAAATACACTCAGTTTAACAAACATGGATTTACTATTCTGGGCGTTTCAGTTGATAACGACCGTGATGCATGGTTAAAAGCCATCGAGGAAGACGGTTTGGGTTGGACGCAGCTGATTGACGACAAAGGGATTTCAGCCGAAATTTATGGCGTTCGATACATTCCAACCACCTATCTGCTCGACCCAAACGGTGTAATATTGGCTGTTAATATAAAAGGCGACCAGCTTCAGCAAAAACTGGAAGAAATTTTTAACTAAAGAATATCCCCCACTACATTAAGCCGGCAGAACTTTTAACTGCCGGTTTTTTTATGAACCATTAACTGCAATATTTGTTTCTTGGTTATATGTTATGAAACGGGCCCTCAAACCAATTTGGGTCTGTTAATTTTTTTGTATCTTGTATTATAAATATTTATCGAATATGAATTACGATTTGCTGGTTATTGGCAGTGGCCCCGGTGGTTATGTTGCTGCCATCAGAGCTTCACAATTGGGATTAAAAACAGCTGTTATTGAAAAAGCCGAATTGGGGGGCGTTTGTCTTAACTGGGGGTGTATACCTACCAAATCGCTTCTTAAGAGCGCTCAGGTATTTGAATATCTGACTCATGCTTCAGACTATGGAATTAAAATTGACGGTAATGCGCAAGCCGATTTTAGTGCCATGGTAAACCGGAGCCGTGGCGTTGCCGATGGCATGAGCAAAGGCATCCAGTTTTTATTCAAAAAAAACAAAATTGATGTTATAGAAGGTACTGCAAAACTAACCGCTGATAAAAAAGTTGAAGTTACCAAAAAAGATGGTTCCACTCTGAGGATGGAGGCGCCTCATGTTATTCTGGCTACTGGTGCCCGTAGTCGCCAACTTCCTAATTTACCTCAGGATGGTGAGAAAATAATAGGATACCGCAAGGCACTCACCCTCGAAAAACAACCCGAATCGATGGTTGTGGTTGGTTCCGGTGCCATTGGAAGCGAATTTGCCTATTTCTACAGCACCATTGGCACCAAAGTGACCTTGGTTGAATATCTCGATAACATTGTGCCCCTCGAAGATGAGGAAGTATCGAAACAACTGGCCCGCTCGTTTAAAAAGGCTGGCATTGAGGTTATGGTAAGCTCTGAGGTTACCAAAGTCGATACTTCCGGCAAAAAGGTTAAAGTAACCATTAAAACTAAAAAAGGTGAAGAAGTAGTTGAGGCCGATGTGGTATTGTCGGCTGTTGGCATCACGCCAAATATTGATGGTTTAGGTTTGGAAGAAGCTGGCGTTGCCGTTGAAAATGGCCGCATTAAAGTAGATGATTATTATCGCACGTCTGTTCCCGGAATCTATGCCATTGGTGATATTGTCCCCGGTCAGGCCCTGGCTCACGTGGCTTCTGCCGAAGGAATTATTTGTGTGGAGAAAATCGCAGGTCATCATCCCGAACCGCTCAACTATGGCAATATCCCCGGCTGTACCTATACTTCGCCCGAAGTGGCCTCTGTTGGTATGACCGAAAAAGCCGCTAAAGAAGCCGGCTACGAGCTAAAGATCGGAAAATTTCCTTTCTCTGCATCAGGCAAAGCCAGCGCAGCCGGTCAAAAAGATGGTTTTGTAAAACTCATCTTCGATGCAAAGTATGGTGAATTACTGGGGGCTCATTTAATTGGTGCCAATGTTACCGAAATGATTGCAGAACTGGTTACCGCCCGCAAACTCGAAACAACCGGTCAGGAACTCATAAAAGCAGTACATCCGCATCCAACCATGTCAGAAGCTATTATGGAAGCCGCTGCCGCTGCTTATGGGGAAGTTATCCATATTTAGAGGCCTGCCATCGAAAAAAATTAGTAAAGAAATCAAATTATTGCTTTCGTAAATACTAATCCCTTTATAAATCCTGTTCCACAAATTAACTCGGAACAGGATTTTTGTATAAAATAAATAACCACACCTAACGTTTTTATCAATTAGTACCTAAAAAATCTGAAGAGTAATTATCTTTATGGCCATGAAGCGCAACTTGTTTTCCATCATAATTATAGTTCTGGTGCCGGCCTTGTTTTTATTACAGGGGTGTGCTTCTAAAAACCGCATGGGTTCGGCCAAAAAAGTTTATGATATTGGCGAATACCACCGCGCCATTAATTTATTGCAAAAAGCTTATAAACGCGAAGATAATCGCTTTCACAAAGGTGAAATCTCTTTTTATCTGGCCGAAAGTTACCGGCACACCAATCAACCCCGTAAAGCTGTAGTAGCCTATGGCAGAGCTATTCGGTTTGGCTATACCGACCGTAGGGCTAAACTATTTCAGGCACATTCACTTTTAAAAACCGGAGCCTATCAGGAAGCTATCATTTTGTACGAGGAATACCTCAACGAAGTAGCCGGAGATCACCTCGCCGTTAATGGACTTGCATCGGCCCGGCTGGCGCTTAATCCCCCGCCCCCAACAAGGCATAAAGTTGAGGTTGTAAAAAAACTGAACTCCCGTTTCAGCGATTACGCTCCTGTTATTGCTCCCGACAACCCTTCGCAACTTTATTTCTCTTCCATGCGCAATGCCAAAAAGAAGAAAAAAAGCCTGAGTCGCATTACCGGCCAGGGAGCCTCGGTTCTGTTTTCAATACGCCAGGACTCCAAAGGAGAATGGATGACTCCCGAATTGTTACTCGAGCAGGAATTAACCAACTCCTGGGAGGATGGTTTTATATCGTTAACCGACGACGGGAAAGAAGCCTATTTTACACGTTGCCGGTTTGAAAATGCCGGCCCCATGGGCGCCGAAATCTGGAACATGAAACGGATGGGTGGCCGGTGGGGCGAACCATCAAAAGTTGCATTGGGCCCCGACAGTTTAATTTTTGCCCATCCGGCCATTTCTCCCGATGGCAATACTTTGGTTTTTGTTTCTGATATGTCAGGTGGGTATGGAGGTAAAGACCTCTGGAAAGTTTCCAAATCAAATGGCGACGAATGGGGTGTACCAGTAAATTTGGGACCTTATATCAACACCCCTGGCGATGAATTATTCCCATACATCCGCCACAACAACATACTGTATTTCAGCTCGAACGGACATATAGGGTTTGGCGGATTGGATTTATATATGGCAACACCAACCGGGGACGACTCCTGGCAGGTATCCAATATGGGCACGCCCATCAATTCCATGTCCGACGATTTTGGCATCACCTTTTTTAAGGGCCGCGAATCAGGCTTCTTTTCAAGTTCGCGCGACAATGCCCGTGGCATTGATAATATCTACAGCTTCTCACTTCCTGTTGTGCAAGCCGTATTATCGGGCACTCTGGATGCAGGTCCCAATCAGCCGGTACCCGAAAATACAATCGTTCGTATTGTTGGCACCGATGGAACCAATATGCGCATAAACATTGAAGCAGCCGGAACCTTTAACGCACTATTAAAGCCTGATGTGGAATATGTAGTATTGGCAGCAGCTCCTGGCTATTTTAACCATCGTGAAAAAATATCTACCATTGGCATTAAAGAGAGCCGGCAATACAACCTGAACATATCCCTGGCCAGTGCCAGGCGCCCACTGGTTTTCGACAATGTGCAATTTGATGCCGACAAATGGGATCTCACGCAGGCTACCCGTCAGGAATTATCAAAAGTAGTTTCACTTCTTAACGAGAATCCAACCATCAGGTTAAATATTCTGGCACACACCGATGCACGTGGCGATGAAACCGAAAATATCGTTCTCTCTCAAAAAAGAGCTGAATCTGTTATGCAATTTTTAATTACCCAAGGGATAGCAACCGAGCGCCTTTCTGCTCGCGGAGTGGGTGGCTCTCAGCCATTAACAGTTACTTCTGCTATTGCGGGAAGACATACCTTTGTACGTGAAAACGATGTGCTTTCTGAATCATTTATTCAACGATTGGTTCGTCGCGACCAGGATTCTGCCCGTAAATTAAACAACAGGGTTGAATTCAGCGTGCATACGGGTTTATAGGCTGATGTGAATGGCATCTTGTTGTATATACTTTAATTCGTTCTTCTTCCGAAAAGCACCCTTAATTTAGCTTACCCCTATATGCAATGCAATCATTTGATGATGCCAAAAGATTATACTAAATTTGCATTCCGAAATAAACCGATAAGTAGTGAATCCCGAATCAAGATATAACCAGCGTGGCGTATCAGCATCTAAAGAAGATGTGCATCAGGCCATTAAAAACATCGACAAAGGATTATTCCCCAAGGCTTTTTGTAAAATTGTACCCGACATACTGGGCGGCGAACCCCATTATTGTAATATTATGCATGCCGATGGAGCCGGCACTAAGTCATCACTAGCCTATCTCTATTGGCGCGAAACCGGCGACCTGTCCGTTTGGAAAGGAATAGCTCAGGATGCCATCATTATGAATCTCGACGATTTATTATGCGTTGGTGCCACTGAGAATATTCTGCTGTCATCCACCATCGGTCGTAATAAAAACCTGATACCGGGCGAAGTTGTCTCGGCCATCATCAACGGCACCGAAGAAATTCTGGCTGCATTGCGCGATGCCGGCATTTCAATTTACTCCACCGGTGGCGAAACAGCCGATGTAGGCGACCTTGTGCGTACCATTATAGTCGACTCCACAGTAACCTGCCGCATGAAACGTTCGGATGTGATCTCGAACCACCGCATTGAAGCAGGCGATGTTATTGTTGGGCTCTCTTCATACGGCAAAGCCTCTTACGAAGATGATTACAACGGTGGAATGGGAAGCAATGGGTTAACATCTGCTCGTCATGATGTTTTTGCCAACTATCTGGCAGCGAAATACCCCGAAAGCTTCGACCCACA
This sequence comes from uncultured Marinilabiliaceae bacterium, assembly GCA_937920475.1. Classification (GTDB taxonomy): domain Bacteria; phylum Bacteroidota; class Bacteroidia; order Bacteroidales; family Marinilabiliaceae; genus CALEUX01. The sequence goes on from CALEUX010000188.1 coordinate 8,653, forward strand.
GGTGCCTTCAGCCCTAATATATTCAGGAAACTATAGCCTTACCCAAAAAATTGAAGAGCTGGGAATTGATGCTGGCAAACTGGTTCTGTCGCCCACACGTACCTACGCGCCAGTGGTAAAAAAAATACTGGAAAATTATCGTGGCCAGATACATGGTATGGTACATTGCTCAGGCGGCGCACAAACCAAAGTTCTGCACTTTGTAGATAACTTACACATTATTAAGGACAATCTTTTTGATGTACCACCATTGTTCCGTATCATTCAGGAGTCCTCGCAAACCCCCTGGAGCGAAATGTACAAAGTTTTCAATATGGGACACCGACTTGAGATATACGTTAAACCCCAATTAGCCAATGAAATCATCAGCATTGCCGCTGCTTTTAATATTGAGGGCAAAATTGTGGGTCGTTGCGAACAGGCCGAAAAAGCCAAACTTACCATCCGAAGCGGATTCGGAGAATTTTTTTATTAGATACCCTTTGATTATAAGAAGCTAGGATAAAGGATTAAAAAGTAATTCAAAAGCCTTTATCATAATTAATTCTTCACAAATCAGGCGTTCAATAAAATAACACAGCATTTTTCACTAAAACAAAATGGCAATAAATAATTCACTGCTTGAAAAACTGGAAGCCATCAGGCTGCGGTTCGAAGAGATTGGACAACAACTAACCGACCCTTCGGTTATTAACGATACCAAGCGTTACATCAAACTCAACAAAGAATACAAAGATCTGGAAGAATTGGTGGCAGTATCTAAAGA